>JBPOIN010000180.1:0-19095 GCA_052034445.1 Pseudomonadota bacterium | reverse complement strand
TGCAGACCGGCAAGCGCGTCGCGATCATCTCGCAGGAAGACTATTACGAGACCCCCTGCGTCGCCGAGTTCCTCGCCGCGCAAGGCAAGCAGGTCGAGATCTTCACCAAGTCCGTGCAGGTCGGCTTCGAAGTCGCGCGTTATTCCGTGGGCATGCTGCTGAAGCGCATGGAAGAGTTCGACGTGAAAATGCACCCGAACCTGGTGCTCAAGGCCGTGCAGGGCAACGCCATCGAACTGGTTTCCGCGTGGGGCGGCAAGACCTACCGCGAAGAAGGCTTCGACAGCGTGGTGCTGGTGTATGGCTCGGTCGCCAAACACGATCTGTACGACCAGCTCAAGGCCGACGGCAGCATCGCCCAGCTCTACCTGGCTGGCGCCGCCTGGCTGCCGCGTCACATGTCCGAATCGACGCGTCACGGGGCGAATATCGGTCTGGCGATTTAAGCGCTACGGCTGAAATCATCACCCGGCCGGTTGCTCCGTTCATGCGAACGGAGCAACCGGCCGTTGTGTTTGTAGTGACAGGGTGAGGCCAGGCTGACGTATCATTCAATCTATGGCCATGTTTGATCTACTCAAAAAGCTTTCCGATGCCAAAGTCGAGTTCGTCCTGGTGGGCGGACTCGCCGTGGCCTTGCATGGTTACCAGCGTCTCACGATGGACGTAGACGTCGTCCTGGCCATGGATGAAGAAAATCTGCAACGTTTCATTGCTTGCGCCAAGTCCGCCGGATTGCAGCCGATCAACCCGGTGGCGATCGACTCCCTGACCAACCCGTCGCTGCTTGACCAATGGCATCAAGAAAAAGGCATGCTGGCTTTCAGTCTGCGATCGTCTGAGGCAGTGGCGACGGTGCTGGATGTACTGATCCGGCCAGTGGCGCCCTTCGTGGCTTTACGAAAGGACGCCAAACCGGTTGAAATCGGTCCTCTGACAATTGCCGTGGCTTCCATCGAACACTTGATTGCAATGAAGACCGGCACCGGCCGCAGCAAGGATCAGATCGACATCGAAGAGCTGAGGAAACTCCAGCAGGAGGCGAATCCATGACCGCCGAAGAGAACTACCGCCTGCTGTGTGAAATCGAGGCCAATCGCGCCATGCTGCTGCTGGCTTATCGGCAGAATCCGCACCTGCTGGCGCAGGCTGAGGAGCGGATTCGGTGGATATTCAACGTTGGAGCGGCTGGACAATCCGTAGTGGAAGAATGCTCGAACAATCGTGAGCGCACTCCGAGTCTCGAGTAGTCAATCCAACCGAAGATGCGGCAATCCGGCTTGCCCGGCTGAATTTAATCTGACCACGGCCCTTTTTCCCGTATTGACTTTGATGATCAAGACAACATTTTCGTGGGGCGCGTGCTCGGTTTGCCTGCGACGGTGAAAATCAGTTTACATGGTCGGTCCTGCAACCCCCCCCTCAACCCGCATGAGCAGTAGCCTCTCGCTGAAATCAAGGTGCGGATATCCGGCGATTATACGGATAGATGACAATAGACTGAGTTTGAGGTTTGGTTTGACTGCGTCCATTGCCAAGCAATCGGCCTGTACACATGTCCTGCCGAGTGATGCTGAAGCCGGGAATTTTGGCTGTCTGGTATATTGCACGGCTGACTATTGCCGTCACTGCGGAAGAGAAAAATGCAGGAAGCCCAACGGCTGTCCGGGAGAGTTCGATGCGTATGAAAGAAAATCAGCACATCGAGTGGAAGGAGTCCTGGCGCGATGAATATCTGAAATGTATGTGTGGATTCGCGAATGCCGAAGGCGGCATGCTGGTGATCGGGCGGAATGACAAGGGCGAAGTTACGGACCTCAAGGATGCGCGCAAGTTGCTGGAGGATTTGCCCAACAAGGTGCGGGATGTCCTGGGGGTGATGGTGGATGTGAATTTGCGCCGCAAGTCGGGGCGCGATTATCTTGAAATCGTTGTGCCGCCTTATCCCAATGCGATCAGTTATCGCGGCGAATATTTTTATCGCAGTGGCAGCACCAACCAGATGCTCAAGGGTGCGGCGCTGGAACGTTTCCTGTTGCGCAAACATGGGCGGACCTGGGATGGCGTGTCTCATCCAGGCACCGCGCTGAAAGACCTCAACCAGAAAACCCTGGCACTGTTTCGTGCACAGGCGTCAAACAGCGGTCGTCTATCGAGCGAAATATTGCAGGAATCGGATGGCGCCTTGCTCGACAAGTTGCATCTGCGTGAAGGGCGTTATCTGACTCGCGCCGCAACCTTGCTGTTTCACCCTTTGCCGGAACAGTTCATCGGTGGCGCCTATATCAAGATCGGTTTCTTCGACAGCAATGTCGATTTACGCTATCAGGATGTGATCAGCGGTGATCTGTTTTCTCAGGTCACGCAAACGATCCAGCTGATCCAGCTGAAATATCTGAAGGCCTGGATTTCGTATGATGGATTGCAGCGCATTGAAACCTATCCGGTGCCGGAGGCCGCGTTGCGCGAGGCGATTCTCAACGCGGTGGTGCATAAGGACTATGCCAGTGCGATTCCAGTGCAGATCAGCGTGTATACCGACAAGTTGATGATCTGGAACCCGGGCCAGTTGCCGCCCAGCTGGACCATCAAGCAACTGCTGGACAAACACCCTTCCGAGCCGTTTAACCCGAATATCGCCAACACGTTTTTTCGCGCCGGGATGATTGAATCCTGGGGGCGTGGAGTCGAGCGGATCCTGCAAGCCTGCGATAGCACAAAGACGCCCCGCCCGCAGTTCCGGCAAGAGGCAACCGGGTTGTGGGTGGATTTTTCCTTCGGAACGGCCAACACTGTGGGTGGCGAAATTACCCCAATCACTACCCCAATCACTACCCCAATCACTACCCCAATCATCGAGTCAGAGCGCTTGCTGGGTCTCATCATAAACCGGCCAGACATCACGCAATCGCAATTGGCCAGTGCTTTGGGTTTGACCCGCGATGGCATCAAGTACCACATCGCCAAGCTGAAGCGCGCTGGTGCTCTGCGCCATGTCGGGCCGGCCAGGGGCGGGCGCTGGGAGGTATTGAAATGACGCTCGCTGGATTCTCCGTCGCGGCTCCGGATGTACCACATATGACGAAAGGTTTCCCCGCATGAAAATCGATGCTCCGCTGCTGGCCCCGAATCCCCTCGATGCGCGGATGGCCGCGCAGGCGCTGGAGGCCGATGGCTACGATGGCGCGTACACCTTCGACGGGCCGAGCGATCCGTTCCTGCCGCTGGCGATCGCCGCCGAGCATACCGGGCGGCTGCAGCTCATCACGGCGATTGCCGTGGCGTTCGCGCGCAACCCGATGCTGGTGGCGCAGCTTGGCAACGATCTGCAGTTGATGTCGAAGGGGCGCTTCCTGCTCGGCCTGGGTTCGCAGATTCGTCCGCATATCGAAAAGCGATTCTCGATGCCCTGGTCGGCGCCGGCGCCGCGCATGCGTGAGTTCGTGCTCGCCGTGCGCGCGATCTGGGATGCCTGGCAGGGCGGCGCGCCGCTGAATTTTCGCGGCGAGTTCTACACCCACACGCTGATGCCGCCACTGCTTACGCCGGGGCCGAATCCCCATGGCACGCCGCCGATTCTGCTGGCCGGCGTCGGGCCGGCGATGACCGAAGTGGCGGGCGAGGTGGCCGACGGTTTTCTCGTGCATCCGTTCCACAGCGCGGCGTATTTCGAACACTGCGCGCTGCCGGCGCTGCAGCGCGGTCTGAACAAGAGCGGACGCCAACGGAAGGATTTCGAAATCTCCTGCCAGCTGCTGGTGGCCACCGGCCGCACCAGTGAGGAGGTCGAGCAGGCGGTGCGCGAACTGCGCGTACAGATCGCCTTCTATGCCTCGACGCCGGCGTATCGACCGGTGCTCGAACAGCTCGGGCGGGGCGCCCTGCAGGAGCAACTCAGCGCGCTGACCAAGCAGGGCGCCTGGGCCGAGATGGGCGAACTCATCGACGACGAGGTCCTGCATGCCGTGGCCATTGTCGGCGCTACCACGCAGGCCGCCGACGCCATCGTCGAGCGCTGCGCGGGCAAGGTCGACCGCGTCAGCCCGACCGCCTACATCCGCGATCCCGCGGCGGCAGCAGCCCTGGTCAAGGCATTGCAGGCGGCGCTGCGATGAGGCGCGTGACATTCGGCGGCGTGGCTGGTCATGCTGCTGCCGCGCTGGTCACGCTGCTGGCCTGGCAGAGCAGCGCGCTGGCCGAGCCGCTGTATCAATGCACGTCGCCGCAACGCGATGCCTTGCGCATCGTCAGCCCGTCGCCGGGCCTCAGCGTGCAGCAGCTCGAAGCGCGCGGCTGCACGCGTCTCGGCGGTGCAACGCCGGGCGCGATGGCGAAAACTACGGCCGGCGGCGACGACGGCCTGCTGGTCGTCCGGCGTAGCAAGGACGGCCAGTTCCGCCTCCAGGGGCTCGTGAATGGCAAGCGCGCGAACTTCATCGTCGACACCGGCGCCAGCATGGTGGCGGTGTCGGAGGAGTTTGCCGCCGCCGCCAGTCTTACGGGCGGCCGGCGCGTGCAGGTGCGCACGGCCAATGGCGCGCGGCTGGGCCGCGTGGTCGACAATGTCAGTGTCACGGCCGGGCGCTTCACGCTGCCCGGCATCGCCGTGTCGACAGGTCTGGCGGGGCTGGCGCCCGACGAAGCCTTGCTGGGGCAGAACTTCCTCGCCCAGTTCGAAATCACGCTCGACGAGGCGCAGCTGACCATGCGCCGCAAGCCGCGCTGAGCGCGGGCGGATATCCCATGCGCAACGACACCCTGATGGTGCAAGGCGCCACCTCCGACGCCGGCAAGACCACGCTGGTGGCTGGGCTGTGTCGTGTCCTCCAGCGGCGCGGCGTGCGTGTTGCACCGTTCAAGCCGCAGAACATGGCGCTCAACAGCGCCGTGACGATTGATGGTGGCGAGATCGGTCGCGCCCAGGCGCTGCAGGCCCTGGCGGCCGGGCTGGTGCCGCACAGCGATTTCAATCCGGTGCTGCTCAAGCCATCGAGCGATGTCGGCGCGCAGGTCATCATTCACGGCAAGGTTTGCGCGGACATGTCGGCGCGCGATTATCACGCCTACAAACCGCGCGCCCTGAGTGCGGTGATGGCCTCCTACGGTCGGCTCACAGCGCAGTATCAGGCCGTGATGGTCGAAGGTGCGGGCAGCCCCGCCGAGATCAATCTGCGCGAGCGCGATATCGCCAACATGGGTTTCGCCGAGCTGGCGGATTGCCCCGTGATCCTGATCGCCGACATCGACCGCGGCGGCGTGTTCGCGCATCTGGTTGGCACGCTCGAACTGCTGTCGCCCAGCGAGCAGGCGCGCGTCGTGGGCTTTGTGATCAACCGTTTTCGCGGCGACCCGAGCCTGCTGCAATCCGGCCTCGACTGGCTCGAACAACGCACCGGCAAGCCGGTACTCGGCGTGCTGCCGTATCTGCACGGCCTGGCGCTGGATGCCGAGGATGCGCTGCCGCGTCAGCCCAGCGGTGCGGCCGACGCCCGCTTGCGCGTGATCGCGCCGGCTCTGCCGCACATCTCCAACGCCACGGATTGCGACGCGCTGCGTCTGCATCCCGACCTCGCCTTCGAGTTCGTCGGCCCCGGCGCGACGATTCCGCCCGCTGACCTCATCGTGCTGCCCGGCAGCAAGGCCGTGCAGGGCGATCTGGCCTGGCTGCGCGCGCAGGGCTGGGACACGGCGATTCAGCGTCATCTGCGCTATGGCGGCAAACTCATCGGCATCTGCGGCGGTCTGCAGATGCTCGGCCAGGCGCTGCACGATCCGCAAGGCTTCGAAGGTGCGCCGGGCAGCGCGTCGGGCCTCGGCCTGCTCGACCTGCACACCACGCTGGCGGCCGAAAAGCAGCTGGTGAATGTGCAGGGAAATCTCGCACTGCCCGGCGCGCCTGCGGTGCAAGGTTATGAAATTCACATGGGCCGTTCGACCGGCGCCGCACTCGCTTATCCTGCCGTGCGCTTTGCCGACGGCCGCAGCGACGGCGCACTGTCGGCCGATGGCCAGATTCTCGCCACCTATCTACACGGCCTGTTCGACGCCCCCGCCGCGCTCGCCAGCCTGCTGCACTGGGCCGGACTCAAAAACGCCGCGCCCTTCGACCTCGCCGCGCGCCGTGAAACCGAACTCGACCGCCTCGCCGACACGCTTGAAGCGCATCTCGACTGGTCGCGGCTCGCGCAGTATTTGCCGCTGCCAGGGTAGCGCTGCATTTCTGACCGCCATTTTTTAGATGCTAGCTCGGGTTGAAACCCGAGCTAGCAGGTGGCCTTACTTGATCTCCAGCGGCAGCCCGGCGACTACCAATGTCACGCGGTGGGCCAGTGCGGCGAGGCGCTGATTCAGGCGGCCCTGTTCGTCGGCGAATAGCCGCGTGACGGGGTGCATGGGGACGATGCCGCAACCGACTTCGTTGCTGACCAGCAGAATCTGTCCCGGCAGCTGCGGCAACGTTGTCAGCAGAGCGTGCTGTTCTTCGACCAGTCGTGCGCAGGCGATGGGCTGGCCGGCTTCCGCTTGCGCGGCGGCGTCGCCGGCATACAGCAGATTCGTGAGCCACAGCGTCAGGCAGTCGACCAGCACGCAGGTATCGGCGGCGGCATGCTGCTGCAGCGTGGCGGCCAGATCGAGTGGCGCTTCGACGAGGTCCCAATGCGCCGGCCGGCGTGCCTGATGGTGGGCGATGCGGCGTTGCATTTCGGCGTCGCCGGCTTCGGCCGTGGCGAGGTAAACCACGCGCCGGCCGGAGTCGAGCGCACGTTGTTCGGCCAGGGCGCTCTTGCCGGAACGGGCGCCGCCGAGAATGAGCTGGATCATTGGCTGCATGCGGGTTTCATCCTCGGAAAACAATCGGGGCCCACATCATAATCGGCCCCGGCGTCCCGCGTCACTCAACCCGCAGCGCTTGCTCCTCAGTCCGGTCTCAACAACGCCCGCAGTTTGCGCGGCGCGGTGATGAGATCGGCCAGCGTGTATTCATCGAGTGTGGCGTACAGCGCATCGAAGGCGCGCGCCAGAATGCCCGACAGTTTGCAGGCCGGGGCGATGCGGCAGCTGTCGGGTTCATTGCCTGGATCATCGGCCAGGCACTCGACAATCGGTGCTTCGCCTTCACTGAGGCGGATCACTGCGCCGAGGCGGATATCCTCGGGCGCCTGCGCCAGGCGGATGCCGCCACCTTTGCCGCGCACGGCTTCGATGACGCCCGAGCGCGCCAGCTGGTTAACCACCTTCATGAGATGGTTCTCCGAGATCGCGTAAGCGGCGGCAATTTCGGCAACCGTCGCCAGTCGTTCGCGATTCACGGCCAGATACATGAGTACGCGCAGGGTGTAGTCGCTGAAAGTCGTCAGGCGCATGGTGGTTTTATAAGCGGTAAAAGATATATTGCTTATGCGGGAGGTAGGTGATACGATTAATAAGTATTAATTTTACCGCTTTATGATGGCCATGACGCAAGAGCCCACAGTACCCGACGAATCACAGATCCGTGCACTGCTGCGGCAGGTCGTCGATCCGGAAATCGGCAAGGATATCGTCGCCATCGGCCTCGTATATCGCATTGACGTTGCGCCCGGCGCTGTGCTCATCGAGATGACCATGACCTCGCCAGCCTGCCCGATGGGCGAGATGATCCTCGACGATGTGCGGACCGTGCTCGGCAAGGCTTTGCCGCCGCCCGTCAGCGCCGAAGTGCGGCTGGTCTGGGAGCCGCCCTGGAGTCCGGCATTGATGGACGCCGCGACGCGGCAGGAATTCGGCTGGTCGGCCACAGCGTCAACGTCAAGCTAAGGGAAACATCATGTCCGTCGCCTCTTCGATTCCCCGTCTGCCTTTGCTCGCTCTGGGCCTGCTGTCGCTGCTGGGCGGCGTGCTGGCGGGCTTGGCGCGCCTGGCGTGGGACGTGCCGGCCATGGCGCAGGCGGCGGCGGGCTGGCATGGCGTGCTCATGATCGCGGCGTTTTTCGGCACCGTGATCAGTCTCGAACGCGCCGTGGCGCTCGGGATCGGCTGGGCGTATCTGGCGCCCGCGGCGGCCGGACTTGGCGGCCTGATGCTGTTGATCGATGCGCCCGTGCGGGTGGCGCAGCTGCTTGGCTGTCTTGCTGCGGCGACGCTGGTGGCGGCCAGCATGCAGGTGCTGCGCCGGCAGGTGGCGGCATTCACGCTGGTGCTGGCGGGCGGTGCGCTGTGCTGGCTGGTTGGCCATCTGGTCTGGCTGCTGGGCGGTGAGATCGTGCCGGCCGTGCCCTGGTGGCTGGCCTTCCTGGTGCTCACGATCGCCGGTGAACGCCTCGAACTCACGCGGCTGCTGGTCACGCCACGGCATGCGCAGCGGCTGTTCCAGCTCATCGTTGGCGTCATCCTGAGCGGCGCCGCGCTGAGCCTGCTGCAGCCGCACAACGGTCTGGTGCTGTTCGCCGCCGGGTTGCTGGCGCTGGCGGCGTGGCTGCTGCGCTATGACATCGCACGCCACAACGTGCGTCAGCGCGGACTGGTGCGCTTCATCGCGCTCTGTCTGCTGTCGGGTTATGTCTGGCTGGCGCTGGCCGGCTTGCTCGGCATGGCCGGCGGCTTTCTGCCCGGCCATGTCTGGCGCGACAGCGCGCTGCATGCGATCGGCATCGGTTTCGTGTTCGCCATGGTGTTCGGTCACGCGCCGATCATTTTCCCGGCCGTGGCGCGCGTGAAGGTTCCCTATCACCCGGCCATGTATCTGCCGTTGATTCTGCTGCATGTCTCGCTGGCTGTGCGACTGGCCGGCGGTTTGCAGGCTGATTTCGCGCTGCGCCAGACGGGCGGGCTGTTGAATGCCCTGGCCTTGCTGGCCTTCATCATCGTCATGCTGGCCAGCGTTTTGAGCGGCAAGACGCGGTCACGTTGAAGTTTTGAACAGGAGGTGCAGCATGGGCGCAGTTTCTGAATCCGGCCGCGAATCCGCGGCGCCGGCCACGGTGCAACCAGCACTCGCCGAACGCTGGACCACCGAGCGCGTGCTGGCGATCCGCGCCTGGACACCGACGCTGCTGTCGTTTCGCACCACGCGCTATCGCGCCTTCCGTTTCACGCCCGGACATTACGCGCGTCTCGGCTTGGCCGATGCTGCGGGCGACAGCGGCGCTAGCGACAATGCCGCCACTGTCATTTGGCGGCCGTTCTCGATGGTTTCGGCGGCCTACGACGACGCGCTGGAATTCATCGCCGTGCTGGTGCCGGGCGGCGCATTCTCGACGCGTCTGGCGCAGTTGCGCGTCGGCGATGCGATTCGCATCGAAAAACTCAGCTTCGGTTTCCTGACGCTCGACCAGGTCGCGCCGGGCCGCGACCTGTGGCTGCTGGCGACAGGCTCGGGGCTTGGCCCCTTCCTGTCGATCCTGCGCGAACCGTCGGTGTGGCAAAAATTTGAGCGCCTGATTGTCGTGCATGGCGTGCGCCATGCCGGCGAGCTCGCCTATCGCGACGACATCGCCGCGCTGCCCGATGCGACCGTGCGCGCGGCGCTCAACACCGCGCCGGCGGCGCGCCTGAGCTATGTGCCGATCGTCACGCGCGACGCCGGTGCGACGCCGCTCGCCGCGCGCATGCCGCAACTGCTGGCCGACGGCCGGCTCGAACAGGCTGTCGACCTGCCGCTCGATGTGGCGCGATCGCGCCTGATGATCTGCGGCAATCCGCAAATGACCGCCGAGTTGCGTCAGTTGCTCGGCGCGCGTGGTTTCGCCACCACGCGGCGCGGCGTGGCGGGGCAGATGGCGTTCGAAAAATACTGGTAAATACGGATTGAAAGGCTGCCACGCATGAAACGCATTCCCGCCCTGGTCGAACTGTCGCGCGAACATCATGGCGCACTCAAGCTCGCGCGCGCCGCCCAGGCCGCCGCCGCAGACAGCCTGCCAGAGAGGCAGCGCCTCGCCGCGCGCATCCGGCAGCTGTATGCCAGCGAGCTCGACGCGCATTTTCGCGTCGAGGAACAGCAGCTGCTGCCGCGCCTGACGCAGGCCGGCGCTGACGCGCTGGTGCGCCGCACCCAGGCCGAGCACGACGCGCTGCGCGCGCTCGTCGCGGCGCTTGAGCAAGCCGACGCCGACCTGCTGGCGCGTTTCGGCGTGCTCATGCAGGCGCATGTGCGCTTCGAGGAACGCGAACTCTTCGAGGCTTTTCAGGAACTTTGTTCGCATGAAGATGATTAACGCATGGATGTTTTTGCGGCGGATGGCCGCCAGGCCTTGCTGGGCGCGCTTGTCGGCGCAGAAAAATCAGGTTGGTGATTTTTCTCAGCCAAGTTGCCGCACACAGCAAGGCTGAGCGGCGGTTTGGTGAAAAAACGTTAATGACAAATGAAATTTGTTTTGTGGTGAATTCGCGCTGACGCCTCTTTTTCCCGCTCTCCTCAAATGTCACGTCATTCCCGGGCAAACGGGAATGGCGGCAGGCGTTTGACGATCGAGCCCATCAACGCGTAGGTCAGGCTTCAAGTCGACATGTCGGGTTAAAGCCCGAGCGCGTTGGGCATCAATCAAGTGACTGGATTCAGCGCAGCGCAACCCACCGTCCGCGCAACGTCCGCAGTCTCTGCCGCGCGTCGCCATCACGCGCAGGGCGCGGCAGGCGGCACGGTATAATTCGCGCCCTTTGGCTTTTGCAGAAACCCATCCGATGAATGTCCTTTTCGAGGAGGACGGCGCCTTCAAGGCCGGCGCCGTGCTTGCCGACAACACCACCTCGCTGCAGGTGGAGCTGCCGACCGGCAAACGCAGCAAGGTCAAGGCTGCGAACGTGCTGTTGCGTTTCGCTGTTCCGGGTGCGGCCGAATTGCTGCAACGCGCCGAGACCGAAGCGGCGGCGATCGAGACCGACTTTCTCTGGGAGGTCGGCCCCGAGGCCGAATTCGGTTTCGAGGAACTCGCGCGCGAATACGTCGGCCAGACGCCGAGCGCCGTCGAGGCGGCTGCCGTGCTGCTGCGCCTGCATTCGGCGCCGATCTATTTTCATCGCAAGGGGCGCGGGCGTTTCCGCAAGGCGCCGCCCGAGATCCTGCAGGCCGCGCTGGCTGGCCTGGAAAAGAAACGTCAACAGGCGCTGGCCATCGAGCAGATGGCGGCGGCGTTGCAGGCCGGTGAGTTGCCGGCCGAGATCGCGCCGCTGGTCAACCAGCTGCTCTACAAGCCGGATCGCAACCGCCTCGAAACCAAGGCCTTCGAAACCGCCTGCGCCGAGACCGGGCTGTCGGCGCCGCGTCTGCTGGCGCGTTGCGGCGCACTGGCGTCGAGCCACGATTTCCATCTCGGCCGCTTCCTGTTCGAGTACTTCCCGCACGGCACGGATTTCGCCACCTTCGAGACGGCGCCCGAGCCCGACGATCTGCCGACCGCCGATGTCGCGGCGTTCAGCATCGACGATGCGCACACCACCGAGATCGACGATGCGCTGTCGGTCACGCCGCAGGCCGGTGGTGGCTGGCGTATCGGCATTCATATTGCCGCGCCGGGTCTCGGTCTGCGTCACGACGATGCGCTGGGCATGGTCGCGCGCCAGCGCCTGTCCACGGTGTATATGCCGGGGCGCAAGATCACCATGTTGCCCGACGCCGTCGTCGAGCGCTTCACGCTGGCTGCCGGGCGCGATTGTCCGGCGCTGTCGATGTATCTCGACGTCGCCGCCGATCTGCGCGTCACCGGGCGTACGAGCTGCATCGAGCGCGTGCCGGTGGTCGCCAATCTGCGCCACCACGACATCGAGCCGCTGTTCAACGAGGACACGCTGGCCACCGGGCTTGCCGAGTTTCCGTTTCACGCCGAGCTCAAGCTGCTCTGGGAATTTGCTACGGTGCTCGAAGCCGGGCGCGGCAAGCAGGGCGTGAATCAGACCGATTACAACTTCGTCGTCGACTGGCAGACGGATGGCGTCGCCGAATTGCCCGCAGCGCCGGCGCCGTGGAACCGCGAACCGGGCCGCATCCACATCGACCAGCGCCGGCGCGGCTCGCCGCTCGACAAGCTGGTCGCCGAACTGATGATCGTGGCGAATTCCGGCTGGGGCCAGGATCTCGCCACGGCGCGCATTCCGGCGCTGTATCGCGCCCAGAGCGCCGGCAAGGTGCGCATGACCACGGTCGCCGCGCCGCACGAGGGGCTGGGCGTCGATTGTTACGCCTGGTCGTCGTCGCCGCTGCGGCGTTATGTCGATCTGTTCAACCAGTGGCAACTCATCGCCTGGCTGCGCGGCGAAACCCCGCCGTTCGCCGCCAAATCCGAGGCCATGCTGGCGGCGCTGCGCGATTTCGAGCTGACTTATGCCGCATATGCCGAATTCCAGCGCTGCATGGAGCGCTATTGGTGCCTGCGCTGGCTGCTGCAGGAGGGGGCGCAGAACGTCAGCGCGCGCGTGCTGCGCGAAGGGCTGGTGCGCCTCGACGATGTGCCGCTGGTGCTGCGCGCCGTCGGCATGCCGACGCTTGATCGTGGCGCACGCGTGCTGGTCGAGGTCGAGAAGATCGATCTTTACGATGTCGATGCGCGCGCCCGCTTCATCGAGCTGATTGCCGCCGCTGCGGCAAATGACGCGGAACTCGACGCGGAGGACGAGCTGGCCGTCGGCGCCGAATCCGTTTCAGCGCTCGCCGCCTCGGCTGCGGATACCCCGGATGCCGATCCGAGCGCAAAAATGCCCGGCAACGACGCCTCTCCTCTCGCGTCAGCGGATGGTGTGCCGGCGTAAAATCGGCGCTCATGCTCTCTACCATCGACTGGCCCGGTCCGCTCGCGCGCATGGACCCCACCCAGCGCCACCTCACGCTGGCGCTGGGTGGTTCACTGCTGCTGCATGCGGTGTTGCTGTCGGTGCATTTCACCGACCCGAATGCGTTCACGCACGCACGGGAGAAGGCGCTCGACGTGATCCTCGTGAACAGCAAGAGCGCGCGCCGGCCGCACAATGCGCAGGCGCTGGCGCAGGCGAATCTGGATGGCGGCGGCAACACCGACGAGAACCGGCGCATCAAGACGCCGCTGCCAGCCTCGCAGCAAACACGCGAAGGCAACGAACTCATGGCGGCGCAGAAACGGATCGCCGAACTCGAAGCGCTGCAGCGCCAGATGCTCAAGCAGGCGCAGAGCATGACCAATGTGCGCGAGCAGCCGCGCAAGACCGAAGCGCCACCCGATCCCAAGCAGCCGCCGCAACCGGCCGGTAAGGATCTGGCTGCGAATGCGCTGGCCATCGCCCGTCTGCAGGGCCAGATCGATCAGCAGACCGAGATGTACAACCAGCGACCGAAGAAACACTTCTTCGCGCCGCGTACCTCGGAATACCGCTTCGCCCAGTACGTCGAAGACTGGCGTCAGAAAGTCGAGCGCGTCGGCAACATCAACTATCCATCGGCCGCCAAGGGACAGGTGTATGGCACGCTGATCATGACCATCGAGATCCGTGCCGATGGCAGCCTGGTGCTGCCGATCATCATCGACCGTTCTTCGGGCAAGCAGCTGCTCGACGATGCCGCCCGGCGCATTGTTGCGCTGGCCGCGCCGTATGCGCCGTTCCCGCCCGAATTGCGCAAGGACACCGACGTGATTTCGATCACGCGCACCTGGTCGTTCACCAACAGCGACCGGCTCGAAACTGCCCAGTGAGCCCGCCATGACAGACCGCTACGCCGTGATCGGCAACCCGATTTCCCATAGCCGCTCACCCTACATCCACACGCGTTTCGCTGCGCAGACCGGGCAGGATCTGACGTATGAGGCGCTGCTCGCGCCGCTCGATGGCTTTGTCGCCACGGTGCAGGCGTTCAGCGCCGCGGCTGGGCGCGGCATGAATGTCACGGTGCCGTTCAAGGAACAGGCTTTTCGCCTCGCCACGCGCCTGAGCGCGCGCGCGCGCGCGGCCGGGGCGGTGAATACGCTGCAATTTTCAGACGGCGAGATCTACGGCGACAACACCGATGGCGCCGGCATCGTGCGCGACATCACGCATAACCTCGGTGGCCACATTGCCGGCCGCCGTGTGCTGCTGCTGGGCGCCGGCGGCGCGGCGCGCGGTGCGATTTTGCCGCTGCTTGAAGCCGGGCCGACCCGACTCGTGGTGGCCAATCGCACGGCAGCCAAGGCGTGCGCGCTGGCGCAGGAATTCTGCCGGCAGATGCCGCAACAGGCAGCGCTGCTGTACGGTTGCGGGCTCGACGATTTGACGGACCCAGCCTTGCCGGCCTTTGACCTGATCATCAATGCGACATCGGCCGGCCTGCAGGACAGCCCGCTCGCCATTCCCGCGCGTCTGTTCGCGCCCGGCTGTCTGGCTTACGAGATGGTGTATGGCCGCGAGACGCCGTTCATGGCGCTGGCGCGCGGCTGCGGCGCACAGGTGGCCGATGGCTTGGGCATGCTCATCGAACAGGCCGCCGAGGCGTTTCTGCTCTGGCGCGGCGTGCGCCCGGAGACCGCCGCGCTGCTGGCCGAGATGCGCCAGTCATGAAACGGGCGGCGCGACCAGCGGCGAAGCCTGCCAAATCCAGCAAAGCTGGCCGGGGATTTTTTGTTGGCCTGCGACGATGGCTCGGGCGCATTTTTCTCGCCCTGTTCGTCGTCGGCCTGCTCTGGCAGGGCTGGTATCTGGGCTGGGTGGTGTGGTGGAAATACAATCCGCCCGACATGACGAACTTCATGGAAATCCGCCTTTCCGAAGCGCGCCAGAAGAATCCCAAGGCGGCGCTCAAGCATTACTGGCAACCCTACGCGAAGATTTCGACGTCCCTCAAACGCGCCGTGATTGCCGCCGAGGACGACAAGTTCGTCGACCACGAGGGCTTCGACATCGAGGGCATCCAGAAGGCGCTGGAACGGAATCAGAAGAAGGGCAAGATCGTCGCCGGCGGTTCGACGATTTCGCAGCAGCTGGCCAAGAATCTGTTCCTGTCGCCGGCCAAGACGCCCTGGCGCAAGGCCCAGGAAGCCGTGATCACGCTGATGCTCGAAACCCTGTGGGACAAGCGGCGGATTCTTGAGGTGTATCTGAATTCGGTCGAGTGGGGCGAATGCGTGTTCGGCGCCGAAGCCGCCGCGCGGCGCTATTACGGCAGCACGGCGGCGCAGCTTTCCGCCGAGCAAGCGGCGCGTCTCGCCGTGATGCTGCCGGCGCCGCGCCGCTACGAAAAGAATCCGTATTCGGATTTCGTCAATCGCCGCACCCAGATCATCCTTGGCCGCATGTATTACGCCGAGCTGCCAGACTGATGCCTGCTCTCCACGCACGACTTTTCGCTCACGACTAAAAATGTTCCCGCGCAAGCTCAGCAACAAGATCATCGCCATGCTGGTGGCGTTCTTCATCGTCGCCGTGCTGGCGATCATGATGACGCTGTTCATCTCCTGGCAGCTCGAAGGCAATGCGGCGGCCATCAACGACGCCGGCAGCCAGCGCATGCGCACTTATCGCATCGTGTTTCTGCTGTCGCGGCAAGGCGCCACGCCCGAGGAAGAGGCGGCGTTGCAGCTGAACATCACGCAGGAGGTGGCGAAGTTTGAGAAAGTCATGCGCGATCTCGAACAGGGCGATCCGAAGCGTCCGCTGTTTCTGCCCAAGGAGGCCGAGATCGAGCGCCTGTTGCAGCAAATGCGCAAGGAGTGGAACGAGGAGATGCGGCCGCGCATCGAGGGTATGTTGCGCATGCCGCAAAACGAGCGCGCCGTGCAGCTGGTGCAGTATCGGGCGGCGGTCGAACAGTTTGTCTCGCATGTGAATCAACTGGTCGCGGCGGTCGAGGTCAGCGGCACGCGCAGTGCGACCTGGCTGCGCCTGTTGCAGAGCGCATTGATCGTGCTGGCGCTGATCGGCACTTTCCTGCTGATCGGGTTTTTCTTCGTCATGGTGATCCGGCCGCTCGAAGAGTTGCGCGACGGCATCCGCCGCATGAGCGAGGCGGATTTTCGCGTGCGCTTGCCGGTGCGGCGCGCCGACGAATTCGGCGAGGTCGGCAACGGTTTCAACAGCATGGCCGATCGCCTCGAAGATTTGTACGGCAAGCTCGAACAGCGCGTTGCCGAGAAGACGCGCGACATTGAGGAGAAGCACCGTGAACTCACGTTGCTCTACGAGGTCGCGGCATATCTCAGCGAACCCGTGGCGCGCGACGTGGCCTGCCGCGAAGTACTCGACAAGGTCATGTCGCTGCTCGATGCGCAGGCTGGTCTGGTGCGCTTTGTCGATGCCGAGGGTGGCACGCTACGCATCGGCGTGCAGCGCAATCTGTCGGATGAGTTTCTGCGCTGCGAGATGAATCTGGCGGTCGGCGATTGTCTGTGCGGCGGCGCGGCGGCCGAAGGGCTGGCGGTGTCGAGCGCGTTGGCGATCCGCGGCGAGCCGGTGCGCTGGATGGCCTGCCGCGACAAGGAAGGCTTCGCTTCGATGGTGGCGATTCCCATCTGCTCGAAGCACCAGACTCTCGGCGTGTTCAACCTGTTCTTCTACAGTGCGCGCAAACTTGGCGCCAACGAGGTGCGTCTGCTCGAAACCATCGGCCAGCATCTCGGTGTGGCGATCGAGAATCAGCGCCTCGTCGAGCGCGAGAAGGAAATGGCGGTGTCCGAGGAACGCAACCTGCTGGCTGCCGAACTGCACGACAGCATCGCCCAGTCACTGGCCTTCCTGAATATTCAGGCGCAAATGCTGCAGGATTCGCTCCGCCGCGAGGACATGACCGAGGCCCAGGACGAACTCACGCGTATCCGCGAAGGCATTCAGGAAAGCTATGACGATGTGCGCGAACTGCTGGTGCATTTCCGCATGCGTGTCGTCGGCGGCAATGTCGATAGCGCCATCGCCAGCGCGCTGGAAAAGTTCGAGGGCCAGACCGGCATCGCCACGCATCTGGAGCGTCATGGCGAGGTCGGCGAGATGCCGACGCAGAACACCATCCAGATCCTGCACATCGTCCAGGAAGCGCTGTCGAATGTGCGCAAGCATGCCCAGGCCAGCGAAGTACGCGTGACCATCGCGCGCGGCGAGCCGTGCCTGATCACGGTGCGCGACAATGGGCGCGGTTTCGATCTGGCAGCGCCGGCGCGCGACGGCAGCATCCATGTCGGCCTGAGCATCATGCGCGAACGCGCGCATCGCATCGGCGGGCGCTTCGACATACAATCGCAACCCGGCCAGGGCACGCTCATGACGCTGACGCTGCCGCCCCAGTCGAGTTAACTTCGAGCCGAATCCATGGAAAAACGCATCCGAGTATTGCTGATCGACGATCACACGCTGTTCCGCAGCGGCATCAAGGCGCTGCTGCAGCGTCAGCCGGGCTTCGAGGTGGTGGGCGAGGCCGGCGATGCGCTCGAAGGCGTCAAGCGCGCCAAGACGCTGCAGCCCGACGTGGTGCTGCTCGACATCCATATGCCCGGCATGACGGGCCACGAGGCCGTGAGCCTGGTGATCGACGAGGCGCCGCAGGCGCGCGTGCTGATGCTGACGGTGTCGGAAGATGTCGAAGACCTGCTGCAGGCGCTGCGCGCCGGCGCACACGGCTACCTGCTGAAGAACATCGAGATGGACTACCTGCTGAACGCCATCCGCAGCGCCATCGACGGCGATTCGGTGATGTCGCCGCAGATGACCGGCAAGCTCATGCAGAGCGTGCGCAGCGCACCGGCCGTTGCTCCGGCGCCGGCGGTCGACAAGGAACGTCTCTCACCGCGCGAACGCGAAATCCTCGGCTTCCTCGCGCGCGGCGCCAGCAACAAGGAAATCGCCCGCAGCCTCGATCTGGCCGAAAGCACCGTGAAGATTCACGTGCAGAACATCCTCAAGAAACTCAACCTGCTGAGCCGCGTGCAGGCGGCGGTGTATGCGGTGGAGCATGGATTGACGGGGAAGGATGAGGGGTAGGGCGGCTGCATCGCTCTGAGGCAGCCGTAGCCGCCGTAGGCTGCGCGCCGGCGTTGTGCCCACGCGGATATTCCGGGCTGCTGTGCTGTGTCGCGCCATCGAATGACAAGGGGATGTTCGTGTTTTCCGTGAATCGCCGCTGGCGGCGGGCTCAGGTCTTGCATTGGCATAACCGGCGTAACGGGACTGGTCAATTTGAAGCGTGCTATAGCGAAAAGCCTGACCCCCGTCGTGCATCAAAGTTTGCATGAGGGGGATTGCATTCCGCTGTTCTGGCTGCTCAATTCTTCTTGGTCGTTTCTGATGTGGGAGACTGAGCCGTGGTCGGCTCGGTTTTGCTGCGGTCTACAGTGACAGAGTCCCCCATTTTTACAGGCAGGTCATCAGGATAGTTGTATCCAGTGCCCTTGCTGTGATCGATGATGGCACCGACACCGCCGCCTATGATGATGTTGCCCCACATGCCGCCGGCAGCGCGAGAAATCGCGCGCAGGAAGCCATCGGCCACCCCTTCCTTCTTGCATTCGACGATCAGATCTTCTGCCGAGCGACGGACGCTAACCGTGCCGGGGCTGTTCATCTCCCAAGCCCCCTTGTCGTTTTTCAACGTGCATTTTGCCGGCTCGACGGACGTTCCATCTGCGGATTTTGTTATCAGGGTCAGCGGCAGCATTTCGTTAGAGGTGAGGGTCGCACAACCCGTAAAAGCGAGCGAAGCAAGGCAGGCGATGGCGATGATTTTGGAACTCATGATTGGGTAATCTCCGGGGAAAATTGATTTCTAAATGCTCTGAACATTATTCCGTTTGGCAATGCCAAGGGCGTGAATTTCAAGTCCAGCCTGTCATTATGTTTTTAGGTTAGTCATTTTGCAATGTAAGTTCGCCTTGTCAGCGAGAAACAACCGGGATCAGAGAGACACCATTGGCCTGTTGGTACTTGTTATTTGCGGAGTAAGGGCCAGGCCTTGTATCCACGCACTCCATCCAATGGGCATGCGTTATAAATGGCCAGCGCCGATAGCCCGCTTGCGCCGGGCCGGCCGCCATCCAGCCCCAAGTCGCCAGCAGTTGGCAGCATTTGTGGAGCCAGACTTCCTGAATTGCCAGCATGATTGGCGGCGCGCAGGGCTGGCGCGCCGGGGTGCAGTCCGGTGTCAGGCCCAGACGTCCTTGTGATAGCGGCCGGCGTGGGCCACGGCGTCGAGGTAGG
>JBPOIN010000129.1:0-22819 GCA_052034445.1 Pseudomonadota bacterium | reverse complement strand
CAGCGACGATGCGGCGCAAACGCTGAAGCCCGCGATGACCGAAGGCCGCGGCCACATCCGCAGCTATGTGCTGCGCCAGGGCCGCGTGTCGAACGCGCAGCAGCGCTATTACGAGCAGGGCATGCCGCGCTGGGGCATTCCGTATCGGGCGCAACTGCTCGACCTCGGCGCGCTGTTCGGCCGTAGCGCGGCACAGGCGCCGAAGATTCTCGAAATCGGTTTCGGCATGGGCGAGACGACGGCCAGCATCGCGGCCGCACATCCCGGCAACGATTACATTGGCATCGAGGTGCATACGCCCGGCGTGGGCAGCCTGCTCAAGGAAATCGAAGAGCGCGGCCTGACCAATGTGCGCATCGCCCAGCACGACGCCGTCGAGGTGTTGCGCGACATGATCCCACTGAATTCGCTGGCCGGCGTGCATGTGTTTTTCCCCGACCCGTGGCCCAAGAAGCGCCAGCAGAAACGCCGCCTGCTGCAGGCGCCGCTGGTGCATCTGCTCGCCGAACGACTGGCGCCGGGAGGCTATCTGCATTGCGCGACCGACTGGGAAGAATATGCGCTGCAGATGGTCGAGGTACTCAGCGGCGAAGCGCTGCTCGAAAACACCGCCACGCGCGCCGACGGCTTCGCGCCGCGCCCGGCCTACCGCCCACAAACCAAGTTCGAGACGCGCGGCTTGCGCCTGGGGCATGGGGTGTGGGATGTGGTATTCAAAAAGAAGCCGTGAATACTGCAGTCGTGAGTCAAAAGTGACGGGGCGCGAGTAAAAGCGCTCGTGCGTGCTGGATGAGCGTTCAACTCCCGGCGTGCACAGGTTGACGACGCGTCAAGCGACCGGCAAGCCGTTCAGAAACTGTGCGCCAGTGTGAATACGCACGGTTTTTATTCTCGACTCATCACTCACGACTGATTGCCGAGAAACATCTCCAGCAGATCATTCAGGAACCGCCTTCCCTGTGCGGTGGGTGCGATGTGCTCTGGCGTCACTTCGAGCAGGCCGCGGCGCTGGGCTTGCAGCAGGGCGGCGGTGGCGCTGGCGAGTGGCAGGCCGGTGCGCTCGGCGAACAGGCGCGCGGGGAAGCCGTCACACAGGCGCAGGGCATTCATCATGAATTCGAAGGACAGTTCGGCGGGCGCGATGGTCTGGCGCTCCTGGAT
This sequence comes from Pseudomonadota bacterium, assembly GCA_052034445.1. GTDB lineage: Bacteria > Pseudomonadota > Gammaproteobacteria > Burkholderiales > Rhodocyclaceae > Sterolibacterium. The sequence continues at coordinate 21,658 of JBPOIN010000129.1, read as the reverse complement.
GAAATCGCCGTTGACAGCGGCGACCAGGTAGTCGCGCGGATGACGGCAGCGCGTTTCGCGTTCGATGCCATTGGAATTCGACAACTTGCCGTGCGCGCCGGCGCCGATGCCGAGGTAGTCGCCGAAAGTCCAGTAGTTGAGGTTGTGCGCACAGCGCCGGCCGGGCTGGGCGAAGGCCGAGGTTTCGTAGTGCTGGTAGCCCTGCGTGGCGAGCATGGCTTCGACCATCTCCTGCATGTCGGCGGCCAGGTCGTCGTCAGGCAAGGGCGGCGGCGCGTGATGGAAGGCGGTATTGGGTTCGAGCGTCAGGTGATACGCCGACAGGTGCGTGGCGCCGAGGCTGGCGGCGCTGGCGATGTCGTGCTGCGCTTCGGCCAGCGTCTGCTGCGGCAGCGCATACATGAGATCGAGATTGACGTTGTCGAAATGGCGCAGCGCGAGGTCGATGGCGCGGCGCGCTTCATCGCCCGAATGAATGCGGCCGAGCGCCTGCAGATGGCGGTCATTGAAGCTCTGGATGCCGAGCGAAACGCGGTTGATGCCCGCCGCGCGGAAGGCGGCGAACTTCGCGGCTTCGACCGTGCCGGGGTTGGCTTCGAGGGTGATTTCGCATTCGGCGAGCAACGGCAGGCGCGCGCGGATGGCCATCAGCAGCTGGTCGAGCACTTGCGGTTCGAGCAGGCTCGGCGTGCCGCCGCCGATGAAGATGCTCACCACGCGCCGCCCCCAGATGCGCGGTAGCGCGGCTTCGAGATCGGCGACCAACGCATTGACGTATTCCTGCTGCGGGATCTGCGTGAGTCCTCCGCGCGCTTCGTGCGAGTTGAAATCGCAGTACGGACATTTGCGCACGCACCAGGGGAAATGCACATACAACGCGAGCGGTGGCAGGCTGGCAAGAGCAATCCCATCCGCATGCACCGGGTCCGCTACGGCGGGGGCCGCAGCAATCGGTATGGTACGCCGGCTCACTGGCGCACGGCGGCCTGCAGACGTACCAGCAGCGCGGCGAGCGCCTTGCCGCGATGGCTCAGGCAATTCTTCTGCGCGGCGTCGAGCTCGGCGGCCGTGGCGTTGAGTTCAGGCACCATGAACAGCGGGTCGTAGCCGAAGCCGTCGTTGCCACGGGCGGTGCTGAGGATCTCACCATGCCATTCGCCTTCGGCGATTACCGGTTGCGGGTCGTCGGCATGGCGCACGAACACCAGCACGCAGACGAAATGCGCGCGCCGGTCCTGAACACCTGCGAGCTCGCGCAGCAGGCGCGCGTTGTTGCTGGCGTCCCGGGTGTCTTTCGTGACGGTCTCGCCAGCCGCTTCGGCATAGCGCGCCGACTGCACGCCAGGCGCGCCGCCGAGCGCCGCGACACACAGACCGGAGTCGTCGGCCAGCGCCGGCAGCCCGGTGAGTCGCGCGGCATGGCGCGCCTTGGCGAGGGCGTTTTCGACGAAGGTCAGGTGCGGCTCTTCGGCTTCGGGAACGTTGAAGGCCGCTTGCGGCAGCACCTCGAAAGCGGCACTGGCGAGTAGCGCTGAGAACTCGCGCAACTTGCCGGCGTTATTACTCGCCAGCACCAGGCGCTGGCGTTGGCTCTCCGCCCCGCTCGATGCTGTCGGATTCATTTGCCGCTGGCGGGCAGCGCGAGGGCTTCGCGCTGCATGGCGATCAAACGCGCGATGCCGTTTTCGGCGAGCTTCAGCAAGGCATCCAGCTCGCCGCGCGAGAACGGCGTGCCTTCGGCGGTGCCCTGCACTTCGACGATACCGCCGCTGCCGGTCATGACGACGTTCATGTCAGTATCGCAATTCGAATCTTCGTCGTAATCGAGATCAAGAACGGGCACGCCGTTCACGATGCCGACCGAGATCGCCGCGACATGGTCGCGCAGCGGGCTTTGCGTGAGCTTGCCGGTTGCCAGCAGATGTTCGATGGCGTCATGCAGGGCGATGCAGGCGCCGGTGATGGCGGCGGTGCGCGTGCCGCCGTCGGCCTGCAGCACGTCGCAGTCGAGCGTGATCTGGCGCTCGCCGAGCGCCTTGAGATCGATGATGGCGCGCAGGCTGCGGCCGATCAGGCGTTGGATGTCCTGCGTGCGGCCGGTCTGCTTGCCCTTGGCGGCTTCGCGTGCGCTACGCGTGTGGGTAGCGCGCGGCAGCATGCCGTATTCGGCCGTGACCCAGCCCTCGCCCTTGCCGCGCAGGAACGGCGGCACGCTGTCTTCGACGCTGGCCGTGCACAGCACGCGCGTGTCGCCGAATTCGATGAGCACGCTGCCTTCGGCGTGGCGCGTGAAACGGCGCGTGATATGCACCTTGCGGAGCTGGTCGGCCGTGCGGCCGGAGGGGCGGGTAGCGGGTGTACTCATGGACGGTTCCGTGACTTTGAATGAAAAATGCTGTCGCCCTGCCGACATCCGGCAGCCGTGGCGTTAATCTGCGATTGTACTGCGCACGGCGCGTGGCGCGACAGGCGGTTAGGTCGTATCGCCCGTTCCGTTTGTGGTCGGCAGTAGCGGTTCGGGCAGGCGCACGGTCTGGGTAAAGGCTGATGGCGTGCTCGCTGGACGCGAAATGTTCGAGGTCGGGCCATCGGCATCGGCCGTGGCCGGGTAGCCTTCTTCCCAGCGCATGGCCATCAGCGTGAGATTGTCGCATTGCTCGCCAGAATTAGCTTCGGCAAGCGTGAGCAGGCGCGGCACGGAGATGTTCGGCGCGCCCGTGGTGAGAATCAGTGAGAATTTGTCTTCCGGAATCGCTGCCCAGGCGCCATCGGTACACAATGCGATGACATCATCAGTGCACAGCGTCAGCTTGCGCGAGAATTCGATCTCTGGCTCGCGAGGCCCGCCAAGGCAGCTATACACGCGGTTGCGTTCGGGATGCACGGCCGCCGCCGCGGCGTCGATGAGGCCGCGGTCAAGCAGCATCTGCACGCGCGAATGATCGCGCGTCTGAACCAGCACCTTGCCGGTACGTAGCACATACAGGCGCGAATCGCCGACATGCGCCCAGTATGCGACACCGTTATGCACAAGACAGGCGACACAGGTGGTGCGCGGCGAATCGCGCATGCCATGCTCGACGGCGTGGTTGTTGATGGCCTGATGCGCCAGATTGAAAGTCTGGGAGAGGAACGAGAACGGGTCAATCTGCACGGCGCGCGCGGCAAGTTTGAAGGCATCGGCGAAACATTGCACGGCGATCTGCGCGGCGACTTCGCCATGCGCATGCCCACCCATGCCGTCCGCCACCACCATGAGCAGCGCATCGCGCGTGTAGGAATAGTTCAGGCGATCCTGATTGCATTTGCGCTTGCCGATGCGCGTGTCCTGAAAGATCGAGAATCTCATGGCGAGTCCTTCGATCGGTCGGTCTTCGGCGTCTCGAACCAGGAAGGGTCGATAAGGTCAAGCAGTTCGCCGTTGAGCACTTTCTGCAGGGCGAATACGCTCTGCGGTCGCTCGGCGATCGGCAGCTTGAGACACCAATCGATGAGTTCGAGTAGCTGCGGCGAATAGCTTTTGCGCCAGCGGTGCTGCGCGGGTTCGAGTTCGTCTTTCTTGAGGCGCTGATCGGCCGACTGCGGCGTGGAACCGGCGAGGCAGGCGTACAGCGTCGCGCCCACGGCATAAATATCGGTCCACGGCCCCTTGGGCTCGTTGGTGACCATCTGTTCGGGCGCCGAGAAGCCCGGCGTATGCACATCGCGCAAGGTGGCATCGGTGCTGTCGAGTCCCTGGCGTGTGGCGCCGAAATCGAGCAGCACGGGGTGGCCGTCCATGCGCAGGTAGATGTTGGCGGGCTTGATGTCGAGGTGCAACAGTTTGTGCATGTGGACTTCGCGCAGGCCATTGAGCAGGCGCACGAAGACGTTGCGGATGAAGTGCTCGGACAGCGTGCCGACGTGCTTCTGGATATGCTCCTGGAGCGTGCGGCCGCGCTCGTAGCGCATCACGAGATAGGCGGTTTCGTTGGCGCGGAAGAAGTTCAGCACGCGCACGACGTTGGGATGGTCGAGGTGGGCCAGCACACGACCTTCCTCGAAGAAGTTGTTCATGCCGTGATTGAAGGCGGCCTGATGCTCTTCGGGCACGAATGGCGCCGGGCTCGCGCCGCGGCGTTGCGCATAGCGCACGGGTAGATATTCCTTGATCGCCACGGGGGTATTGTTTTCGTCGTGGGCCAGATACACCATCGAGAAACCGCCCTGCGACAGCTGGCGTTCGATGCGATATTTGCCCAGCTGGAATCCCGGCGGCAAGGGAAGATTCGGCGGATAGTTCGGTTGTTGGGACATGGCGCGAAGGTTACACTGTCAGTCGGTTTTTTGTTGCAGCGGCCTCAGCCACCTGTCTGCGCATTCGGCGCGCAGCTGCCGCACAATCACTTGCTCACGGAAAAAAGCCGCGCCTGCCAGTATGGCGGCCACCGCTTCATAGGATACCCCTGAAACCCCGACTCTGGACCAGCCACCATGATTCACAGCATGACCGGATATGCCGCACTGCAACGAGATCTCGGCGCAGCCATCATCCATCTTGAACTAAAAAGCGTCAACTCCCGCTATCTCGACATCAACTTCCGCCTCGGCGAGGAGTTGCGTTTCCTCGAAATGCCGCTGCGCGAGCTGATTGCGACACGCGTCGGGCGCGGCAAGTTCGAATGTCGCGGCGGACTGCTGCCGGCGGCCACGGGAATGCGCGATCTGGCGCCGAATGCCGAGCTGCTGAACCAGCTCGCCGGGCTACAGACCAAGGTGCAAGCGGTGCTGCCGCAGGCCACACCGCTCTCGGTGGCAGAAATCCTGCGCTGGCCCGGCGTGCTCGGCGAACAGTCGCTCGATGCGGAAACGCTGCAGCGCGAATGCCTGGCGCTAGCCGGCGCCGCGCTCGACGAATTCAGCGCCACGCGCGCGCGCGAAGGTGAAAAACTCGCGTCCATGATTCTCGAACGCGTTGCGCGCATGCACGAACTGGTGCGTCAGGCCGGGCCGCTGTTGCCGCTCGCGCTGACCGATTATCAGGAACGCCTGTCGACCAAGCTGCGCGAAGCGGTCGCCAATCTTGACGAGGAACGCATTCGTCAGGAAATTGGTGTGTACGCTACACGCATCGACGTCGCCGAGGAACTGTCGCGCCTCACGGCGCATCTCGGCGAACTCGACCGCGTGCTGCAGAAAGGCGGCGCTGTCGGCAAACGCCTGGATTTCCTCATGCAGGAACTCAATCGCGAAGCCAACACGCTATCCTCGAAATCAGTCTGCAAAGACATCACCGTGATCGCGCTGGAAATGAAGCTGCTGATCGAGCAAATGCGCGAACAGATCCAGAATCTGGAATGAAAAAACCGCCTGTGGGCGGCTTTTTTCGCGGCTGTGGACTAGGGGCCAGGAATTGGGAAAATGGTGCGCCACACTAACCCCAGCCCCTGGTCCTCAGTCCCGCAGCATCAAGCCGACTCCCGTACATACGGCTCGTGCAGATCGACAGGCTTGACGGCCTTCTTGCGCATGCGGATATTGAGCATCTCGACGCCGACCGAGAAGGCCATGGCGAAGTAGATGTAGCCCTTCGGCACGTGATGGCCGAAACCGTCGGCAATCAGTACCACGCCAACAACGACGAGGAAGGACAGGGCCAGCATCTTGATGGTCGGGTGATTCGACACGAAGCGGCCGATGGCGCTGGCGAACATCATCATCAAACCCACCGAGGCGACCACTGCTGCAATCATCACACCCACCTGGCTGACCATGCCGACGGCGGTGATGATCGAGTCGAGCGAGAACACCAGATCGATGACCATGATCTGGGCGATCACGCCGGCGAAGCTCGAGGCGACCTTGCGCGACTCGCCGCCCTCCTCGCCTTCGAGCAGCTGATGCACTTCGCCGGTGCTCTTCCAGATCAGGAACAGACCGCCGGCAATCAGGATCAGATCGCGCCCCGAGATGCCCATGTCCATGATGGTCAATACCGGTTCGGTCAAACCGACGATCCAGGCCAGAACCAGCAGCAGGCCGATGCGCATGAACATCGCCAAGAACAGGCCGATACGTCGCGCAAGCTCCTGCTGTTCGCGCGGCAACTTGTCAACCAGGATGGAGATGAAGATGATGTTGTCGATGCCAAGCACCAGCTCCAGCGCGGTCAGCGTGAAAAAGGCGATCCAGATTTCGGGGTTCAAAAGGAGTTCGATCATGGGGGTCGTCAACCAAAATATTCTTGACCGCACAAGCGGTCATTAAAGTAGCCAGCCTCCCGACTACCGGGAAACGCCACGGATTATCCCGCAGACGCAACCCGGCGCGGAAAAATTCAGTCAGTCGCTGCTGTTGATGAAACCAAGCAGTTGCAGCAGGCTGGTGAACAGATTGAAGATGGAAACGAAGAGGGTGACGGTCGCCATCACGTAGTTGGTTTCACCGCCATGAATGATGTTGCTGGTCTCATAAAGAATCAGTCCGGACATCAGCAGCACGAAGACCGCCGAGACCGTCAGCGACAGGGCGGGGATCGTGAAGAACACCGCCGCCAGGCTGGCCACGAAAGCCACCAGGATGCCGACGGTCAGGAAGCCGCCCATGAAGCTGAAGTTCTTGCGCGTGGTCAGCGCGTAGCCGGAAAGGCCGAGGAAGATCGCCGCGGTGCCGGCCATCGCGGTCATCACCGTCTGGCCGCCGTTGGGCAGGCCGAGGTAGTGGCTGACGATGGGGCCGAGCGTGTAGCCCATGAAGCCGGTGAGCGCGAAGACCGCCGCGATGCCCCAGCCGCTGTTGCGTAGCTTGGTGGTGACAAAGAGCAGGCCGAAGTAGCCGATCAGCGTGAGGATCATGCCGGGGTGCGGCAGCTTCAGGGCGACCGAGGTCGCCGCGGTGGCGGCGGCGAACAGCAGCGTCATCGACAGGAGCATGTAGGTGTTGCGGATCACCTTGTTCGTGGCGAGCACCGAAGGGGTGGCGGTGCGCGAGATCGGGATGGCGTTCGGGTGGTTCATGGTTGTCTCCGGATAAAAGGGGCGAATTTCGGAAATCAGACTATCCGCGTGTCACTGACGCGCGTTAGCCAGGGCGGCGATACGCACTTCGAGCGGCGGATGGCTGGAAAACAGGGCCATCCAGCCGGGACGATCATTGATGCCGGCGCTAGCGATGTTCTGCGGCAGGGCCCCTGGCTCCATGCTGCCAAGTCGGCGCAACGCCGCCATCATCGGCTGCGGGGAACCCATCAGCTGCGCAGCGCCGGAATCGGCACGGAATTCTCGCTGGCGCGAGAAATACATGACGATGATGCTCGCCAGGATGCCGAAGACGATGTCGCAGACCATCACGGTGACCATATAGCCAATCCCGGGGCCCGACGATTCCTCATCGCCCTTGCGCAGGAACGAATCCACCAGATAGCCGACGACGCGCGCGAGGAAGAAAACGAAGGTGTTCACCACACCCTGGATCAGCGTCAGCGTCACCATGTCGCCATTGGCGATGTGAGCCACTTCATGGGCGATCACGGCCTCGGCTTCTTCGCGGGTCATGGTCTGCAGCAGGCCGGTCGACACCGCGACCAGCGAGCTGTTGCGACTGGCTCCGGTGGCAAACGCGTTCGGTTCGCCTTCGTAGATGGCGACTTCGGGCATCGGTAGGCCAGCCTTTTCGGAAAACCGCCGCACGGTCTCGAACAACCAGAACTCGGTGGAATTCTCGGGCGAATCAATCACGCGCGCGCCGGTGCTCCATTTGGCGATGGTCTTCGACATCCACAACGACAGGAAAGCGCCGCCGAAACCCATGATCGCGGCGAACACCAACAGCTTGCCGAGGTCGAGACCGGCACCGGTGAAGAAACGGTTGGCGCCCGTAAGCGTGGTGACAATGCCCAGCACCACCATGATGGCAAGGTTGGTGCCGACAAGCAGCAGAATACGTTTCATCGCATGACTCCTTGAGAACTAAGACGAACTATGACGGACAGCAGTGTAATGAAACAAAAAACATCGCACAAATCGAATATTATTGATGCACAAATCGAAATATTCGATGTTTTTCGACCATGCAAAATCTTAATTACAAGCATTTACGTTATTTCTGGATGGTAGCGAAATCCGGCAGCATTGCCCGGGCGAGTGAGCGCCTGCATTTGACGCCGCAGTCAATCAGCGGTCAGTTGAGTGAATTCGAAACCATGCTCGGCGTCGAGCTGTTTCGCCGCGCCGGCCGTGGTCTGGAACTCACAGCAACCGGCCAGCGCCTGCTGGGTTACGCCGAACAAATCTTTGCCCTCGGCGACGAAATGCTCGACGCGCTGCGCGATGAAGCCGGCCCACAGGGCGTGCCGTTTCGCGTCGGGATTGCTGATTCGGTGCCAAAAATGGTGGCTTATCGCCTCGTGGCGCCCTCGCTGGGCCTGACCGAACCGATCCGCCTGATCTGTCGCGAAGGCCGGTTGACGGCGCTGCTGGCGGATCTGGCCGTGCATCGCCTCGACATGGTGATTGCGGATCGACCGATGCCCGACAACCTGAATGTGCGCGGCTATGAGCATTTCCTCGGCGAGAGCGGCGTCACCGTGTTCGCTGCGGAATCACTCATGTCCCGATCGGCAGGCGAGTTTCCCGCCTGCCTCAACGGCGCCAATTTCCTCATGCCCGGTTTGGACGTGGCCCTGCACGCGCGGTTGATGCGGTGGTTCGAAGCGAACCGCCTGCATCCACGGATCGTCGGCGAATTCGATGACAGTGCCCTGCTCATGGCCTTCGGCCAGGCCGGTGCGGGATACTTTGTCGCGCCAACGGCCATCGAGGACTACATCGTGCGTCAGTACGAAGTCAGGATCGCCGGCAGGATCGACGTAGTGCGCGAACAGATTTACGCCATCACGACGGAGCGCAAACTGACGCATCCGATCATCGCGGCGATTTGCCGGTTTGCGCAACATGACATGTTCGGTAACGAAAATCCGAACGGCAAACAGGATCTGCGGCATTACGAGAGCGAATCACCGGTTGCCGCACCATCGGCGACGACACGACGCAGCAAGCATTAGCGGGTTAAGTCAGCACGCGCTCGATGACATCCGCGCCAATCGCATTCTGCTGCAGACAGGAAGCCAGAAAACCCCAGGCAATCGGCGGCAAGGTATATTGGCGCACCATGCGTCTGGCCTGATCCAGGCGGCCGGACTGAATGGCCACAGCAACCTGCTCGGCAAGAGCGCGCACCTGGGGAACCAGATTGCGGCGTGGAGACGATGTTGGTGCTTCACGATTGACGGCGACTTGCAGCATGGCGCTCACCTCTCACATCATTTGCATCCAGGGGGATGCAGACATCTCTACGGCCATATTCTGCAATACTTTAGCGATATTAGGGAATTTGCCTAGAAGGCCAGCCCCCAAGCTGAAACGGTCCCGGCAGGCAGGCTCAAACGGCCACGAGCTTCAGAACGACAAGGCGTAGGTCAGAGAAGCAACTTCCTGCACCGACTCGCGCATGATGCTCGACAGCATTTCCTGATCGATCAGCATGTCAACCGAGGCTTTTTTCTCGGCGCTTGGCGGCTGATCTTGCGGTTGAAGCGGCGACTTGATGGGCGCCAGCCAGTCAGCAAGCAACAACGTGTCGCTCAGCGAAACCGGCGGCATCGCAAGATAGCCCTCCCAGAGTCCATCAATCGCTTCGACGACAGGCTTGGGCACTGCCAGTGCATTGAGAACTGCCGCACGGATCCGGCGTTCGTTTTCGTCCTCGCCAGTCAGCAGATTGCCATCAAGCAGACTCGGATGCTCCTGCGCACAGGAAAGCAGGTAGAAACCGCCAATCTCATGCACGAGACCGGCGAACAACGCGGCTTCGGGATTCTGGTGCGTAACGCGCTGGGCGATCGCATACGCCAACGAAGCCACTTGGGCAGAATGCTTCCAGAGCTGCATGGCCATGGCGCGATGCGCGGGGTTTTTAGCGGCACTCGCCATCTGGTAGGCTACCAGCCCGGTGGCCAGCGTCCGCACGAGCTGAAAACCCAGTCGTGTCACGGCGGCACGCACATCGGTAATTTCACGCCCGGAACGATTGAAACTCACGGAATTGGCGATCGCCACAACACGCGCGGCCAACAGCGGCTCGGCCTTGACGAGGCGCGTCGCAGCTTCGATATGGCAATCCGGATCGTCGAGCGCCTGGCGCACACGCAACGCCACATCGGCATTGGTTGAGAATTTGAGTTCCCCACGTTCCGCATCGTTGGCGATGGCGTTCAGAATGACTTGATTATTCATAAGCTGAATGAGTTTGTGCGCCTGCCCGGGTTGCCAGCGCGTCCGGCTGGACAACGCACAAACCGAACCCGCAATCATGCTTGCATCTTACTAGAAAACCAGCGACGCCAAACTCCCGGGGCACTGAATAGGCAATACTCTTAGCACGAAGGACATGCTCCTGCCATCAGGTGGCGGTAAATTCAGCCGGTCGTTTGGCCAGAAACGCCGCCAGCCCTTCACGGTAATCGTTGCTGTCGAGATACGCCAGATTGGCGCGAACTTCCTCGGCATTCAGCGGCGCGGCATCGTTGGCCAGACGCCGCACGAGCTGCTTGTGATGGCGCGCGACGAGCGGTGCACCGCTGGCGATGCGTCGCGCACTGGCATAGGCCTCGATCGTGACCTCGCCGTCGGCCACCACGCGCGTCACGAGTCCCCTGAGATGGGCCTCGCTAGCGCGCAACAAGCGGCCTTCGAGCAGGATTTCGAGCAACGTGGCCGAACCGGCGAGACGCAGCAGGTTGGCAAGTTCGCGGTGTGCCATGGGAAAACCCAGTTTCATGATCGGCGCGCCGAACCTGGCCGATTCGCCGGCGATACGCAGGTCGCACTGCGCAGCGATTTCGAGCCCTCCGCCGATGCAGGAACCTTCGATGAGGGCCACAGTGGGATGCTGGCAGGTGGTGATGCTGTCGAGCGTAGCCGAAACCGCAGCGTGATAAGTCTCGGCTTGTGCGGGCGTGCTGCGCAGCGTGAGGAATTCCTCAATATCGCCGCCGGCGGCAAAGTGCGACCCGGCGCCGCGCAATACGACGCAACGCAGGCCAGGATCGGCATGCAGCGCTTCCATCGTGATACGCAATTCGCGCCACATCGCGGCCGTCACGGCATTCAGTTTGCCGGGATTCGACAAAATCACCGTGGCGATCGTGCCGTCGCGTTCGCAGAGGATGCCGGGAGCCGAACTCATGAGCGGCGTGGCTTTATTCGCGGATATGCAACTGATCGAGCGCGGCGCGGCCGGACAGCACGTGGTCGTGCATGAGTTGCCCGGCAGCCGCAGCATCGCGGCGCTGGATCGCGGCAAGCAGGGTGCGATGCTCGGCGAGCGACTGTTTCAGGCGCCCTTCGAGGCGCAAGGTATCGCGCCGCGTGAGCTTGAGAATCTTGCGCGTATCGTTGGTAAGCTGCTGCAACCAGCGATTGCCCGAAAGCAGCTGCAGCAGCGCATGGAATTCCTGATTGGTCTCGAAAAACCGGTCGGTGTCGCCCGCCGCCGCACAAGCTTCCAGCACTTCGTGGATCGCTGCGAGACGCTGCAGGTCGGCATCGCTGGTCTTCTGCACGGCCTCCGTCGTACAACGGCCTTCGAGCAACGCCAGGACCGGAAAGATGTCGTCGAAATCGTGTTCGGAGAGCTCGGTCACATAGCAACCGCGCCGCGGTTTAAGCGTCACCAGCCCTTCGGCCGCCAGCACCTTGAGCGCCTCGCGCAACGGCGTGCGGCTGATGCCATATTCGAGCGCCAGCGCCTGCTCGTCGACCCAGGTTCCCGGCGCCAGCTCGTGAGCGTAGATGCGCAGGCGCAAACGCTCCGCCACCTGCTCGTAAAGTGCTGGCTGAGAAAGACTTTGTGTGGCGCGGGGAGTCATGGCGGAAGCGGCGGACTGTATTGCATTCATAATTATGTGTACGTTATTATTTCAAACCCCATGCTGTCAAGGTTCGCCGCGAAACCCGTTCAATGTCAAATACATAAGACCGGGGGTCTGCGCATCAACTGCACTGTCTGTTGTCGCAACGGTAATGAAACACTCCCTTGAACAGCGCTGAACGAACGATTCTCGATGCACGTAAAAGGGCCAACCATGAGCAAGCCAGCTGATATCACCATCCCCTCTCTCGACACCTGGGCCAAGGCCGCCGCCAAGTCGGCCCCGGGAGGCGACCTTGGCAAGCTCGACTGGACGACGCCCGAAGGCATCACCGTCAAGCCGCTGTACACCAAGGCCGACGTCGCCGATCTGCCGTATGCCGACACGCTGCCCGGCTTCGCGCCCTTCCTGCGCGGCCCGCAGGCGACGATGTACGCGGTCAAGCCGTGGACCATCCGCCAGTACGCCGGCTTCTCGACGGCCGAAGCCTCCAACGCCTTCTACCGCAAGGCGCTCGCCGCCGGCGGCCAGGGCGTGTCGGTGGCCTTCGACCTGGCGACGCACCGTGGCTATGACTCGGACAATGCCCGCGTCGTCGGCGACGTCGGCAAGGCCGGCGTGGCGATCGACTCGGTCGAAGACATGAAGATCCTCTTTGACGGCATTCCGCTCGACAAGGTGTCCGTGTCGATGACCATGAACGGCGCGGTGCTGCCGATCCTCGCCGGCTACATCGTCGCCGCCGAGGAACAGGGCGTACCGCAGGAGCAACTCACCGGGACCATCCAGAACGACATCCTCAAGGAGTTCATGGTCCGCAACACCTACATCTACCCGCCCAAGCCGTCGATGAAGATCATCGCCGACATCTTCGGCTACACGGCGCAGAACATGCCGAAGTTCAACTCGATTTCGATTTCGGGTTATCACATCCAGGAAGCCGGCGCGAACCAGGCCATCGAGCTGGCCTTCACCCTGGCCGACGGCATGGAATACGTGCGCACCGGCGTCGCCTCCGGCATGGATGTCGATGCCTTCGCCGGCCGCCTGTCCTTCTTCTGGGCGGTGGGCATGAACTTCTATCTGGAAATCGCCAAGATGCGCGCCGCGCGCCTGCTCTGGCATCGCATCATGACCGGCTTCAGCGCCAAGAGCCCGAAGTCGATGATGCTGCGCACCCACAGCCAGACTTCCGGCTGGTCGCTGACCGAGCAGGACCCGTACAACAACGTCGTGCGCACCACCATCGAAGCGATGGCCGCGGTGTTCGGCGGCACCCAGTCGCTGCACACCAACGCGCTCGACGAAGCCATCGCGCTGCCGACCGAGTTCTCCTCGCGCATCGCCCGCAACACCCAGCTCATCATTCAGGAAGAGACGCACATCACCAACGTCGTCGACCCGTGGGCCGGTTCCTACATGATGGAAAAGCTGACCCAGGACATGGCCGACAAGGCCTGGAGCATCATCGAGGAAATCGAGGCGATGGGCGGCATGACCAAGGCCGTCGAATCCGGCTGGGCCAAGATGCAGGTCGAGACCTGCGCCGCCGACAAGCAGGCGCGCATCGACTCGGGCAAGGACGTCATCGTCGGCGTGAACAAGTACAAGCTGGCCAAGGAAGACGCCATCGAGATTCTCGACATCGACAACCACGCCGTGCGCGAAGCGCAGATCGCCCGCTTGAAGACCATCCGCGCGACGCGCGACGGCGCCGCCGTGCAGGCCGCGCTCGACGCGCTGACCCAATGCGCCGAGACGGGCGAAGGCAACCTGCTCGACCTGACCGTCAAGGCGATCCGCCTGCGCGCCACGGTCGGCGAAGTGTCGGACGCGCTGGAGAAAATCTTCGGCCGCTTCCGCGCCAACAACCAGACCATCTCGGGTGTTTATGGAGGCGTCGTGGAAGGACAGCAAAGCTGGGAAGCCATCAAGGCCGACATCGAGAAGTTCAAGGAAGAAGAAGGCCGCCGGCCGCGCGTGATGATCGCCAAGCTCGGCCAGGACGGCCATGACCGCGGCGCCAAGGTCGTCGCCACGGCCTTTGCCGACCTCGGCTTCGACATCGACGTCGGCCCGCTGTTCCAGACGCCGGAAGAAGCCGCGCGCCTGGCCATCGAGAACGACGTGCATGCCGTCGGCTGCTCGTCGCTCGCCGCTGGCCATAAGACCCTGGTGCCGCAACTGATCCAGGCTCTGAAGGCGCAGGGCGCCGACGACATCATCGTCTTCGCCGGCGGCGTCATCCCGGCACAGGACTACGACGCCCTCTACGCCGCCGGCGCCAAGGCCATCTTCGGCCCCGGCACGCGCATCGAGGATTCGGCGAAGAAGGTGCTCGAAGAGATCCGCAAGGCGCGCGGCTGAAGCAACGGAATCCTGACCGCACGGATTCCTTGGACATGAAAAACAGCCAAGCTGCCGTTCTCGGCGGCGTCGATCAGCAACTGGTCGACGCCGTGCTCGCGCGCGGCGCAGCGCAGCGGCGCGCACTGGCGAAAACCATTACGCTGCTCGAATCCACGCGCACCGATCACCAGCAGCGCGCGCAACAGGTGCTGAATGCCTTGCTGCCGCACAGCGGCAATGCCATCCGCATCGGGATTTCGGGTGTCCCGGGAGCAGGCAAATCGACCTTCATCGAGGCGCTCGGCCTGTGGTTGATCGATCAGGGCAAACGTCTCGCGGTACTCGCGGTTGACCCGTCATCATCGGTTTCAGGGGGCTCGATTCTCGGCGACAAGACGCGCATGGAAATGCTCTGCCAGCGCGAGGAGGCCTTCATCCGCCCCAGTCCGTCGGCCGGTTCTCTGGGCGGCGTGGCCGAGAAGACGCGCGAGGCGATGCTGGTCTGCGAAGCGGCCGGCTACGATGTGATCATTGTCGAGACGGTCGGCGTCGGACAATCGGAAACCACGGTGGCCGGCATGGTCGACATGTTCTGCCTGCTGCAACTGCCGAACGCCGGCGACGATCTGCAGGCCATCAAGAAAGGCATTGTCGAGATCGCCGACCTGGTGGTCATCAACAAGGCCGACATCGACCGCAAGGCCGCGCAGGTGGCGCGCGCGCAATGGCGCAACGCACTGCATTTCGTGCGCCAGGCCAGCCCGCACTGGGCGCCGCCGGTCATCATGCTGTCGGCGCTGCATAAGGAAGGGATTGCCGACTTCTGGCAGCAGGTCGAAAAATATTGCGCGGCACTCAAGCCGACCGGCGAATTCGCTGCGCGTCGTCGCCATCAAGCGCAGGCCTGGATGTGGCAACTGATCGAATCGGGTTTGCAGTCGTCTTTCCGTACGCATCCGACGGTGCGTGCGGCATTGCCGGAACTCAGTGCCGCCGTCGAAGCCGGGCGCACCACGCCGGCGGCCGCAGCGCATCAGCTGCTAGAGAGCTGGCAGCCATGAATTCATCACACCAGCGAAGCGGGCGCGCATGCTCCGGCTTCGCTGTTCTGCAAGTTAAATAGCACGATTTATACGGGGGGGCATCCATGCACGACATCATTCACCAACTGGAACAAAAGCGCGAACAGGCGCGGCTCGGCGGCGGCGCGAAACGCATCGCCGCGCAGCATTCCAAAGGCAAACTCACGGCGCGCGAGCGCATCGAACTGCTGCTCGATCCGGGCTCATTCGAAGAATGGGACATGTTCGTCGAACATCGCTGCACCGATTTCGGCATGGCCGACACCAAGATCCCTGGCGACGGCGTGGTGATCGGCTACGGCACCATCAGCGGCCGCATGGTGTTCATCTTCTCGCAGGACTTCACGGTGTTCGGCGGTGCGCTCTCCGAGGCGCATGCCGAAAAGATCTGCAAAGTCATGGACCACGCGATGAAGGTCGGCGCTCCGGTCATCGGCCTCAACGATTCGGGCGGCGCGCGAATTCAGGAAGGCGTGGCGTCGCTGGGCGGCTATGCCGACGTGTTCCAGCGCAATGTCATGGCCTCGGGCGTGGTGCCGCAGATCTCGATGATCATGGGGCCCTGCGCCGGCGGCGCGGTGTATTCGCCCTCGATGACCGACTTCATTTTCATGGTCAAGGACACCTCCTACATGTTCGTGACCGGTCCCGAAGTCGTCAAGACCGTCACGCATGAGGAAGTCACGGCCGAGGAACTCGGCGGCGCCGTCACGCATACCTCGAAATCCGGCGTTGCCGATCTGGCCTTCGAGAATGATGTCGAGGCGTTGTTGATGCTGCGCCGTTTCTTCAGCTACCTGCCGCTCAACAACAAGGAAAAACCGCCCGTGCGACCGACGGCCGATCTGGCCGAACGCCTCGACATGTCACTCGACACGCTGGTGCCCGATAACGCCAACCAGCCTTATGACATGAAGGAGCTCATCAACAAGATCGTCGATGATGCGGACTTCTTCGAGCTGCAGCCCGACTATGCCAAGAACATCATCATTGGCTTCGCCCGCATGGAAGGATCGACGGTCGGCATCGTCGCCAACCAGCCGATGGTGCTGGCCGGCTGTCTCGACATCAAGTCCTCGATCAAAGCCGCGCGCTTCGTGCGTTTCTGCGACGCCTTCAACATTCCGATCGTGACGCTGGTCGACGTACCCGGCTTCATGCCGGGTACGTCGCAGGAATACGGCGGCATCATCAAGCACGGCGCCAAGCTGCTGTATGCCTACGCCGAATGCACCGTGCCAAAGATCACCGTGATCACGCGCAAGGCCTACGGCGGCGCCTATGACGTGATGGCCTCGAAACACCTGCGCGGCGACGTTAACTTCGCCTGGCCGTCGGCGGAAATCGCCGTGATGGGCCCGAAGGGCGCCGTCGAGATCATCTTCCGCGAAGAAAAGAACGACCCGGCCAAGATTGCCGCACGCGAAGCCGAGTACAAGGCCAAGTTCGCCAATCCGTTTGTGGCCGGCGCGCGCGGCTTCATCGACGACGTGATCCAGCCGCACGAAACGCGCAAGCGCGTATGCCGCTCGCTGGCCATGCTCAGAGGCAAGAAGATCGAAAACCCGTGGCGCAAGCACGGCAACATCCCGCTGTAAGCGGGTGTTGCAGTCAGGAGTGCGGCGTAAGGAGTGGGGTGTCAGCCGCTCTGCAACGACGAGCTCCAGGTTAACAGGAATCCGTTCAAGAAACATGAGTGAGATCGAGCGTGTGGGGTTGTTACTCCTCACTCCTCTCCCCTCACTCCTCACCAGGAAAACATGAAATGTTTACCAAAATTCTGATTGCCAACCGCGGCGACCAGCCGCATGGCGGCGCAGCAGCGAAGCTAAACCGACTTGCACGCGCAGCGTGCTCAGGCGATTTCTCCCCGGAGGTTAAAAATGTTTAAGAAGATACTGATCGCGAATCGGGGGGAAATCGCCTGCCGCGTCATCAAGACCGCCCGCAAGATGGGCATCCTCACGGTGGCGGTGTATTCCGACGCCGACCGCGACGCCATGCATGTAGAGCTGGCCGACGAGGCCGTGAACATCGGTCCGGCGCCGTCGAAGGAATCCTATCTGTGCATGGACAAGATCATCGCCGCCTGCAAGCAGACCGGCGCCCAAGCCGTGCATCCGGGTTATGGCTTCCTGTCCGAGAACGAGGAGTTCTCGCGCACGCTGGAAGAGAACGGCATCATCTTCATCGGCCCGAAGCATTACTCGGTCGCCGCCATGGGCGACAAGATCGCCTCGAAGAAGCTGGCCAAGGAAGCCAATGTCAATATCATCCCCGGCTACAACGAGCCGATTCAGTCGCCCGAGCAGGCCGTCGAAATCGCCCAGGGCATCGGCTATCCCGTCATGATCAAGGCTTCGGCCGGCGGCGGCGGCAAGGGTCTGCGCGTGGCCTTCAACGACAAGGAATGCCACGAGGGTTTCTCCTCCTGCCGCAGCGAAGCCAAGAACAGCTTCGGCGACGACCGCGTCTTCATGGAGAAATATGTCGAAGAACCGCGCCACATCGAGATCCAGGTGCTCGGCGACAGCCATGGCAACTGCCTGTATCTGTGGGAGCGCGAGTGCTCGATCCAGAGGCGTCACCAGAAGGTTATCGAAGAAGCACCGAGCCCCTTCCTCGACGAAGCCACGCGCAAGGCCATGGGCGAACAGGCCGTGGCGCTGGCCAAGGCCGTTAATTACCAGAGCGCCGGCACCGTCGAATTCGTCGTCGGCGGCAAGGACAAGCAGTTCTACTTCCTCGAAATGAACACGCGTCTGCAGGTCGAGCATCCGGTCACCGAAATGATCACCGGCCTTGATCTCGTCGAACAGATGATCCGCGTCGCTGCCGGCGAGAAGCTGGCCTTCACTCAGGCCGACCTGAAACTCAACGGCTGGTCGATGGAATGCCGCATCAACGCCGAAGACCCGCTGCGCAATTTCCTGCCGTCGATCGGCCGTCTGGTGAAGTACATCCCGCCCGCCGAAACGCCAGGCCATGTGCGCGTCGATACCGGCGTGTATGAGGGCGGCGAGATTTCGATGTATTACGATCCGATGATCGCCAAGCTGATCGTTCACGCCCCGTCGCGCGAGCAAGCCATCGCCCGCATGCGCGATGCGCTGAATGCCTTCGTAATCCGCGGCGTGTCGTCGAACATTGCCTTCCAGGCGGCGCTGATGCAGAACCAGCGCTTTGTCTCGGGCAACTTCAACACCGGCCTGATAGGCGAGCTGTATCCGAAAGGCTTCAACAGCGCCGATCTGCCGCACGACGATCCGGCCATGCTGGTGGTCGTCGGCGCCGCGATTCATCGCAGCTATCTGGCGCTCAATGCCGGGATTTCGGGCCAGCTACCAGGACACGAATATCATCCGGGCAACGATTTCGTCGTGCTGCTCGACGGCGCGCCGCATCCCGTCGTGGCGCTGCCGGTACCCGGCGGCTACGACATTTCCTACGCCGGCGAGACCTACACGATCCGCAGCAACTGGCAGTTCGGCCAGATGCTGTATCAGGGATCGATCAACGACCAGCCGTTCTGCATGCAGGTCGAGCGCGTCGGCCTCAAGTACCGTCTGTGCCATTGGGGCACCCAGGCCGACATCATGGTCATGACCGCGCATGCCGCGGGCCTGCACGCCCTCATGCCGCACAAGGTGGCGCCGGATCTGTCGCGCTTCCTGCTCTCGCCGATGCCCGGCCTGTTGCGCGAAGTGGCCGTGGCGCCGGGTCAGGAGGTCAAGGCTGGCGAGAAGCTCGCCGTCATCGAAGCCATGAAGATGGAAAACGTCCTCAAGGCCGAGCAGGATTGCGTGGTCGCCAAGATCATGGCCAAGCCCGGCGACAGCCTGTCGGTTGACCAGGTCATCATCGAGTTCCAGTAAGTTGCCACCAGCTGCGGCGGGCAAGATGGGATATTGCCCGCCGCAGCTGGCATACGGCTCACGCCGTTATCACGACGGTATATCCTTCGCGGCAACTCTGGTGCTATGATCCAGAAATCGTTTGACGAGCCGAACTCCGGCTATCACTAAAGTCATATCTGCGAGACTGACATGACCGTAACGGACTCCTCCTCTCTGGATGCTGACGGGCTGCAAGCCCGACTGGCCCTAGTCACCCAGGCACTGACGCAGAGTGCTGCCGCCATGGTCATGACCGATGCGCATGGTCGAATCGAATTCTGCAATGCCGAGTTCACGGCGATCACCGGCTATGCGCTCGAAGATGTCGCGGGGAAGAGCGCAGCACTGTGGAATGCCAGCGAAGCGCCAGAAGGCCGCCAGGCTGCGGCACAGGTGCTGCAGAGCGGCACACGCTGGCAGGGCGACATCCAGGCACGGCGCAAGGATGGCGTACTGTTCTGGGAACGCCAGACCATTTCCGCCTTGCACGACGACAAAGGCTTCGTCGCCGGACTGCTGATCGTCAGCGAGGATATCAGTCATCTCCGGGAAATCGAGCAAG
Source organism: Pseudomonadota bacterium (assembly GCA_052034445.1). Taxonomy (GTDB): domain Bacteria; phylum Pseudomonadota; class Gammaproteobacteria; order Burkholderiales; family Rhodocyclaceae; genus Sterolibacterium. Next base: position 1,861 of record JBPOIN010000129.1, on the reverse strand, counting down.
CCTTGCTGCTGCGCGATCAGGCCGTGCAATCCAGCAGCAACGGCATCATGATCACGCGCAGCGCCGCCGACGATCACACCATCGTGCATGTGAATCCGGCGTTCGAACGCATCACGGGGTACACCAAACAGGAAGTGCTGGGCCTCGAAGGTCGCCTGCTGGTGCGCGACGATCTGGCCCAGCCCGGTCTCGGCGAAATCCGCGATGCGCTGCGCAACGGACGCGAAGGGCATGCGGTGCTACGCAACTATCGCAAGGACGGCACACTGTTCTGGAACGAGTTGCATATCGCACCCGTCAAGAACCCGGATCAGACGCAAGCTACGCATTTCGTCAGCATCATCAACGATGTCAGCGAGCGCATCCACTACCAGCACATGCTCGAACATCAGGCCAGCCACGATACGCTGACGGGCCTGGCAAACCGGCATCTGCTCAACGACCGCATCGACCAGGCCATCGCGCGCGCCAAGCGCAGCCATCAGTCGGTCGGCGTAATGCTGCTCGACCTCGATCACTTCAAGCACATCAACGACGCCTACGGCCATTCGGCCGGTGATACCCTGCTCAAGGATGTCGCCCAGCGCCTGCAACGCTGCGTGCGCGAAACCGACACCGTGTCGCGCCTCGGCGGCGACGAGTTCGTCATCGTCCTCGGCGATCTGCCGCAGCCCGACGATGTGGACGTGGTTGCCGACAAAGTGTTCGCCGCGCTGGCGCATCCGATCCCGGTCTGCGAACAGGATGTCTTCGTCGCCGCCAGTATCGGCATTTCGATTTATCCGCGCGACGGCGAGGAAGGCGAAATCCTGCTGCGCAACGCCGACATCGCGATGTACCGCGTCAAGGAATACGGCCGCAACGCCGTGCGTCAATTCACGCCCGAGATGGGCACCACGGCGATCGGCCGCCTCGACATGGCCGGCGCCCTGCGGCGCGGTCTGGAACGCAACGAATTCATCCTGCATTACCAGCCGAAAATTGAACTCGACACGGGACGCATCGTCGGCTGCGAGGCGCTGGTGCGCTGGCAGCATCCGAAGATCGGCCTGGTGCATCCGATCGAATTCATCCATCTGGCCGAAGAAACCGGCCTGATCCTGCAACTCGGCGAATGGGTGCTGCGCGAAGCCTGCCGCCAGCAGGTCGCCTGGCTCAAGGCCGGTCTGCCGCTACTCAAGATGGCCATCAATCTGTCGGCGCGCCAGTTCCGCGAAGAAGGGCTCGCCGAACGAATCTCCAGCATCATCCACGAGACCGGCGTGAATCCCCAGCATCTGACGCTCGAACTCACCGAAAGCATGGTGATGCAGGACGTCGGCAATGCGCAGACCTCGCTGCGCGCGCTCAAGAATCTCGGCGTGGCGATCTCGCTCGACGACTTTGGCACGGGCTATTCGAGTCTGTCGTATCTGCGCCGTTTCCCGATCGACGAGCTCAAGATCGACCGCTCCTTCATTCTCGACATTCATAGCAACACCGACGACACGGCGATCGCCACGGCCGTCGTGGCCATGGCGCACAGCCTCGGCCTGCGCGTGGTGGCCGAAGGCGTCGAGGAGATCGGGCAGGCCAACATGCTCAAACAACTCAAGTGCGACGAGGTGCAGGGCTATCTGTATGGCCGGCCGCTCGTCGCCCTTGCCGGTCGCCACGTCCCAGCTCTCCACGCAGGCGCTGTGGATCACCGGGCCGATCAGCGTCTGCGCCCCTGCCAGGCTGTCGGCCACGCTTTGCTCGGTCAGGTGGCGGTAGTGCTGCCGGTCGCGCACCACGGCTTCGATCATGCCCAGGCCGATGACGAGCACCAGCACGATAGCCGCCAGCGCGACCAGTTTTCCAATCCAGATGTTTTTCAAGA
>JBPOIN010000238.1:0-9815 GCA_052034445.1 Pseudomonadota bacterium | reverse complement strand
CCAGAACCAACACACCCCATACAGACGCGTCATGATGCCGATGGGGCCTGGTTTGCCTGCGCCGATTCTTCAAACCGCACTTGTTATTCCATTTGATTTACGGCAGGATGCGCCGTTTTCCGGTTTGCAAACCTTGTCAGGTTCATATGCTCAAAAGCGCACTGTTCTGGTTTTCCTTTCTGGCCAGCGCTTTCCTGTTCTCCTCCTACGCGAACAAGATCGTCTGGCTGCTCAACAGCTTCGGTCGGCTCGCCAACCCGCTACTGTCGAGCGAGGTTGCGATCCATTATTCATGGTTGATTCTGCCGTTGATCCTGGCCATGGCGACCTTCCCCTTGCTGGTGCGACGCATCGCGCTGGTCCTCGTGAGCAGGTCCCTTTCTGCTCCCAACTACGGCGCCCTGACGATTCTCCTGCTGCTGAGCTTCACGGCCATCGCCCTGGATACCTATGTGCCGCCGCTTGTGCCGGCGCTGCAACCCCTGTCGTTTGGCGCCAGTGTTTTCCAGCCCTGGCTGCCAATCCCCATGCTGCTGGCCTACATCGCTTGCGAAATCAGCTCCCTGATGAGTCGAAACAGTTCTTCCGATGGCCGCGTCGTCTTGTTCGACAACCGGCTTTCACCCAATCATGGCGCACGCGGAATGTTCTTCTTGGTCGTCACGCTGACATGGGTGCTGGGCCATGCGACCGACGCACTTGGCGCCAGCACAGGCAAGCCGACAATGACAGGAATCTATGGATTGCTGCAGCTTGCCATTCTGTCCCTGGCCGGAATCTATGTCTGCGCCGCGTTTGCCGAATATCGGCCACGGCTGACCGTTTCCCTGCTGTCGATCTGCCTGGGGGCGACATTGTTTTTCTTTGCGCAAGCACCGGCATCGAAACTGCTCGCCCAATTTTTGTCGTCTTTGCTGGAATCGCTGACCAACAACCGCAGCCTGGCCGGCTTCACTGCCACGCTGGGGTCACTGATCCTGGAAATCCTGTTTGCGGCCGGGTTATATGCCGCCAGCGCACTGGCAATCAACCGCCTGACAGAACAGATTCCGCAACCAGGCGACGCCGCCGGGTCAGGCCATCCCGATCGCGCGAGTGCGATAAAATCGTGGCTTCAGGGGCGCTTGGTCGGCCCCTTTTCCGCCCCCCCGCGCAACAACCATGAATGCACCAGCAACCTCTGGCCACGTAGCGGATGACAGACTGCCGACCCGCCGCGTTCCCGGCAACCAAGGCATCTGGGTCGGCATTACCTGCGAGTTCGTCGAGTTTCTGCTGCTGTTCTGCGTATATTTCGTCGCCCGCGCGCATTTCCCTGCGGAGTTCCGCAGCGGCTCCGAGCAGCTGTCGCGCGAGGCCGGCACCGTCATCACGCTGCTCATGGTCACCAGCAGCTATTGCATCGCCTGTTCGGTGCAGACCCTGCGCGCCGGGCAGCGGCGGCGTTCGCTGCACTGGCTGATTGCCGGTCTGCTGGTGGCGCTGGGCTACCCGCTGGCCAAAATCCTTGAAATCCGCTGGAACTTCGCCCATGGCATCACGGGCGATTCGGGAATTTTCTTCACGACGTATTACTACCTGACGCTCAACCATCTGGTGCATGCGACCTGGGGCATCCTCGGCATCCTGTGGGTGCTGGCGCGCCACCTTGCCGGTGGTTACACGGCCGAGGACTATAGCGGACTCGAAGCACTGGCCAGCTACTGGCATGCCACGGACATCATCTGGCTGTGCATCTTCCCGTTCTTCTACGTGCTGGCCTGACGACCATGAAACCCGCCCTGACACCGCTGACCATCGTCTGGCTGCTGCTGTGCCTCCTCACCCTGCTGAGCCTGGGGCTCGGCCGCTGGTTTCACGACGCGGGCTGGCTGCCGCTGCTGGTGGCAGCCATCATCTGGCTCAAGGGCGGGCTGGTGGCGCGGCATTTCATCGGCACACATGAGGCGCATCCGTTCATTGCCTGGGTGTTGCGCATCTTCGTCGCCTTCACGCCGCTGGCGCTGATGCTCACAGTGTTCTTCGGCAACGAACTGGCGCAGTGGACGCTGCTCTGGCTGCCGCAGCGATGAACAAATACACCCTTTGCATACGGAGGAGATCGCCATGGGCTTCGACCTGAACACCATGCTGGCCGAGGCCATGCGCCGCAGCGGCGACCTGACGGATTTTGGCGCAGCGGATTTCCGCCCGGCGCTGCAGGCCTTGCTGACGGCGCTCGATGGCACGGGCAAGCTGTCCGACGTCGGTCGCCAGATCCTCGGCGAGCGCATCATCGACCTGCTCAAGAACCGGCTGGTCATCGAGGAGTATTACCGCAACTTTCCCGAGATCGCCGCCGAGTCGATCGAGCAGCCGATTGTCATCGTCGGACTGCCACGCACCGGCACCACACTGCTGCAGCGCATCCTCGGCTGCGACGAGCGTCTGTACCCGCTGCGGTGGTGGGAAACGCGCTTCCCCGCACCGCTGGCCGTGGCGCCGCCGGGAATGCCCGATCCGCGCATCGGCCTGGCCAGGGCCGAGGTCGCGGCGATGCTGGAGGCCATGCCGAAACTCAAGGCCATCCATCCGCTCGATGCTGAGGCGCCCGACGAAGAGGGCATGCTGCTCGAACATTCGTTCCACGCCTTCTTCGACGCCTATGCCGACATCCCGGAGTACACGCAATGGCTGCGGGAACACGATCAGAGCGCGGCCTATGCGTATCTGAAACGCATGCTCCAGTTCATCCAGTGGCAGAAACGCAGCCGCGGCGAAACCGCCAGCACTGGCCGCTGGGTGCTCAAGACCCCGCACCACCTGCGCCAGATCGACGTGCTGTTCAAGGTATTTCCGGATGCCCAGGTGATCCAGACGCATCGCGACCCGCTGCAAACGATTCCCTCGATCGCCAGTTTCAACGAGACACTGTGGCAGATCTACAGTCGCGATGTCGATGCGACGCGCGTCGGGCAGCAATGGTCGGCGATCTTCGCCCGCGGCATGCGCGAAACCATGGCCTTCCGCGACCGCAGCGGCAGCGGCAGGTTTCTCGATGTCTGGTTTCACGACACACTGAGCAAGCCACTCGACGTGGTGCGCGCGATCTACGCCTTCGTCGGCCTGTCGTTTCCCGAGGGCATCCAGGAACGCATGCAGGACTATCTGGAGCAGAACAGCCGCGACAAACGCCCCGCGCACGAGTACAGCCTCGAACACTTCGGTCTGTCGGAACCACAGATCGCCCAGGACTTCGCCGCCTACCGCCAGCGTTACATTTTGTCCCACCCGGACTGACGCGCATGAGAAGATGCCGCACCTGCGCAGCATGAAAGCGCGCAGGGTCCGGCCGCCCCCTTCCCCCGCGCGCAGGACATGCGCACAGCGCTCGCCGGCTTGCGCCAGCTTCCATTTGATGTATTTCACGCTAAAGGAACACCTCCATGCTACTCAAGGATAAAGTCGTCATCGTCTCGGGCATCGGCCCGGGACTCGGCATCAAGCTCGCCGTCGAAGCCGCCCGCGCCGGCGCACGCGCCGTGGTCTGTGCCGCGCGCACGCCGGCCAAACTCGATGCCGCCGAAGCGGCGATTCGCGCCCTCGGCGTGGATTGCGCCGTACTCAAGGCGCCGACCGACATCAACAACCTGTCGCACTGCCAGCGCCTTGCCGACACCACGATGGAACACTTCGGCCGCATCGACGCGCTCATCAACAGCGCCTTCCAGCATGGCGAATTCGAGTCGGTACAAAGCACCAATTTCAACGCCTGGGTGGCCGCCTTCAACACCAATACCATCGGCACACTCACGCTGTCGCAGGAAGTCATCCGCCACATGAAGACGCAGGAGAATCCCTCTGGCGGCGCCATTGTCATGATCAGCACCATGGCGACGCACAAGCCCTACGACGGCGAAGCCGGCTATGCGGCCTCGAAGGGCGCCCTCGAAGTCGCCGTCAAATACCTGGCGCGGGAAGTCGGCCAATATGGCATCCGCGTGAATAGCGTGTGCATGGGCTGGATGTGGGGCGCGCCGGTACAGCAAGGCATCCGCCAGATGGCGCGCCACAGCCAGCAGACAGAAGCCCAGGTGCTCGAAAAGATCGTCGCCAACATCCCGCTCGGCCACATGAACACCGACGACGATTGCGCCAAAGCCGCGCTGATGCTGGCCTCGGACTACGCCCGGGCAATCACCGGCGCCAGCCTCGATGCGAATGGCGGCGAATACATGCGCTGAGGAAGCTGCACGCCTCACTCAGGCATTTGACCCGCAGCGCGGGCATGGGCCGTATTGCTCCCCCTCCCCCGCTTGCCGGATAGCCAGCGACTTGGCCGTGGTTGTTTCACGGCCAAGTCGCTGGTTGGTTGGGGCATCAGAGGGACCGGGAGAGAGGGAAAACGCACGCTCGGTTGAAATGTCGTGGTCTGATTGACCCGGCAGCAAATTCGCGCTCTCATTACACCTGTATTTCATCACCGCCCGACACCGAACCACCCACACCCATGCTCGAAACCGGAACCTTCGCCCTGACCCTGCTGCCACTACTGGTCGCCGCACTCATCGTGCTGCTGGTCAATTGGCGCATCCATCACGGCATGCGCGGCCCGGGCTACTGGGCGGCCGGCGCGGCGATCCGTTTTGCCGGCATGATCCTCATCGCCTGTCGCGGCTGGATTCCCGACTTCTTCAGCGTCATCCTCGGCGACCTGTTGGTGATCGGCGGCGACGTGGTGATCCTGTACGGCCTGTGCGGCTTCGCGGGGCGCAAGATGTTCAACTGGGCGCCGCTGGTTGTGAGCCTCGCCGCCTTCATCGGCTACAGCTATTACGCCTCGATCGTTTTTCCACCCGTGTATCGCGTGATTGTGGTGTTTGCCGCGCATGTCTTCGTGACGCTGTATGCCATCACCGTGCAATTGCGCATCGCCCGCCAGGAGGGTGTCGGCGGCATTCTGGTGCTGGCGATCGCCTCAGTCTCCGACGTGCTGTTCGCGCCGCTGCAGATGGCGCTGCTGTATTTCTCGCCGACCAGCAGCGAAGCCGCCGACATTCTCAAATGGTTCCAGCCGCTCAATGCGGCGCTGCTCTGCGTGCTGCAGACCTTCGGCTACACGCTGCTGACGGCCAGCCGCACGCAGCGTGAGCTGCGTCAGATGGCGCTCATGGATCTGCTGACCGGCGTGCCCAACCGACGCGCCTTCGAAGCCACCTTCAAGCGCGCCATCGCCCACACCAAACGCAGTGGTGGCAGCGGCGCCGGCGCCCGCCTCGGCCTCATCGTGCTCGATGTCGATCATTTCAAGCGCATCAACGACACCCACGGCCACACCGTCGGCGACCTCGTGCTGCGCCATCTGGCCGACACCATCTCGGCCACGCTGCGCGGCAACGACTTCTTCGCCCGCGTCGGCGGCGAGGAATTCGCCCTGGTGGTCAAGGACACGACGGCCGAAATCCTTGCCGAAGTCGCCGAGCGCGTGCGCCACGCCGTCGCCAGCGCGCCGCTGCAGCACGACAATCTCACGCTACCGTGCACCATCTCAGCCGGCGCCGCGCTCTCGCCGCCCGGCGCGGCGGATTTCGACGCCCTGTATTCGGCGGCCGATGCGGCGCTGTATCAGGCCAAGAATGCCGGGCGGAATCGGGTAGTGATGGGGTCCGGCAGTGAGGAGTGAGGTCCGCGGACGAAAACCCTGCGCCACGTTAATTCCAATCACATAACGACTTCACGCTGTATTCGCCTGCAAGGCTTGCGGAGTGCGCGAGTCGCCTGTGAAAAATTGAGCGCGCGAATTTTTCAACGACAAGCGTCAATGCTGGCAAGGGCTGACGGCAATCCGGCCTCGGTTTTAAAATCCAAATGACATAGACGACCCGTTACGCCGCAGGCTGGCTTGGCGGCGGCCGCATGCGCAGGGCGGCGAGGGTGGCGAGGGCGAAGATCAGCATCGACAGCAGGAAACCGTCGGCGAAGGCCGTGGCGAAGGCATCGGCCGTGCCGCCGAGTTGCGCGGTGCGCCAGTCGACGAACACGGCGAGCACGGCCACGCCGAGCACGCCGCCGAGCTGGCGCACATAGCCGATGAACATCGCCGCCTGGCCCAGCAGAGGGCCGTGGATGCCCTGCATGGCGGCCTGGTTCAGCGCCGCGATGATGAGGCCCGAGCCGACGCGACCCAGCACCGTGAGTTCGACAAACCAGTTGGCCGAGTGCTCCCCGGCGATCACGAACATGCCGCCGAACGAAAGCGCCAGCATCACGAGGCCGCCGAACACCACCAGGCGCGGCGATGTGCGGTCGGAGAGCACGCCGGCCAGCGGCAGCGCCAGCGCCAGGCCGATGCCGCCCGGCACCAGGATCGCGCCGGCCTTGGTGGCGCTCAGGCCGATCACGGTCTGCAGATACAGCGGGATCAGATACGTCGAACCATAGATACCGAACCCGTAGATCAGCGAAATGGTCAGCCCCATGGCCAGCGTCGGCTGGCTGAACAGCCCGATACTGACGATGGCGCGCGGGCTGCGCGCGGCATGAAACAGAAAACCGACCAGCGTGGCAACCGACAGCACGAGTTCGCCAAGCAGCAGCGGATCGCCGCTCGGGCTGCCCTGAAAATGCGTCACGCAGCCCAGCAAGGCCATGGTCATCAGCGACAGCAGCAGCATGCCGGTCCAGTCGAAATCGGCGATCTGGCTCTGCTCGGCAACCGGCATCAAGCGCCAGGCGCCGACCCAGGCCAGCAGGCAGAACGGCAGGCTGATGTAGAACACCGACTCCCAGCCGAAGTTGTCGATCAGCACACCGCCCAGTGCAGGCGAGACGGCCGGCGCCAGCACGATGGCGAAGCCCAGCAGGCCCGAAGCGCGCCCCTGGCGGTCGGGCGGAAACAGCCACATGACGATGTAAGTGCCGAGCGGATACATGATGCCGGCCGCAATACCCTGCGCCACGCGCGCCACCAGCAACTGGTTGAAGCTGACGCTGAAACTGCCCAGCACGCTCGAAACGATCAGCAGCAACACCGCGCCCATGAAGCAATGACGCAGACCGAAACGCTGGATCAGCCAGGGCGTGGGCAGCATGGCGATGGTGCTGGCGACCATGAAACAGGTCACGGCCAGCTGCACGGCGTCGTGACCGATGCCGAAATGCTTCATGAGCGCCGGCACGGCGACATTGAAGCTCGTGCTCAACACCACGGCGCCGATGGTGCCGAAGGCGATCACGGCCATCACATACCACTTGTAGCGCTCGCCGTAACGGGCAGTCAGAAACTCCTTGTCGAGCGGATTTACAGCAGGCGGCATGATGGCGGATCGGAAACGGATTGCAGGATGGCGGACGACGAGCCGGCGAAGCGCGAGTATAGACGATGCGGCCGGGACGCTTGCCGGGCGGGCTGGAATACCACGCTGAAGCTCGGCCAGGAGATGGTTGGGCTCAAATGCACAACGGTCTCCAGTTGAACTCAACCGGTTATTGATGGTATTAAGAGTCTGCCCTGCAATTTCCAATGCGCCCTCATGCACATCCTGCTCGCCGATGATTCCAAAGCCACCGCGCTGCCCATCATTGCCTTCCTGACCGAGAAGGGACACCGCATCACCTTCGTGCAGGATGGCCGCGCCGCTGTCGAGTCGTTTCAGGCCGAACGCCCCGATCTGGTTCTGCTCGATGTGATCATGCCAGAAATGGATGGCATCACGGCCTGCCGGCAGATCAAGGCCATCAGCGGCAGCCGCTGGGTTCCGGTGATGCTGATGACCTCGCTGTCGCAACAGCAGGAAGTGATCGCGGGCCTGGATGCCGGCGCCGACGATTACCTCACCAAACCGCTCCATCTCGAAACCCTGGCCGCCCGGACACGCTCGATGCAACGCATCGCGCAAATCCAGGACACCATCGCGGGCATCCTCGACAATGTCTATGAGGGTGTGCTCACTATCAACGGGCTCGGCATCGTCCAGAGTTACAACCAGGCGGCGGAACGCATCTTCGGCTATACCGCCGCAGAAGTCATCGGCCGCAACATCAAGATGCTGATGCCGACGCCCTATGCTGAAAACCACGACGGCTACCTTGCCCGTTATCTGCGGGAACGCACACCGCATGTGATCGGCATTGGCCGCAAGGTCCAGGGCCGCCGCAAGGACGGCGAGGTCTTCACACTGCAACTGGCCGTGACCGAAGTGCGTCAGGACGATGGCAGCCTGTTCGTCGGTCTGGTGCGCGATATTTCGGAGGAAGAAAAGGCGCGTCAACGCATCGAGTTTCTCGCCATGCACGACCTGCTCACCGGCTTGCCGAATCGCCCGCATTTCAACGAGCGGCTTGAAACCACGCTACAACCTTCAAGCAACCAGCGGCATGCCGTGCTGTTCATCGACCTCGACGGTTTCAAGCCGATTAACGACAGCCTCGGCCACGCCGCCGGCGACGAGGCCTTGCAGACCGTCGCCACCCGACTGCGTCATCACCTCGCCGGCAACGATTTTGTGGCACGGCTCGGCGGCGATGAATTCGTTGCCATCGCGCACAATGTCGCCGGCCCCGAGGCGGCGCGCATGATCGGCGAGCGCCTGATTGCTGCCATTTCCGAGCCCATGACGCTGGCCGGCCAACCGGCGCGGCTCGGCGCCAGCATCGGCATCGCCATGTACCCCGACCATGGCGACAGCGGTTCCGCGATTCTCTCGGCCGCCGACCACGCGATGTACGCCGCCAAGCGCGCCGGCAAGGGTCGCGTCGCCGTCCCCGGTGACGCCGGGAGCACCTGAGGCAACCCGGCGCGGCGCCGATCCGCGCTCCATGATCCGGCCTTCACATTTGTCGCGACAACCAGCGCTACTGCCGGTGATCAGCCAGCCTCGCACGTAGTCTTATCGGACGATTGCAAGGCTGCCGAATTGCGCGATCTTCGATGCGTTATATTCCCCTTTTCGCATACAGGAACTTCGTTATGAAAGAAGCAGTTATCGTCAGCACCGCCCGCACCGCCATCGGCAAGGCCTATCGCGGCGCCTTCAACGACACCGAAGCGCCGGCGCTCGGCGGCCATGTGATCCGCGCCGCGGTCGAACGCGCCAGGGTGAACCCGGCCGAAGTCGATGACGTGATCCTCGGCATCGCCGCCCAGCAGGGCACCCAGGGCTATACGGTCGGCCGCCTCGCCGGCTACGTCGCCGGCCTGCCGCGCACGGTGCCGGGCATGGCGCTCGACCGCATGTGTTCCTCGGGCATGATCGCCATCGCCGATGCCGCCAAGACCATCATGGTCGGCGAGTCGGACGTCATCGTCGCCGGCGGTCTGGAAACGATTTCGCTGGTGCAGAACAAGTTCAAGAACAGCCATCGTTCGGTGTCGAAAGCCGCCGTGGCCGCCGAGCCGACCGCCTATGCACCGATGATCGAGACCGCCGAGATTGTCTGTCAGCGCTACAACATCTCGCGCGCCGCGCAGGACGAATACGCGCTGCAAAGCCAGCAGCGCTACGCCGCCGCGCAGGCCGCCGGCAAGTTCGACGCCGAAATCGTGCCGATGACGGTGGAGAAGCAGCTGTTCGACAAGGAAGGCAACCCGACCGAAAAGCAGACCGTGACCATCGCCAAAGACGAAGGCAACCGCGCCGACACGACGCTGGAAAGCCTCGCCGCGCTGAAGCCGGTGTGGAAGAACGGCGAGTGGGTCAAGGAGGGGTCGTTCATCACTGCCGGCAACGCTTCGCAGCTTTCCGACGGCGCTTCCGTCTCGGTGCTGATGAGCCGCGACATGGCCAAGGAACGTGGCCTGGAGCCGCTCGGCGTGTATCGCGGTCTCGCCGTGACCG
>JBPOIN010000084.1:0-5151 GCA_052034445.1 Pseudomonadota bacterium | reverse complement strand
CGCACCAGCACCAGCAGCTTCTGCGCCGCCTTGCCGTAGAACACATGCCGCTTGATGCCGTTCAGACGATAGCCGTCGGCACTCTGCGTGGCGCGCATCTGCACGCCGTTCGGGCCGTAACCGTTATCGGGTTCCATCCAGGCCGGCACGACGATGATCTCGCCGCTGGCAATCGCCGTGAGGACTTCCTGCTTCTGCGCCGCGCTGCCGGCCTTGGCCAGCACCAGGGCGCTCATCACCGAGGTGGAAAAATGCGGCGTCGGCGCCAGCGTGCGGCCGAGCTCTTCGTAGATCACCGCGCAGTCCATCATGCCCAGCCCCATGCCGCCGAACTCTTCCGGCACCAGCACGCCGGTCAGCCCGGTCTGCTGCATCTGCCCCCACAACTCGGGAATACCGAGCGGATCGTTTTCCATCTTGCGGACGACCGCCATCGTGCTGTAGTCGGCGCAAAGATCGCGGGTCATGTCGCGGAACATGTTTTGTTCGTCGGTAAACTTGAGATCCATGGATAGCCTCTTGAATAGGATTTAAATCAGTAGATGTTTTGAATGCGGAGCCTGGAGTACGGTGGCGTCAGGGTTTCCAGCGTTCGCCGCGGCGCTGCCAGGGGTTGTCGGCGGCATCGGCGGGTAGCGCGACGCGCGCCTGGCACTCGGTGGCGACCTTGCCCTCGACCGACACGGCGAGTTCCAGATCGGCCCAGTGACAGCCGGTTTCGTCGGTCGTCAGCTTGGCGACCTTGCCGGCCAGCGTCATGTCGTCGCCGGGATACACCGAGCTTTTCATCTTGAATTTCATGCGCCCGATGCGGCCCTTCGGCCCGGTCCAGTCGGTGATGAGGCGTTCGAACCAGGCGGCGTTGGTTGGCGTGTTGATGAAGATGTCCTTGAGACCGTTGCGATTGACCGCAAAGTCCTTGTCGTGATGCATCGGTCGCCAATCGCGGCTGGCCATGGCGCCCAGCACCACCAGCGTCGCCGTGACGTGCTGGTTGATCGGCGGCAGTTCCTGGCCTTCGCTGACCTCGCCGAACAGCAGATTTTTCGTGGGCGCGCTCATTGTCCGGGCTTCCTGTAGCCGAGGCAGGTGTAGGTGTCGGTGCCGACCCACTCGCCGCGTTGATTGACGGTCTCGACGTCGATGGTCCAGAAACGACCACGGCCGACCTTGGTGTCCTTGAGCTCGCCGACCGAGCGCACGATCTGGCTGATGGTCAGCACATCGCCCATGCGCACCGGTTCGCCGAACACGGTCTCGTTGCTGGCGACCACGGCTTCGGGCAGATCGAGCAGGCGCTTGAGGTCAAAGTGCGTCATCAGCGGCGTGCGCTCGCCGGTCGCACCCGGCGCCCAGTAATGCGGGCGGAACCACACCGACAACATCGTCGGCGGCGCGATGCGCCCGCCCGCCAGCTCTTCGGCGACGGCGGCGTCCCAGAACAGCGGATTGCCGTTCTGCACCGCGGCGCAGGTATTGTAGACGTAGCCCATCTCGATCGGGAACTCGGTCTGCTCGACGTAGAGCGGCTTGCCGAGCATCGCCTGCACATCGGCAGGCAGATCGGTCGCCGATTGCTGCTGTTCGTTCGCCATGGTTTGCTCCTTACTCGACGCTGCCGCTGGCGCGCAGCGCGGCGATCTCGTCGGCCGAGAAACCGGCGCGGCCGAACACCGCATCGGTATCGGTCTCGCCGGCCGGACGCACCTGATGCTCGGGCTGCTGGCGCTCGCCGCCGGCGAGCACCGGGCCGAGCTGCTCGAAGGCGCCCTTCTCCGGATGACGTGCGTTCATGAAAGTCTGGCGCGCACGCAAATGCTGGTTGGCGGTCACTTCTGAAATCGACAGCACCGGCGCGACACAGGTGTCGGCAGCGGCGAGCAGATCCACCCATTCGTCGCGCGACTTGGTGAGAAAGCGCTGGGCAAAGGCCGCGCGCATTTCATTCTGTTTCGCCGCATCGTACTGGCTGCCACTGAACTGTTCGAGGTCGAGCAGGCGACAGAGATTCTTGAAGAAGTGCCCTTCGATCGCGCCGACCGAAATATGCTGACCGTCGCCGCAGGTGTACAGCCCGTACCAGGCGAACTTGCCGGTCAGCACCGCGTTGTTCGGCTTCGTCTCTTCGCCGGTGGCGAGATACTGGTCGAGATACAGCGACATCAGGTTCAACACGCCGTCGGTGATCGACACGTCGAGGTAGGAGCCCGCGCCGGTCTTCTCCGCATTCAGCAAGGCCGCGATGATCGACAATGCCGCCTGCATTCCACCGCCGGCGCTGTCGGCCACCGTGGCGCCGGGGATCGCCGGCTTGCCTTCGGCATCCGTGCCGCTGCAGCCGAGGAAGCCGCCGACCGCCAGGTAGTTGATGTCGTGGCCGACCCACTGCGCGTAGGGGCCGTCCTGACCGTAACCGCTGGTCGAGCAATACACGATCTTCGGATTGACCTTCTTCAGGTCTTCATAGCCGACGCCGAGGCGTGCGGCGACGCCGGGACGATAGCTCTCGATGACCACGTCGACGCTCTTGGCGAGGCGCAGGATGGCCTGCCTGCCTTCGTCCGATTTAAGGTCGACGCGAATCTTCTGCGTGCCGCGGCCGGCGCCGTAGGCGTGGAACACCGGGTCGATCTGCTTGGCGCCCTTGGCGGCGACCGGCGCGACCTTGATGATATTCATGCCGTAGTCGGCGAGGATGCGCGAGGCGCGCGCCGCCGGGCCGACGCTGGCCAGGTCGAGTACGTTATAACCCTTGAGGAATGACATGCCGTGCGTCCCTGCTTAGAAATTGCGCGGCAAACCCAGACCGCGCGTGGCGATGATGTTGCGCTGGACTTCCGACGAACCGCCGCCGATGGTGTCGATGACCGTGTAGGTGTAGCAGCTTTCCGCGCGGCCCTTGAGCGGCGCATCTTCGGTGCGCAGCGCCAGCTGGGCGCCGGGGCCGACGATGTCCATGGTCACGTCGGCGATGCGGCGCGACAACTCGGTGGCGTAGAGCTTGTAGTGCGAGGCCTCGACGGTCGGCGTCTTGGTGCTGTTCAGCGCGGCATCGACGAAGCGCACGCCGAGCATGCGCGCGACTTCGAGTTCGGTCGTCAGCTGGGCGATCTTCTGGCGGATCACCGGATCGTCCTTGAGCGGCTTGCCGTCGCGCTTGGCGGTCTTCACGTAATCGCAGAGCAGTTCCATGCGGCCGCGAATCGGCGAGAAGGTGAACATCGAGAAGCGTTCGATGTCGAGCGCCTCGGCGATGTACTGGAAGCCCTTGTTGATCTCGCCGACGCGGTAGTCGTCATGGACGAACACGTTGTCGAAGAACACCGCGTTGGTGCGCTCGCCGCCCATGGTGTACATCGGATGGATCGTCAGGCCCGGATCGTCCATGCGGATCAGGAACAGCGAAATGCCGTGGTGCTTCTTGGCGGTCGGATCGGTGCGCGCACCCACCCAGTACCAGTCGGCGAAGTGCGCCGAGGTGGTGAACACCTTCTGACCGTTCAGCAGCCAGCCGTCATCCTTGCGCTCGGCCTTGAGCTTCATGGCCGCGGCATCGGAACCGGCGCTCGGCTCGGAATAGCCGACGGCGAATTCGATCTTGGCGTCGAGAATCTGCGGCAGGAATTCCTGCTTGAGCTTTTCCGAGCCAACGTTGATCAGCGTCTTGCCGATGATGCCGACGCCCTTGCCGATCTGCGGTGCGCCGACCGAAGAGAGCTTCTCGTTGAGCAGGTATTCGTAGAAACCTTCGCCGTCCTGGCCGCCGTACTGCTTCGGCCAGGTGATGCCCATCCAGCCTTTTTCGGCCAGCTTCTTGGTGAACTGGCGGCGCTCCGGCGTATCGCAAACCTGAGCCATGTTCTCGCGCGAGACGTCCATGTATTTCGGATCGTTGTTCTCCTTGAGAAACTGATCCACTTCACGCAGAAACTGCTGTTCATCCTTGGAAAATTCAAAATCCATCGCTCGACTCCGTAATTAATGGCGGAAACACCCAGATTGCTATTTATTGTAGAGAGCCGCATGGCGCCGCGTCGCGCCCGTGGCGAATCGCAAACGGCCTAATTGATTTCAGAAGCGTCCACGCCAAACCAGCGCCAATGTCATAGCGGCTATACCTACCGCTGCACCCGTTAGATTGAACTGAGACAGTGCTCCATTACCGACCACGCGGAATAAAAATGGGAATGACAGCCCCGCCATCGCTCCCACCAGGAGACCTAAATTCAATCCGCCCAGTGGCCTCAATTTCCCGCACACCCAAAGATTTCACTGACTCAACAAATTTATTGGAGGCATCCCAATTAAGCCCGAAACCACCATCAGGTCTCATATAGAGCGCAATTATTTGCGCTCGCATGCGCACCTGCAATTGTTCATAGAGCGCATGGGGTACGCGGGAAATTGATTCGATCTCTTCGGGCTTAATCGTTACCAAATGCTCACTTTTTCCAGTCGTGATATCAATAACTCGAATGTGAAGCCCTCGATCAGATACAAAACAAACGCCCTGCAGTAACTCGGGGGCAGCTACGGCCCCTTTCGGAGCCATAGCAAAATTACACCTAGACGTTAGCTTTACATATTGGGCCTGAACGCCAATATCTGCAATGAAAGCCTTGGTTTCGCTCTCCTTGTTGATAACAGGTCCTATCGCGCAACCGCCTAAGAAAACTAATGCCAATACTGCAACGAACCCCCTCATCACCCCCCCCTTGCTTTCTAAATCACAACGACAGACATATTTCATTTGCTCTTTTCGCGAATCATGTTGTTAAGTTGGTGCGCCAAGGGCCATCGCGAGCCACTGAGCTGGTTGCGGGCCGATACCCTGTTCGCGTTCAAGTGCGCGGAACCAGCCCAGGTAATTGGCGAGGTAACACGTGGCGACGCCTCGAAACTTGCAGATCCAACCTTTTAGGCGGCTATGATACGCATTGACGTTTTGAACGTGCCACGCACCATCGACGCGGATGCCGGCGGACAGGTTGACCGCATGATGCTCGACGCCCAGCTGGCGCGCTGCGCCGGCCAGCGCCGAGCTGCCGTCGGTGCAAAGCACCACGTCCTTGCTCAGGAACGGCCTCAGCGCGGCAGAAAGTGTTGTCATATCCATGGCCTTCAGCACACAGTCCATCGTTACCCCGGCCC
>JBPOIN010000196.1:0-4709 GCA_052034445.1 Pseudomonadota bacterium | reverse complement strand
GGTTCGCAGACGGCGCGCACGGCGGCTTCGAATTCGTCGATGCGCGTGTCGGCGGGCGCCCAGCCGGCCTCGACGTGGGCCTCGGCGACGCGCTTGTAGTCGCGGCGGAAGAAGGCGAGGAAGTTCTGCGCCAGATAGTTCTTGTCGACATCGGTGAGCGTGCCGACAATGCCGAAATCCAGCGCCACATACTGGCCCTCGGGGGTCACGAAGATGTTGCCGGGATGCATGTCAGCATGGAAGAAGCCGTCGCGGAACACCTGGGTGAAGAAGATCTCGACACCGGCGCGCGACAGCGCTTTCATGTCCACGCCCTGGGCGCGCAGCACGTCGAGCTGGCCGATCGGCGTGCCGTGCATGCGCTGCATGACCATCACCGATTGATCGCAGAAATCCCAATATACCTCGGGCACCTGCAGCAGGCGCGAGTGCTGGAAGTTGCGCCGCAGCTGCGAGCAGTTGGCGGCCTCGCGCATCAGGTCGAGTTCGTCGTGCAGATACTTTTCGAATTCGGCGACCACGGCGCGCGGCTTGAGGCGCCGGCCGTCGGCCCACAGCAGTTCAAGCAGCGCCGCGCCGGCCTGCAACAGACCAATATCATGGACGATGATGCGCGCCATGCCGGGGCGCAGGATTTTCACGGCGACTTCGTGGCCGCCGTCCTCTTCACGCAATGTGGCGAAATGCACCTGGGCGATCGAGGCCGAGGCCACGGGCTCGCGCTCGAAACTGGCGAACACCTGATCGACGGGCTTGCCATACACGCGTTCGAGTTCGGCCAGCGCCTCGGCCGACGGGAAGGGTGGCACCTGGTCCTGCAGCTTGGCGAGTTCGTCGGCGATGTCGGGCGGCAGCAGGTCGCGGCGCGTGGACAGGATCTGGCCGAACTTGACGAAGATCGGCCCCAGCGCTTCGAGCGCCAGGCGCAGGCGCACGGCGCGCGGTTGCTGCAGCTGCGGGCTGCCGGCACGCCAGAATTGACAGGCATTCGCGACACGCAGCAGGCCGGCCGCCGGCTGCTGTTCGAGCAGCATCTGGTCGAGACCGAAACGGCTGGCGACGCGGAAAATCTTGAAAAGACGAAGGACGCGCATGGGTTCGAAACGGCAGTGGAAACAGCGGTTGCAACAAGCGCTGCCGGCGGCAGCAAAGCGGCCGATTTAACCGCGAAACAGCCGCGGGCGTCAAACCGCCAGCGGGGCGAGGCACATATCGCACACCTCGCCCGCAGGCGCTATCGCATGCACACCTCTTGATGGATCGCCGGATGCGCCGTCAGGCTTGAGCCCGACATGTCGGGTTGAAACCCGACCTACGCGTTGCTTGGCTCGACGGTCGAACGACGGCCGTCATTCCGGCTTAGCGCCGCAACGGCTTGCGCCAGATTCCGGTGGGCGAAGCCGGGATCGAAACCGAAGCGGCGTGCTTCGAGGATCAGCTGCAAGGCGCCGCGCGCCTGATAGGCGCGGCGGCGGAACAGCGCGGCGGCATCGAGATGCGGCGGCGACAGATCGCGGCCGTAGGCCTGCCAGAAGGCCGGCGGCAGTTCGAAGAAGGAGAAAATCCACTCGGCGCCCGGCTCACCCCAGAAGGCGCGCTCGGCGTCGAGGATGCCGGTGATGATCGGGCCGGCGGCGTTTGCGGGGTGGAACGCCACCAGGATGTTGCGCAGCCACAGGTCGCCATGCACGAGGCGCGGCGAGCCGGCCTGCTCGAACAGCGCGCGCTGCGCTGCGACGCTGGCGCGCCACTCGTCTGTGCCGGCGACGGCGATGCCGAGTTCGTGGCAATCCTGCAGCAGGCCGGCGAGATTCTCGTCGTACCAGTCGGCCAGACTCGCGCGCGCGGCGAGCGGTTGCGGCAAACCGTAGCGGCCATCCGCCGGCTGCAGCGCATGAATGCGTTGCACGAGGGCGCCGAACTGCTGCCAGAGCCGCGTTTCGTCGGCAGCACTCAGGTCGCCGCGCGCGCGCAGGTCTTCCCACAATTCGCCGGGCAGGCAATTCTGCCAGACGTAATCGCGGTCGATCCGGCGCTGCGAGAAATCGGCCTGCAGCAGGCGTGGAATCTGCGCGCCGACGCTGGCCAGCTGCGCCTGCACTCCGGCTTCACGTTCAAGCAGGCGGGCTTCGTGACGAAACAGCGGTGCGTCGCGCGGCGGGGCCAGACGCAGGATCAACGCACCCTGCCCGGCCAGTTCGACGCGATAGGTAGTATTGAAGCGCCCCGAGGCGATGCGCTCATGCGCCAGCAGACGCGCAGCTGCGCCGAACGCGGCACGCGCCAGATCCTCGATCTGCGCCGCGGATTCGGCGCGCTGCAAGGCTTGCGCCTCGCGCCGCACATTGACGAAACCGGAGAATGCCTGCGTCATTCAGACGGCGCGCGCACTGCGGGATTGAATCACCGCTCGGTATGCACGTTGGCCAGCGTCGGCGCGAAGGCTTCGACCAGCAGGCGTTCGAGGGGCTTCTCCGAGGCGGTCTTGGGAATCTCGTCGACGACCAGCAGGTAGCTCGGCACGAAATTCGGTTCGAGCCCGGCACGGCAGGTGCGGAAAACTGCCACCGGATCGAAACCTGCCTGATCGACGGGCACGATGGCGGCCACGACATCCTTCTCGCCCGGCGCGCCCGAGGCGGCCGGCACGCCGAAGACGAACACGTCGTCGACCTGCGCATCCTCGGCGACGACCTTCTCGACGAAGCCGGGATTGATGAAGTCGCCGTTGTGGCGGATGCCGCCGCCCTTGCGGTAGTCGAAATACAGCCAGCCATCGGCATCGCTGTGGCCCATGTCGCCGCTGTGATTCCAGCCGGCGCGCACCTTCTGGCGCGCGGCCTCGGGATTGCCGAAGTAATCCACCTCGACGGTCATCGGGCTTTCCGGTTCGGCGCGGCAGCAGATCTCGCCGACCACGCCGGGCGCGCAGGCGTTGCCCTGCTCGTCGAGGATCTTCATCTCGTAACCCGGCATGGCCTTGCCGAACGAGCCGACCGGCCCGTCGCCGGGACGCCGGAAAGCCATGCCGCCGCCGTCGCTGGCGCCGTAGATCTCGAACACCTCGACGCCGAAGCGTTTCTCGAAGGCTTCCCAGATGCCGGCCGGCATGCCGCCGCTGATGACCAGACGCACGGGATTGTCGGCATCGTCGGGTTTGGCGGCTTCGCTGTAGATCGCCGTGGCCATGCCGCCGAGCACCGAGAAACTGGTACAGCCGTATTTGCGCACGACATCCCAGAGCTTCGATTTGGTGAAGCGCCGGCTGAATACCGCGCGATAGCCACTGAACAAGGCCGGGCACAGCGCCGTGGCCTGCGCGTTGCTGTGTGTGAAGGACAGGCCGGTGTAGGGCCGCTCGTCGTCCTGATAGCCAAACAGCCCGCCCATCAGGCCCGTGCCGCCGAAACGTTTGTTGCGCCCGACGATGCCCTTGGGATCGCCCGTGGTGCCGGAGGTGTAGATGATCTGGATCGGATCGTCGAGCGTGACAGGCACCGGCTCGACGCGCGGCACAGGTGTGTCGATCACCTGACGTAGCGGCACGACAGCCGGAAAGTCGGCAATTGCTGGATTGCCGGGCTCGCGCGAATCCAGCGCCAGCACCCAGTTCAGCGTCGGCATGCGCGTGCGCGCCGTGGCGACTTCGGCCAGCGCGTAATCGCCGCAGACAATGCCGCAGCTGCCCGAGTCATTCACCATGAACACCAGCTTGTCGCCCCTGGTGCGCGGATCGACGGGCACGAATACGGCGCCGGTGATCGACGCGGCGATCATCGCCTCGACGAACTCGGGATGGTTGCGCAGCATGATGACGAAACGGTCGCCCTTCCTGACGCCGTTGTTGATCAGCCATGCCGCCATCCGGTTGGCATTGGTGTCGAGCTGTTGGTAAGTGCGCACCTCGTCGGGCGTGGCGCCGCCATCGAGACTCAGATGTTCGAAGGTCAGCACGTCCAGATCGGGCTGCTGTTCGGCGCGGATTTCGATCAGGTCGGCGAGGATGAATTCGTTGCGGGTGTCGGGGTCACGCATGGTCACTCCATCAGAACTGGCACGTTATTCCCGCGCAAGCGCCCGAAGGAAGTGCCCTCGGGGTACGGGAATCCATGGTGGGAATACCATCCTGCTGCTGGATCCCCGCTTGCGCGGGAATGACGAGGTGATTTTCAAAAGTGCAGCGAAGGCTATGGCAAAAACGCTGCAATCAAGATCCAGCGCTCAGCGCATGGCAATCGTGATATTCATGACGGCCGTCTCGTTGCCGAGGCTGCCGCCGCCGTTGTGGGCCAGGCCGATGCGCGCGCCCTGCACCTGACGCTTGCCGGCGCGACCCTGCAGCTGCCAGGTGATTTCAGCGAGCTGCGCCACGCCCGTGGCGCCGACCGGATGGCCCTTGCGCAGCAGGCCACCCGAGGGATTCACGGGCATGCGGCCGCCCAGACGCGCGTCGCCATCCTCGACGAAACGCCGCACGTCCTCGGCCTTGCACAGGCCGAGATGTTCATAGGTCAGCATTTCGGTGACCACGGAGGAGTCATGCAATTCGACGAGGCTAAGATCCTCGGGGCCGACGCTGGCCTCGCGGTAGGCATCGGCGATCGACAGGCTGGTGACGTTTTCCGCCGCGCCATCCGGATGCTCGAAATACGAATGCACCACCGAGGAGACGATGCGCACCGGCTTCTGGATGCCCAACTGCCGCGCCT
>JBPOIN010000042.1:0-5063 GCA_052034445.1 Pseudomonadota bacterium | reverse complement strand
AGTTCGGCCCGGCTGTGTTCGCGCCGGGCCAGATGCTTGATCGCCCGGCCCCGCAGCGAGAGCTGCGGGGCGCCCGGCTGTTTTTTCATTACTCGTCAGCGTCTGCCGCAGCAGCGGCCAGGGCGCTGACGCCAACGGCTTCGCGCACCTTGTTCTCGATTTCGCGCGCGAGTTGCGCATGTTCGCGCAAATATTCGCGCGAATTGTCGCGGCCCTGGCCGATTTTCTCGCCGCCATAGGCATACCAGGCGCCGGATTTTTCGATGATCTTGTGCTCGACGCCCAGATCGATGATTTCGCCCAGACGCGAGATGCCTTCTCCGTACAGGATGTCGAAGTGTGCTTCGCGGAACGGCGGCGCCACTTTGTTCTTGACGACCTTGACCTTGGTCTCGTTGCCGATGACTTCGTCGCCCTTCTTGATCGCGCCCGTGCGTCGGATGTCGAGGCGCACCGAAGCGTAGAACTTGAGTGCATTGCCGCCCGTCGTGGTTTCCGGGCTGCCGAACATCACGCCGATCTTCATGCGGATCTGGTTGATGAAGATCACCAGCGTATTGGTGCGCTTGATGTTGCTGGTCAGCTTGCGCAGCGCCTGGCTCATGAGGCGCGCTTGCAGGCCCGGCAACTGGTCGCCCATCTCGCCCTCGATTTCGGCGCGCGGCACCAGGGCCGCCACCGAGTCGATCACGACAACATCGACACCGCCCGAACGTACCAGCATGTCGGCGATTTCGAGGCCCTGTTCGCCGGTGTCGGGCTGCGAGATCAGCATGTCGCCGACATTCACGCCGAGCTTGCCGGCGTAGACTGGATCGAGCGCGTTTTCCGCATCAATGTAGGCAGCGGTGCCGCCGGCACGCTGGATTTCGGCGACCACATGCAGACACAAGGTGGTCTTGCCGGAGGATTCCGGGCCGTAGATTTCAACCACCCGGCCGCGCGGCAAACCGCCGATGCCCAGTGCGATGTCGAGGCCAAGCGAGCCCGTGGAAACGGTTTGCAGGTCGTTTTCGATCTGCGCGGCGCCCATTTTCATGATCGAACCCTTGCCGAACTGTTTTTCGATCTGGGCCAGGGCGGCCTGGAGGGCCTTGTTCTTGTTCTCGTCCATTGAATTTCCTTTGCGAATACTGCGTGGATTATGGCACAGTTTTTGCGACGGTCAGCAGGTCCAGCAAGCCTTGTAACGCCTGGATTGCCGTCTGTTTGCGCACTTCTTCCCGTGTGCCGACGAAATGATGCGTTGCGCTGATGGGTACGGCATCAACCAGGCACCAGGCGAAGCATACGGTACCCACTGGCTTATCAGATGAGCCACCCCCCGGCCCGGCGATGCCGGTTACCGCCAAAGACACTTGCGCGTGCGAGTGGGTGCGCGCGCCGCGCGCCATTTCACAGGCCACGGCTTCGCTCACGGCGCCCTGCGTCGCGAGAGTTGCGGCGCTCACATCCAGCATTTCCTGCTTGGCGGCATTTGAATAGGTCACGAAGCCGCGCTCAAGCCATGCCGAGCTACCGGCCGTGGCGGTGACAATTTGCGCGATCAGTCCGCCAGTGCAGGATTCCGCGCAAGCGAGCATGAACTTGCGCTGTTGCAATGCGGCGCCGACCGCGGCGGAAAGTTGTTCCAGCTGCGACTCCATTTCAGAACGCCGGCAGGGAGTGAACGGCGTAAAGACACAGCAGTGTGTAACAGGCGGCGACGAGGTCGTCCATCATGACGCCAAAGCCATTCTTGACCTGGGTGTCAAACCAGCGTGCGGGCGGCGGTTTGAAAATGTCGAAAACTCGAAACAGCAGGAAGGCGGCCAGCTGCCATGTCCAGCCGGCCGGGGTCAGAAACAGCACGAACCAGAAAGGCACGATCTCGTCCCAGACAATGGCGCCATGATCGGCGACGCCCAGATCGCGTCCCGTGCGGTCGCAGGCCAGCACGCCGTAGGCAAAGGCCGCCAGCAGGAACAGGCCGAAGCTCAGATAGCCGCTGCCAAAGGCCGGGCGAATCAGCCAATACAAGGCCCAACCGAACAGCGTGCCGACCGTTCCCGAAGCCACGGGCGACAGGCCGCTGCCCATGCCGCAGGCGAAGAAGTGGCTGGGGTGTGTGAAAAGGAATGGCCAGGGTGGCGGCGGACTTTTCTTGATTTTCATGAGCCGGATTCCGCAAAGGGTGGGGCGAAGTGATCGTAACCGCGCCGCGGGCAAGGGATGATTGCGCCAGCGGCATCGATAAGCTCGATGGCTGCATCGGACGTGTCGGCGTGCATGATTTTGCCGATGCAACTCAGTGACAGTTCAGCGGTGGCGAGCGCGGCGATGTCGGCATGCCGGGCGGGCGAGGCCGTGAACAGCAATTCATAGTCGTCGCCGCCGGCGAGCAGGCAGTCTTGTGCGAGTTGTGTATCGACACCACAGTGCAGGGCGGCAGCAGGGAGCTGTGCGAACGCCAGACGTGCTGCCATGCGGGAGCTTTCGAGGATGTGCCCCAGATCCGCGAGCAGGCCATCCGAGACATCGATGGCGGCGGTTGCCCATTGGTGTTCGGCGAGTGTGCGGCCGAGCGTGAGACGGGGTTGCGGGTGCTCAAGTGCGGCCAGGCAGGTCTGGCGTGTTGGCTCTGCGAGTGTGCAGCGGCCTTGACGGTGCGCCAGGCCGAGTGCCGCCAAGCCCGGAGTGCCGGAAACCCAGATTTCGTCACCGGTCTGGGCGCCGGAGCGTCGCAGTGCACGGCCGGCGGGGGCTTCGCCGAAAATCGTGACGCTGAAATTCAGCGGGCCGCGTGTCGTATCGCCGCCAATCACATCGATGTCGAAGGCTGCAGCGCAGTCGAAAAATCCGCAGGCAAACGCCGCCAGCCAGGCTTCATCGGCTGCCCGGACGGCTGGCAAGGCAGCGGCCAGCAGCACCCAGCGCGGTTGGGCGCCCATGGCCGCCAGGTCGGAGACATTCACGGCCAGGGTTTTCCAGCCCAGAGCCACGGGATCGGTGTCGGCCAGAAAGTGCGTCCCTTCGACCAGCATGTCGGTGGAAACGAGCAAGTCCATGCCCGGCGTGGCGCGCACGATGGCAGCATCGTCGCCGACGCCGAGTATGGTGTGCGTGGTCGGCCGCGTGAAATGGCGCGCGATCAGCGAGAACTCGGGAGTCATGACCAGGCGGTTTCCAGGTTCAAACAGCCGCGCGCGAAGTTGGTCCGCGATGTCCGGTAGCGCTGCTCGCGTTGGAATCAGCCGCGTTGAGCTTCATGCGGCCGCGCGATGGCGGCGTACTTGTCGAGCACGCCGTTGACAAACTTGTGGCCATCTGTGCCGCCGAAATCCTTGGCCAGTTCGATGGCTTCGTTGAGAATCACGCGATACGGGGTTTCGGGAAAGTGCTTGAATTCGCAGGCGGCCAGCAGCAGAATGCCATGCTCAATGGGCGAGATTTCATCCAGGGTTCGGTCGAGATGCGGTGCCAGCTCCTGCTGGAGTTCCTTGAGGTGTTCGAGCGTCTTGCTTAGCAGCGCGCGGTACAGCCCTTGATCGGTCTTGTCATAGCCGATTACGCCTTCGGCCTGAACAATGATGGCGGCTTCATCCTGACCGCCGACCAGCAGCTGGTACAGCCCTTGTAAAACGAATTCGCGTGCGCGCCGGCGCGGAGATTTGCTCATTTCAGCGCCTTCAATAAATTGGCCATTTCCACGGCTGCCTGGGCCGCTTCCATGCCTTTTTGCGCCATGCGCACCAACGCTTGGTCGTCATCCTCGGTGGTCAGCACGGCATTGGCAATCGGGAGGCCGGTCTTGAGCTGGACTTCGGTGACGCCGCGTGCCGATTCGTTCGAGACAATTTCGAAATGATAGGTTTCGCCGCGAATCACACAGCCTAGTGCCACGAGCGCATCGAAGCGGCCGCTCTGCGCCATGGTTTGCAGAACCAGCGGAATTTCGAGGGCGCCCGGTACGCTGGTGCAGACGACGCTGGCGACGCCGAGGCGGCGCAATTCGTCAATGCAGGCGGAATACAGGCCTTCGCCGATGTCGGTATTGAAACGGCTCTGAACCACGCCGATACGCAGGCCGCTGCCGGCGAGCTGGGGTTCGAGTTCCTGGATGTCAGTTGCGCTGGTCATGAATCGTCCTCAATGCTTGGAACCGTCGGGCGCCAGATAGCCGCAGACTTCGAGGCCGAAACCGGTCATGCTGGGCATCTTGCGTGGGCTGGAGAGCAGGCGCATCTTGCCGACGCCATGGCTGCGCAGAATTTGCGCGCCAATGCCGTAGGTGCGCGGATCCCACTTGGTGGCCGGGCGTGTTGCCGCCGGGTCGGCGCGCAACGTGGCGAGCAGATCCTGGCCGCTGTCCTGGCGGCGCAGCAGTACGATCACGCCGCTGCCAGCGGCAGCGATGGTCTGCATTGCCTGATCGACGTTGAACGATTGACGTGGGCTCTTGCTGTCGAGAAAGTCCAGTATCGAAGCGGACTCCTGCACACGCACCAGGGTTTCCTGGTCGGCTTTGATCTCGCCCAGACTCAAGGCCAGATGCACTTCGCCCGAGGTTTTGTCCTCGAAGGCAGCAAGACGGAAGGCACCGTGATGGCTGTTGATCTGCTTTTCGGCGACGCGCTCGACAAGGGTTTCGGTCTCGCTGCGGTAATGAATCAGGTCGGCGATGGTGCCGATCTTGAGCCCATGTTCCTTGGCGAATTCGATCAGATCGGGCAGGCGCGCCATGCTGCCGTCGTCCTTGAGAATTTCGCAGATCACCGAGGACGGTTCGCAGCCGGCGATCAGCGCCAGATCGCAGCCGGCTTCGGTATGGCCGGCGCGCACCAGCACGCCGCCGGGTTTGGCCATGATCGGGAAGATGTGGCCGGGCTGGACGATGTCGGCGGGCTTGGCATTCTTGGCCACTGCGGCCTGCACGGTGCGCGCGCGATCATGGGCCGAGATGCCCGTGGTGACGCCTTCTGCGGCTTCGATGGAAACCGTGAAGGCGGTACTGAACTGGCTTTTGTTGTCGCGCGCCATCTGCGCCAGACCAAGCTGGCGGCAGCGCGTCTCGGTGAGCGTCA
>JBPOIN010000277.1:0-12191 GCA_052034445.1 Pseudomonadota bacterium | reverse complement strand
CAGCATGAGCTCGACCGTGCAGTCCGGGTAAGGGTCGCCAGCGGTGACATAGGGAATGAGCGCCTTGCGGCCCTGCTCGGCCAGGCGGGCGAAGGTGGCCTGGATGCGGCTCATTGCGCACCTCCCTTCGCAGGGACATTGACAACGACGGTGTCGGAGCCCTTCACCGACTGCCCGCGGCAGGACGGCCGGCAATAGAAGTCCGCCTTGGAGAGGTCGGCCACCGTGCCGATGTCCTTGTCGCCCCGACCCGAGAGGTTGACCAGGATGTGCTGGTCCGGACGCATCGTCGGCGCCAGCTTCATGGCGTGGGCCACGGCATGGCTGGATTCCAGCGCGGGGATGATGCCCTCGGTACGGCACAGGCGATGGAAGGCGTCCAACGCTTCCCGGTCGGTGATGCCCACGTACTCGGCGCGACCGATGTCCTTCAGGTAGGCATGCTCCGGGCCAACGCCAGGGTAGTCGAGGCCGGCAGACACCGAGTGGGTTTCGATGATCTGGCCGTTTTCGTCCTGCATCAGATAGGTACGGTTGCCGTGCAGCACGCCGACGGCGCTGTTGGCCGTCAGCGGCGCCGCATGCTGACCGGATGCCAGGCCGTGGCCGGCCGCCTCGACGCCGATCAGGCGCACGCCGGGGACATCGATGTAGGGATGGAAGATTCCCATGGCATTCGAACCGCCACCCACGCAGGCAATCACCTGGTCCGGCTGACGGCCCGTCATTTCGGGCATCTGGAGCTTGCATTCCTCGCCGATCACGGTCTGGAAATCGCGCACCAGCATGGGATACGGGTGCGGGCCGGCGACGGTGCCGATGATGTAGAAGGTGTTGCCGATGTTGGTGACCCAGTCACGCATGGCTTCGTTGAGCGCGTCCTTGAGTGTTTTCGAGCCGCTCTCGACGGGCACCACGGTGGCGCCCAGCAGTTTCATGCGATACACGTTGGCGGCCTGCCGTTTGACGTCCTCGCTGCCCATATACACCACGCACTCCATGCCATAACGCGCGGCGACCGTGGCCGTGGCGACGCCGTGCTGGCCAGCGCCGGTTTCGGCGATCACGCGCGGCTTGCCCATGCGTCGCGCCAGCAGGGCCTGGCCGATGCAGTTATTGACCTTGTGGGCGCCGGTGTGGTTCAGATCCTCGCGCTTGAGGTAGATCTGCGCGCCGCCGAGCTGTTCCGACCAGCGTTTGGCGTGATAGATCGGCGAGGGGCGGCCGACAAAATGCTTGAGTTCGTATTCGAATTCGGCGCGGAAGGCCGGGTCCTGCTGCGCCGCTGCGTAGGCGGTGCGCAACTCGTCGAGCGCCGGCATGAGCGTCTCGGCGACGAAGATGCCGCCATAACGGCCGAAATGCCCATGTGCATCGGGCAGGTTGTAGGGGGTGGCTGCGGCTTCAGGCTTCTGCGACTTCTGCATTCCGTACTCCAGTGATGAACGCCGCGATTTTCGCTGCATCCTTGATTCCCTTGCTGCTTTCGACGCCGCTGCTGACATCCACGGCCCAGGGGCGCAGACGGCGGATCGCTGGGGCGACGTTTGCTGCATCCAGTCCGCCCGAGAGCAGCAGTGGCAGGGGCAGGCCGCTCGGAATCAGATTCCAGTCGAAGGTTTGCCCGGCGCCGCCATAGCCCTCGACGAAGGCGTCGAGCAACAGGCCGCGCGCATCCGGGAAGGCAGCCGCGTATTCTAGCAAATCGAGGCCGGGGCGAACGCGCGCGGCCTTGATATACGGTCGGCCGAACTGCCGGCAGTAGGCGGCATCCTCTTCGCCGTGGAATTGCAGCAGTTGCAGCGGCACGGCGGCGAGTGTGGCGCGCACCATGGCGGGATCGGCATTCACGAACAGGCCGGTCAGCGTGACGAAGGGCGGCATGGCGCGTGCGAGCTCGGCCGCCCGCGCGTCGCTCAGGAAGCGCGGGCTCGGCGGATAGAACACGAAACCAAGCGCATCGGCGCCGAGTTCGACGGCGCTGCGCAAGTCCTGTTCACGCGTGATGCCGCAAATCTTGATGCGCGTGCGATGGGGCAGGGTAGTCATGGCGGGTTCGCTGGGGGTGGGGGGTTAGAGTGTGATGGCTGGCGCGACGATGCGGCCGCTGACGGGCAGATTCCAGCGCGGATCGTATTCAACGCCGGCGAAATACAGCCCGGCCGGTGAAAACGTCGGTGCGACGCGGGTGCGGTCGCGGCTGGCGAGCAGTTCGGCGAGCGCTGCGGGCGGCTGGTTGCCCTTGCCGATGTGCACCAGCGCGCCCACCATGTTGCGCACCATGTGCTGAACGAAGGCGCTGGCGCAGAAATCGAAGACGATCATTTCGCCCTGACGCACGACTTTGGCATGATGCATGATCTTGACGGGCGATCTGGCCTGGCATTCGGCGGCGCGGAAGGCCGAAAAGTCGTGCTCGCCGAGCAGATGGCGCGCCGCCTCCTGCATTGCATCGGCATCAAGCGGCCGATGGCACCAGCCGACGCGGCCGTGGTACAGCGCCGGGCGCACGACATGGTTATGTAGCAGATAGCGGTAGCTGCGCGACTGCGCCGCAAAGCGGGCGTGAAAGTCGTCATCGACGCTGCGCGCCCAGCGCACGGCAATCTGCGGCGGCAGAAAGGCGTTCGTGCCGCGTACCCAGGCGTTCTCCTTGCGCGGCGCGGCGCAGTCGAAATGGGCTACCTGACACAGCGCATGCACGCCGGCGTCGGTGCGCCCGGCGCAGGTGACGCGCACCGGCGTTTCAGCCACGGCGGCCAGTGCGCGTTCGAGCGCATCCTGTACGGTGTTGCCGTGCGGTTGCGCTTGCCAGCCATGAAAGGTGGCGCCATCGTATTCAATGCCCAGCGCGATTCTTGCCATTGGGGATTCCGTTTGGATTGTCAGGGCCGCGACTGTTCTGTTAACCGTGCTGCAGCCATAGCGCTGCAAGGCCGGTCAGGGCCAGAAACATCAGCAGTCGGTCGCTCCGGCTTAGCGGTGCAACCGCCAATTCTAACTTCGGATAGGCCGCCAGCGGGTCGATGTCCGATTCTGCGCCCGGGTCTGTTTGCAGCAAGAGCGTGCGCCAGTCGAGGCGGTCGACACCCTGTTCGTGATATTCGAGCACCAGCAGCAGGCGCAGGGCAAAGCGGCTGCGCAGAGCACTGTTGCCCAGCGGTGCGAGCAGGTGGTACAGGCCGGCAATCAGGGCCGGAATGGTCAGGCGCTGCTGCAACATGGCCAGCAGCGCCAGCAGCAGTGTCAGGCGCAAGGCATGCGTGGCGGCCATGGCGAGGCCTTCGTGGGTCAGTCCCAACGATCCGGCGGGCGCGGGCAGTGCGAGTCCGGGGGTGGCAAAGCAGAACAGCAGCGCAATCGACAGCAGCAACCAGCGCGCGCGGCGCAACAAGAGCCGCAGGCGTTTGCGGCAGTACATCAGCGCGGCGGGCAGGATCAGCCCGGCAAGACCGAACAGCGCATCCAGCGGCAGCCATTGCAGCCCGAGGACGAGCGCAAACCAGAACAGCAGCAGGCTCGCGGGATGCCAGGTCGCGGTCAATGCAGGCAATGGGCGACCGGACACTTCAGGGCTTCAGATACGGGGAGCCGGACGCCGGATGGCGTCCGGCGCGGTTCTCAACCGATTTGCTCGAGCTTGGCGCGGGCGATTTCCTGCTGTGCGGCGCTGCCTTCATTGAGGACTTCCTGCAGCAGTTCGCGCGCACCCTCCTTGTCGCCCATCTCCTCGTAGGCTTGCGCCAGTTCGAGCTTGGTGGTGACTTCCGGATTGTCTTCCTGTGCTGCCGCAGCCGGTTCGCTGTCCAGTGAAGCTTCGGCAGGCGCCGGAGCATCGAGATCGAAATCCATGAGCGAATCGGCGTCCAGTGCGCCGGCAGCCGGGGAGGTCGTGGCTTCGGTGGCTGGTGCGGCATCAAGACTTGGCAGTTCGTCGAGATCCAGGCTGATCGATGACAGGTCAACGCTTGGCGCGGACGGCTGCGCGAGATCGGTCTGCGCTGCCGGCGCCGCTTCCTCGGCGTCGGAAGGGCCCAGATCGGGCAGGTCCAGATCGAAGTCCACATCGAGCCCGGCGGCTGGCTGGGCGCTGGTTTCAGCGGCGATTTCGTTCGTCAGTTCGAGGGCGTTCGCCGTGGCGTCCGGGCTGGTTTCAGCGCTGCTGTCGAGGCCCAGATCGAAATCGATGATGCCGGATTCGTCGCTATCCGATGGCGCTGCGGTCGTCTCAGGACTCGCGGGCGCAGTGACAAATCCGCTGTCCAGATTGAAATCGATGTCGTTGCTGTCGCCGGTTGTCGTGGATGCACTGGATGCCACATCATCGTCGCTGGCGCCGAGATCGAAGTCCAGATCCGTTGCTGCAGTCGGGCTTGCCGCTTCGGTAGCTTCGCCGCTGGCAGCGATTTCCTGGTCGGCGGCCGGGGTGTTGTTGCCGCCAAGGTCGAGATCGAGTTCGAAATCGAGCGACTCGGGCAGCTCTTCCTGGGCTTCCGCTTCCATGACCATGGTTTGTTCCATGGCCACCGGGGCCGCTGCCGGCTGCTGATCGGGGAACACCACGATGGTCGCTTCAGGATTGAAGGCCGGTTCTGCCGGCGCCTGTGCGGCTGCGGGGCGACCGCCATATAGCGGGTTCGCCGGGTCCAGCTGCTGGCCCAGCAATGCAGCTTGCTCCCAATGTGGACCGCTGCCACCGGTCTGCTGCTGCAGGTCGCTGGCGATGCTCTCGAATTGCTTGATGCTCTTGCGACTGGCATAGATTTCCAGCAGCTTGGCATGAATCTCGTGGCGCTGCGGATCGGTTTTGAGCGCGTCGAGCAGAATTTCCTCGGCCTGGGCGTTGCGGCCGTAGGCCATGTAGACGTCGGCTTCCTTGATCGGGTCGACGCCATCGGTCGTATCGGCTTTGTCCATGCCGGGCAGGCTGAAATCGGTCTGCAGCGAGTTGTGGGCATCGCTGACGCTGTGACCCGTATCGACAACCTGGCCGCCGGTGCTGCCGAATACCGAATTCACCGCAACGGAGGATTCGGATATCGGACCGTTGGCGTCGAATGCCGATTCAGCGGCTTGCTTGCGCTTGCGGCTCCAGGCCGAGAAACCCAGATAACCAAGCAGCAGGGCCAGCGCGCCGCCACCGCCGTAGACCAGTTCGGGGTTGTCGTCGACGAAGCTGGGTGGGGGAGGCGGCGGAGGGGGCGGCGGCGCCGCTTTCTTCGTTGCCGGTTTGGCTGGTGCCGGAGTGGCAGTTGGCGGCGTTACGGCGGGTGCGCTTTCTGTGCCGGCAGCGGCGGGGGCCTCAGGCGTTGCGGCAGGCGTCGGCGCTGCTGCGGTAGCTGGCTCCGGCGTTGCGGCCGGAGTTGCAGGCGCAGCGGGTGCTGCCGCGGGTGTCGGCGCAGCCGGTTTGGCGGCTGACGACGGGGCAACCGGATCTGTTGGCGCCACAGCAGCGGGCTTGCCGGCCTGGGCCTGCTTCTGCAGGTCGGCCATGCTCTGGCTCTTGAGTTCGCCAAGTTTCTTGAGGTCGCTCAAATTCTTTTCGAGCTCGCTGATGCGGCTTTGGGCTTCCTTGAGGGCTTTTTCGCGCGCCAGAGCCTCTTCTTCGCTGACCTTTGCGGCAGCCTTGCCGGTAGCGCCGACACCGCCCTTGGCGACTTCGGTCTTCGAAATTTCAAGCTTGTCCTTGCCCGCAGCGACGGCCGGGGCCTTGTCATCGACCTTCGGGGCGATTTTTCCGCTGCTGGCTTGTTTCGGTGCTTCTTCTTTCTGCGCTTCGGCGCCGGCCGTGGCGGCGGCGAGCTTCCTGCGGTAGGCATTGAAATCGGCCGATTGCGCGTGAATTTCCTTGCCGGCCTCTGCGGGACTGATCGCTGCAGCAGCTTCCTGATCGGGAATCGTCAGGATCTTGCCGGCCTTGAGGCGATGGATGTTGCCGTCGAAGGCGTCCTTGTTGGTGCGGAACAGGGCGATCAGCATCTGATCGAGATTGACACCCTCGGGTCTGGTTTCCGTGGCAATCCGGTGTAGCGTGTCGCCGCGTTTGACTGTGCGAGTCGAACCTTCGGGGGCAGCGGAGGGCGTCGGTTTTTCTGCCTTGACGATACGCTGGACGCCATCGGCGCCGCGCACCACTCGCATGGTTTCGCGTTTTTTGTTTTCTTCTGTAGCTGCGGATTTGGGCTCGGCCTGCGCGGGGGGCAGTGTGGCCGCGGTGGCTGCCTGTGTAACGGTTGTCCTGGCTTCCGGTACATTGACCTGCGGCACCTGCTGCGCGGGTTTGTTGAGATCGGGGGGGTCGAGCAGGAAGGTGTATTCACGCATCATGCGGCCGGAGGCCCAGCGCATTTCGACGAGCAGGTCGAGGAACGGGTCGTTGAATGGCTGCTCGGATTTCATGAGCAGATAGGCTTGTCCGTTGGGCCGTTTTTCGACGCTGAAGCGCACATTGACCAGACCCGGCGCAAAATCGACGCCGGCCTGGCGGAAGGCGTCGGTCGAGGCGACGCGCGCCGAGAGCGAGGACAGTTCGTCGCGATTCGCGCTGATGTCGATTTCGGCGCGCAAAGGCTGACCCAGCGCGGAAAGCACCGTGATCTTGCCGAAGCCGGCTGCGTGAGCGCCGATCGGCAGTGCCGCCAGCGCAACAGCGAGGGCGGATGCCTTGAGTCGCATTCTCAGAGTCTTGTCATTCACCGCGTGCCTCCCGCTCGGGAATAAATTGAACAATCAACATAACATCATGAGGTTAGCTATGCAAGCTAATCCTCGTTCTTATGTTACCTGAAAAATGTGCGCCGCGGCATGGATCGGGCCACTCGTTCGCAAGATTTTCCTGCTCGTCGGCGTGGATATTACGCTGTCGAGCAGGGTTACGTTGTCAATCGAGCAGGATGCGCAGCATGCGGCGCAGCGGTTCGGCGGCGCCCCACAGCAGCTGGTCGCCCACCGTGAAGGCCGACAGGTATTCCTCGCCCATCGACATCTTGCGCAGGCGGCCGACCGGCGTGGCCAGCGTGCCCGTGACGGCGGTCGGCGTGAGTTCTTTCATGGTGATCTCGCGCTGGTTGGGAATCACCTTGACCCATTGATTGTGTTCGGCGAGCAGGCCTTCGATGTCGGCCAGCGGCACGTTCTTCTTGAGCTTGAGCGTGATGGCTTGCGAATGGCAGCGCATGGCGCCGATGCGCACGCACAGACCATCGACCGGCACGATCGCGGCGCCATCGAGCCCCAGAATCTTGTTGGTTTCGGCCTGGCCCTTCCACTCCTCGCGGCTCTGGCCGTTGCCGAGATCCTTGTCGATCCACGGAATCAGCGAGCCGGCCAGCGGCACACCGAAGTTTTCGGTCGGGAAGCGCTCGTCGCGCAGAATGCCGGCGACTTCGCGGTCGATGTCGAGAATCGCCGAGGCCGGATCGTTGAGCAGCGGCGCGGCGACGCGGTGCGCCTCGCCCATCTGCTGCAGCAGTTCACGCATGTTCTGCGCGCCGGCGCCCGAGGCGGCCTGATAGGTCATCGAGGTCAGCCATTCAACGAGGTCAGCCTTGAACAGGCCGCCCAGCGCCATGAGCATCAGGCTAACGGTGCAGTTGCCGCCGATGAAATTCTTCACGCCCTTGCTCAGGCCATCCTTGATGACATGCTGATTGACCGGGTCGAGGATGATGATCGCATCATTCTTCATGCGCAGCGTCGACGCCGCATCGATCCAGTAGCCATTCCACCCCATGGCGCGCAGCTTGGGGAATACCTCGCTGGTGTAGTCGCCGCCCTGGCAGGAGATGATGATCTCCATGGCGCTCAGGGCTTCCAGGCTCTTGGCGTCCTTGAGCGGCGGCACGTCGCGGCCGATATCCGGCCCCTTGCCGCCAACATTCGACGTGGTGAAGAACACCGGATCGATCAGGGCAAAATCGCCCTCTTCGCGCATGCGCTGCATGAGCACCGAACCCACCATGCCGCGCCAACCGACCAGACCAACTCGTTTCATCGTCTTACTCGCTCAAATAAAAATAATCGGGTGTAATCAAATCAACCAGCTCACAGCGCCTTGAGCACCGCATCGCCCATTTCGACCGTGCCGACCTTGCGTCCGGCTGGCTCGATGATGTCGGCGGTGCGATAGCCGAGTTCGAGCACCTTGCTCACGGCATTTTCGATGCGCTCGGCGGCTTCGAGGTTGTTGAAGGTATAGCGCAGCATCATGGCTGCCGACAGGATGGTCGCCAGCGGGTTGGCAATGTTCTTGCCCGCGATGTCGGGCGCCGAGCCGTGAATCGGCTCGTAGAGGCCGAAGTTGCGTTCGTTCAGCGAGGCTGAAGGCAGCATGCCGATCGAACCCGTGAGCATCGAGGCCTCGTCGGAAAGAATGTCGCCGAACATGTTGCCCGTGACGATCACGTCGAACTGCTTGGGGTTTTTGAGCAGCTGCATGGCGGCGTTGTCGACATACATGTGCGACAGGTCGACATCCGGGTAATCCTTGGCGACATCGGTCACCACTTCGCGCCACAACTGCATGGTGTCGAGCACGTTGGCCTTGTCCACCGAGCACAGGCGGCGACCGCGCTTCTGCGCGGCCTGGAAGCCGACATGGGTGACGCGGCGGATTTCGCTTTCCGAATAGCGCATGGTATCGAACCCCTCGCGCTCACCGTTTTCGAGGGTGCGGATGCCGCGCGGCTGACCGAAATACACCCCGCCCGTGAGTTCGCGAATGATCAGGATGTCGAGGCCGGCGACGACCTCGGCCTTGAGCGAGGAGGTGTGCACCAGCTCGGGATACACCAGCGCCGGGCGGAAGTTGGCGAACAGGTTGAGTTCCTTGCGCAGGCCCAGGATCGCCTGCTCGGGACGCAGCGCGCGCGGCAGCGTGTCGAGCGAGAAATCGCCGACCGCGCCGAACAGGATCGCATCCGATTCGCGCGCCAGCTTCAGCGTGCTTTCGGGCAGCGGATGGCCCAGCGCACGATAGCCTGCACCGCCGACCGGGGCTTCTTCCATTTCAAACTTCAGGTCCAGTGCCTTGAGCACGCGCACGGCCTGAGCCACGATTTCGGGGCCGATGCCATCACCGGGGAGAACGCAAATTTTCATGATGTTCTAATAATCAATCGACAAAATTGGAGGGAAACGATGGAAACTGCTCAGGCAAACAGCCAGGGTTGCTCGATACGTCGGCGCGCCTCGTAATCGCGGATCTTGTCGGCTTGACGCAGTGTCAGGCCGATGTCGTCGAAGCCGTTGAGCAGACAATATTTGCGGAAGCTGTCGACCTCGAAGCCGAATGCCTTGCCGTCGGGCAGCGTGACGGTCTGCTGTTCGAGATCGATGCACAGGCGGAAACCCGGCTGGGCTTGCGCCAACGTAAACAGCTCGTCGACCTGCGCCTTGGCCAGCTTGATCGGCAGCAGGCCGTTCTTGAAGCAGTTGTTGAAGAAAATGTCGGCGAAGCTCGTGCCGATCAGCGCGCGCAGGCCGAAGTCCTCAAGCGCCCAGGGCGCATGCTCGCGCGACGAGCCGCAGCCGAAGTTGTCGCGCGTCAGCAGGATCGAAGCGCCACGATAACGCGGCTGGTTCAACACGAAATCCGGATTCAGCGGACGCTGGCTGTTGTCCATGCCCGGCTCGCCACGATCGAGATAGCGCCATTCGTCGAACAGATTGGGGCCGAAGCCGCTGCGCTTGATCGACTTGAGGAACTGCTTGGGGATGATGGCATCGGTATCGACATTGGCGCGGTCGAGCGGTGCTACGAGACCATCGAGTTGAGTGAATTTTTGCATCAGTGCGTTGCCTTCTGGATGGCTTCGCCACCCTTTTCAATATCCTTGCCAATGCCCTTGACGGTGTTGCAGCCGCTCAGGAGAACGGCCAGGGCGACCAGAATCCAGGTGGTGGCTTTCAGCATGGTCTTCATTCCTTGTTAAACGTTGGACTGGTTGCTCAAGGTGCGCACATCGACGAAATGCCCGGCAATGGCCGCGGCGGCCGCCATCTCGGGGCTGACCAGGTGCGTGCGGCTGCCGTTGCCCTGCCGGCCCTCGAAATTGCGGTTCGAGGTCGAAGCACAGCGTTCGCCGGGTTCCAGACGATCGGCGTTCATGGCCAGGCACATCGAACAGCCCGGCTGGCGCCACTCGAAACCGGCGGCGACGAAAATTTCGTCCAGGCCTTCGGCTTCGGCCTGTTTCTTGACCAGTCCCGAGCCCGGCACCACCAGCGCCAGTTTGACGTTGCCCGCGATGTGGCGTCCGCGTACCACGCTGGCCGCAGCGCGCAGATCCTCAATGCGCGAATTCGTGCAGGAGCCGATGAACACCTTGTCGATCTTGATCTGCGCAATCGGCGTGCGCGGCGTGAGGCCCATGTACTGCAGCGCGCGCTCCACGCCTTCGCGGCGCACCGGGTCGCTGAAATCCTCGGGCGCCGGCACGCTGTCGCCGATCGCCGCCACCATTTCGGGCGATGTGCCCCAGGTGACTTGCGGCTGGATGCTGGCGGCATCCAGCTCGACGTGTGCATCGAATTGCGCGCCGGCGTCGCTGGTCAGCGTGCGCCAGTAGGCGACGGCGCGTTGCCATTCATCCGAATCCAGGGCAGGCGCCATGGGGCGGCCCTTGAGGTATTCGATGGTCGTTGCGTCGACGGCGATGATGCCCGCGCGCGCGCCGGCCTCGATGGCCATATTGCACAGCGTCAGGCGGCCTTCCATCGACAGCGCGCGAATCGCACTGCCGGCGAATTCGATTGCATACCCCGTGCCGCCGGCCGTGCCGATCTTGCCGATCAGCGCCAGCGCGATGTCCTTGGCCGTCACGCCACGGCCGAGTTGGCCATTGACTTCGACCAGCATGGTTCTGGATTTGGTTTGCAGCAGGCACTGCGTGGCCAGCACATGTTCGACTTCCGAGGTGCCGATGCCATGCGCCAGGCAGGCAAACGCGCCATGCGTGCTGGTGTGCGAGTCGCCACACACCACGGTCATGCCCGGCAGCGTCGCGCCCTGCTCGGGGCCGATCACATGCACGATGCCTTCGCGCGCATCCATGAACGGGAAATACGACCGTGCGCCGAATTCGCGGATATTTGCGTCGAGCGTCTCGATCTGCAGGCGCGAGGTCTGGTCAGCAATGCCATCAAGACCGTTTTCCCAGCCGTTGGTCGGCGTGTTGTGGTCGGCCGTCGCGACGATCGAATCCACGCGCCAGGGCTTGCGGCCCGCCAGCTTGAGGCCCTCGAAGGCCTGCGGGCTGGTCACTTCATGGACCAGATGACGATCGATATACAGCAGCGCCGTGCCGTCCTCCTGTTGATGGACGACATGGCTGTCCCACAATTTTTCATAAAGCGTGCGTGGCATGGGTGAAATCCGCGAGTCAAAACCGAAAACTTCGATTATCGCATAGCGATTTCAAATGCAACGCGTTGAAATGGTGCAAAAGCTGACAGAATCAGGCCGTGACCGGCCGTGTATCGACTTTCTGCCGGTTCTTCTCTGGACCGCTTGGCGCTGAGGCTGGCTGGTGAGAGGATAACTATGGATATCCAGATCACACCAGCCGGTATTGCCAACATCAGCTGCCGACGCGGCCGCCGTCGTCCTTGGTGATGACGATGGTCGCCGAGCGCGGCCGCGCCGAGGCGCCACCCGCGCCGTAGCCGGTATTGCCCGGCCAGTGGCTGGTGTACTTGGCGGGATTGCCGATGTCCGCCAGCGCGGTGGTTTCGCCGGGATGCTGGATGTTGATGAACATCGTCTTGCCGTCCGGCGATTCGCAAACGCCAGTGATTTCGCAACCGACCGGCCCGACCAGGAAGCGCTTCAGCGTGTCGGCCGTCGGCTTCTTCCCCAGATACGTCGTCACGTTGGTACCCGACACCTTCACCGAGCCGCCATCGCCGACCTGACCCGGCAGGGCCGCCAGCATCATGCAGTTGGTGACATCCGTATAGGCGCCATCGTCGGTCTGGATCCAGCAGATGCCGGTCGACGGCGAGAACACCAGGCCATCGGGGCTGGAAAAATCCTGGTCGTCGGTCAGGCTCGACAGATTGATCGCCGAACCCGCGCCGGATTCGGCGCCGAACAGATAGACGTCCCAGGTAAAGCCGCTCGCCGCGGGCTCGCCGCCGACTTCCTTGATGCGGATGATGTGGCCATTGACGTTGCCGGTGGTCACCGAGGT
>JBPOIN010000199.1:0-4009 GCA_052034445.1 Pseudomonadota bacterium | reverse complement strand
CCGCATGACGATATTTCCCTGGTTCTGGTCGATTGCGTCGAGAGTTCCTGCATGATTTAAGAACGCATCGATTAAGTCCGTTTGCATTGCGCTTGTCGAAGTGCGTGTGCGGAATATCGATGGCTTCGGCCAGCGCAGTCCGAGCGGCAGGTATTTGTTCGATATTTCATTGAACCTATAAACCGCAGTTGTACGCCTTCGAGTGTGCGCTTTTCGGGCCGTCTGGCAAGGCGCGATGAGGCGCATGGCCGCCCCCTGCAACGAAGAGCAACGCGGTCAGGTGGCCCGAAAAGCGTGCAATCGACGGCGTCCCCCAAGGGGATTTCCTGCGGGGCATAGCGGTCTCACCCGCAAGGTGAAGCCCATCGATGGCGCAAAACTTACAGTAGCAGCGGAGTTCGTGATCATGGCAAGCGGTCAACTGCGGTTTTCAGGTTGATGTGAAGCAACCAATTTGCAGCTTGGTTAGAGTAACGGGCGTAGCGAGCATGCGTATTTATCTGATCAGCAGCAGATAAATCAGTAGCAGATTTGCGATCAGCGAAGTCGTGGCGAGCAGTTTGAGGGGGAGGCTCGGGTCGCGCTGCAGCAGCGGCGTGCGGCGCGCGATGCGTAACGGTTGGAGCGAACCGCGTTCGAGCGCCAGGATGAATTCCTCGGCGGTCTCGAAGCGGCTCTTTGCCTCGCGTGCGACGGCCTTGAGCAGGACGGCTTCGAGCCACTCAGGAATGTCGGGGCGATAGCGCAGCGGCGTGACGGGATCGCCGAAGCGCGGATGCTGGAAGGGCTCGATCTCACCATAGGGATATTTGCGCGTCAGTAACTGGTACAAGGTAACGCCGATGGCATACAGATCGCTGTTCTCACCGACGCGTTGAGCGCTGGCGGGCGCGAACAGTTCGGGCGCCATGTAGCTGGGTGTGCCGGGGTTGTTGATTTCGCCGAAGCGCTCACCTGTATCGTCGCCCTGTGCTTCGGCATCGGCTGCGGCGACACCGAGGTCGAGGAGGCGCAGGCGGCCGTCCTGGCCGATGTGGATGTTGTCTGGCTTGATGTCGCGATGGACGATGCCGAGCCGGTGCAGTGCGGCGGCGCCGCTAAGCAGATCGAGCCCGATCTGCACGGTCTCACCGATGGAATACTTCTGCCCACGTTCAAGCATCTGGCCCAGCGTGGCGCCCTCGTGCCAACTCATGAGGTAGTAGAGGTGCGCACGTGGCTCGTGGTTCACGACCTGCGGGAAGTGTTGTGAGGTGACACGGCGAGCCAGCCATTCTTCATAGATCAGGGCGTTCTGTGCCGCGCCGTCGTAGGCGTCGGCGCGCAGCGTCTTGAGCACCCAGCGCTGGCCCGAGGCGAGATCGACGACGCGATACAGCAGCGTCACCAGAGATTCGTGCAGTACGGCCTCGATGCGCAAGCCGTCGATCTCTTCACCGGGTTTGAGGCGCGGCAGCGGCGGCAGCGTGCGACCGGTGGCCAGGCGGTCGCGCAGGCTGGCTTGCGGCACGGCGTCAACGCGCACCACGACCGCTGTGCAGTTGTCTTGCGCGCCATGTTCGAGCGCACCCTCGGCCAGCGCCGTGGCGGCCTGCTGCGGATCGTGGTGCTGCTGCAGCAGGGCGGCGATGCGCGCGTCGCCCAGCGTGTTCCAGACGCCGTCGCTGGCGAGTAAGAACTGGTCGCCGCCGCGCAGCTCGCCATCGCCGTGATCGAGCAACAGGCGCGCGTCGAGACCGATGGCGCGCTTGAGTACGTGCTGCATGTCGGGATGCTCCCAGACATGGTCGCTGGTCAGGCGCTTGAGTTCGCCGGCGCGGCGCAGGTAGATGCGGCTGTCGCCGATATGTACGCTGTAGTAGCGGCTGCCGAGCAGCACGAGTGCCGAGAGCGTGGTCGCCATGCCGGCCAGTTCGCGCCGTACCGCGCCTTGCGCCATGAGCCACCGGTTCTGCGCCTTCAGCACGATATCCAGCGCCTTGGGCGGTGACCAGGTGTCGGGCGTCGCGTAGTAGTCCGCAAGCAGCCCACGCACCGTGTATTCGGCGGCCTCGC
The DNA here is from genome assembly GCA_052034445.1 of Pseudomonadota bacterium. Lineage (GTDB taxonomy): Bacteria > Pseudomonadota > Gammaproteobacteria > Burkholderiales > Rhodocyclaceae > Sterolibacterium. The sequence goes on along the minus strand of JBPOIN010000199.1, from coordinate 1,954 downwards.
GCCCACCCTGTTGGCCGCCGACGCCGTCGGCCACCGCGGCGAGGATCCCCTTCGCCGCGAGTTCCGCCCTTTCAGGCGTCACCAATCCGCAAAAGTCCTCGTTCTGTGGCCGTGGCCCGGTCAGCGAGGCGTAGCCGATGGTGGTGGAGAGCATCGTGGAGTGATCAGGACTGAGTAGCGTGCAGTTTACTCCGCCGCAGTCCTCAGTCCTTTAATCTCGTCCTTGTCCTTTTGTACTTAAATTCGCGCCCCGCCTGTGATCGCCACGGCGCCCCAGGTGGTGCGCCAGCGGGTCTTGATGCGGGTCAGGCCGATCAGCGCCAGGGCGCCGAGGGCGGCGAAGATCAGGAAGCCGAGCTGGTAATCCCCCGTGATCTGCTTGACATAGCCGAGCGAGGACGCAAGATAGAAGCCGCCGATGCCGCCGGCCATGCCGACGAGGCCAGTCATCACGCCGATTTCCTTGCGGAAGCGCTGCGGCACCAGTTGAAATACCGCGCCGTTGCCGAAACCGAGCGCCAGCATGGCGAGGACGAAGACCGCCAGCGCCAGTTCCTTGGTCGGCATGCCGAAGCTGACGACCACCCGGAAGGTGACGGCCAGGCTGTACATGATGCTCAGTGTGCGGATGCCGCCGATGCGGTCGGCCAGGGCGCCGCCGAGCGGTCGCACCAGCGAGCCGGCGAAGACGCAGGCGGCGGTGAAGTAGCCGGCCATCACCGGATCGAGCCCGTACTGATCGTTGAAGTAGATCGACAGCGAGGATGCGAGACCGACGAAGCCGCCGAAGGTGACGCTGTAGAAGAACATGAACCACCATGCATCTTTGTCGCGCAGGATCTTGAGGTAATCCGAGAACGGCTTGGGCGGCGGGCATTCCGGGCTGTCCTTGGCCATCGCCAGATACAGCAGGAACACCGGCACCAGCGCCAGCAGCGAGAGGCCGAAGACGTTGGTCCAGCCGTAGGCATTGGCCAGGCCGGGGGCGAACAGCGCGGCCAGCACCGTGCCGGAGTTGCCGGCGCCGGCGATGCCCAGCGCCTTGCCCTGATGCTCCGGCGGATACCAGCGCGAGGCCAGCGGCAGGGCGACGGCAAAGGCGGCGCCAGCAAAGCCAAGGAAGACGCCGAGTATCAGCGCCTGCTGGTAACTGTGGATGCCGAAATGCCAGGCGGCAGCCAGCGCCGAGATGACGATCAACTGGCCGATGGCGCCGGCCTTCTTCGGCTTCAGGTGGTCGACCAGCACGCCCATCACCATGCGCAGCAGCGCGCCGGCGAGAACCGGGGTGGCGACCATCAGGCCTTTCTGCGCCGGCGTCAGCCCGAGATCGGCGGCGATCTGCACCGCCAGCGGCCCGAGCAGCACCCAGACCATGAAGGCCAGGTCGAAGTACAGAAAGGCGATGAACAGCGTCGGCGGATGGCCGGCTTTCAGAAAGGGCTTGTCCATGATGTCGTCCCGGGCTAGGCCTTTAGATACACGTTGCCGCCGTCGAGCTTGACCTCGACGCAGGGCGTGTGGCCAACATCGGGGGCGACGGCCTGACCGTCGTCGAGTCCGATGTTCCAGCCGTGCAGCGGACAGGTAACGCGCCGGCCGTGTACGATGCCCTGCGACAGCGGACCGCCCTTGTGCGGACACTTGTCGTGCATGGAGAAGACCTCGTCCTCGGCGTTGCGGAACACCGCGATGTCGGGGCCGGCGTTCTTGACGATGCGGCTGCCGAGACGGGGGATGTCGTCGACTGCGCAAATCAGTTTCCATTCCTTCATGATTTTTCTCCTCAAACCTTGGCGATGTCGATGATTTCGAACTGGCGGCGCAGCGGCTGGGCCGGCGTCTGGTCGACTGCCTTCTTCCACGGATCCTCGTAGTCCTTCAGCGCGTCGAGCAGGCGCGCGGCGAGTTCCTGGCGACGCGCGGCGTCGTCGACGACGTGCTTCTTGACGTA
>JBPOIN010000216.1:0-2571 GCA_052034445.1 Pseudomonadota bacterium | reverse complement strand
AAGCAAATGATCGCGGCGGGCAGCGCCATCAAGGGTGCGCGCGTGAATGTGCTGGGCCTGACGTTCAAGGAGAACTGTGCGGATCTGCGCAATTCGAAGGTGGTGGATGTGATCGCCGAACTCCTGACCTATGGCGTGGAGGTGTTCGTGCATGATCCGTTCGCCGATCCGGCCGAGGCGGCGCATGAATACGGCATACAGCTGTCGACCTGGGACGATCTGCCGCGCGCCGATGCGATTGTGGCGGCGGTGTCGCACCAGCCGCTGCTGGCCCTGCCGCTGGATGCGCTGCAGCAGAAGCTGGTCGCCGGCGGCTGTTTCGTGGATGTGAAGAACAGCTTCGATGCGGCAGGCATGCGCGAGGCGGGGTATCGGGTCTGGCGGCTGTAGGGATAATTCTGCCCTGACGGGCCGCCCCGGAATGACGACCACAGGAAATCCCCTTGTGGAACTTCCTGTGAAACGGCGCAGGCGTGTATGGCGCTCAGGCCGGCGTGAGCTTGGCCACCGAGAGCGCCAGCCATTTGGTGCCGGCGTGGCGGAAGTTGACCTGCACGCGTGCGTCGGTGCCGGAGCCTTCGGCGCTGACGATGACGCCGGGGCCGAATTTGTCGTGCATGACATTCTGGCCGACACGCAAGCCGCTTTCGTTTTCACGCCGTGACTGGAATGCCGGCGCCGCCGGGACGCGCGTACCGCTGGCATGCGTGGAGCTGCGGCGCGGGTTGGCGTAGCCGCTGTTATAGCTGGCGCCTGCGCTATTCACTGAGCTGGTGGCGGGTTTCGTGCTGCTGCTGGCGCCAAAGCCGCCGAAGCTGGCCTGTCCGGATTGCATTTTCGGCGTCAGCCATTTGAGCAGCGGCGCGGGGATTTCTTCGAGGAAGCGCGAGGAGAGGTTGTAGCGCGTCTGGCCGTGCAGCATGCGGGTCTGCGCGAATGACAGGTACAGACGCTGACGCGCGCGCGTGACGGCGACATACATCAGGCGGCGTTCTTCTTCGACGCCTTTTTCTTCGAGGGCGGCGTTCTCGTGCGGGAACAGGCCTTCTTCAAGGCCGCTGATGAACACCATGTTGAATTCGAGGCCCTTGGCCGAATGCACGGTCATGAGCTGTACGGCGTCGTCGCTGTCGCCGGCCTGGTGTTCGCCGGCTTCGAGCGCGGCGTGGGCGAGGAAGGCGGCGAGGTCGCTGCTGTCTTCAACCGGGCTTGCGCTGCTCTCCGGGGCCTGGCGCTCGCCTGCTTCGGCGACGAAACTGGCGGCAGCGCTGATGAGTTCGTCGAGGTTAGCGAGGCGGTCCTGGCCTTCCTTTTCGTTGCGGTAGTGTTCGCGCAGGCCGGAGAGTTCGATGACGTGGTCGGCGACTTCGGGCAACGGCAGGCCGGCACTACCTTCCTTCATGCGCTGGATGAGTTCGGCGAAACCGTTGAGCACGCTGTGCGCCTTGCCCGTCAGTAGCGGGATGGCGGCATGCAGGCTGCAGTTGTGCGCCTGGGCGGTATCGGCGAGTTGTTCGAGGCTGCGGGCGCCGATGCCGCGCGTGGGGAAATTCACGACGCGGGCAAACGCCGTGTCGTCATCGACATTGGCGAGCAGGCGCAGATAGGCCAGGGCGTGCTTGATTTCCTGCCGTTCGAAGAAGCGCAGGCCGCCATACACGCGGTACGGCAGGCCGGCGTTGAACAGGGCGTGTTCGAGCACGCGCGACTGGGCGTTGGAGCGGTACAGCAGGGCGATCTCGCTGCGCGTGTGGCCTTCGCGGCTCAGGGCCTTGATCTCTTCGACGATCCAGCGCGCTTCCTCGAAATCGCTGCTGGCTTCGAAGACGCGGATCGGTTCGCCGCTGCCGGCGTCGGTCCACAGATTCTTGCCGAGACGCGCGGCGTTGTTCTTGATGATGGCGTTGGCGGCGTCGAGGATGTTGCCGTGCGAACGGTAGTTCTGTTCGAGGCGAATGACATTGGCAATGCTGAATTCGCGTTCGAGGTCGCGCATGTTGCCGACCTCGGCGCCGCGGAAGGCGTAGATCGACTGGTCGTCGTCGCCCACGGCGAAGATCACCGCCGTCTCCTCCCCTCGCCCGCGCGCGGAAGAGGGGCCGGGGGAGAGGGGCGACGAGCCCGCACCATAGCCGGCCAGCAGCTTGAGCCAGCGGTACTGCAGCTTGTTGGTGTCCTGGAACTCGTCGACGAGGATGTGACGGAAGCGTTCCTGGTAATGGCGGCGGATCGGTTCGTTGCGTTCCAGCAGTTCGTACGAGCGCAGCAGCAGTTCGGCGAAATCGACCACGCCTTCGCGCTGGCATTGCTGTTCGTAGGCGGCATACAGTTCGACGCGCTTGCGCGAGAAGTCGTCCCAGGCCTCGACGGCGCCGGAGCGCACACCCTGCTCCTTCTGGGCGTTGATGAAGTATTGCAGCTCGCGCGGCGGGAATTTTTCGTCGTCGACATTCAGCGCCTTGAGCAGGCGCTTGATTGAGGCCAGCTGGTCGGACTGGTCGAGGATCTGGAACAGCTGCGGCAGGCCGGCCTCGCGATAGTGGGCACGCAGCAGGCGGTTGCACAGGCCGT
>JBPOIN010000186.1:0-9869 GCA_052034445.1 Pseudomonadota bacterium | reverse complement strand
CGGGGGGGGGGGGGCGGGCCCGCGCCCCCCCGCGCCAAAGGTTGGCCAGTGGGCGGCGGTCATGCGGCGGGCAGCTCCATGCCTCGAGGGGATGGCGCCTGCGGCCCACCTGGTACTTGCCTTCTCTCGGCCTGGCGTGTAGGCGTGCGCACTAGAGTGCCGATGTGGATGAGTGGCGTTGAGGGCGCCAGGTTTGGCGCGGCTTCGGGGCCAGCCTGCGACGGTCCAACGGGTGCAATGGCGGTGGCTTGATGCACGTCCGTGCACTCGTCGCAGGTGGGCAAAGTATCCTGACGACTTGCAGTGGAGATTCCCGCTCGCCTACTGGAGTTCATGACCGTGATGCAGGCAATGGAGGTCGAGGCCCGCAGTGCGCCACCCTCCGGTGCACGGTCGACCTCGTTCCGCCCACTGAAGATTCTCGTTGTCTGGTACCTGGGCACACTTACGCTTTGGCTCCTCGTCTATCGCCGCGCGAGCGACGTCGGGCAGGGCAAAGTGCTCGCCGTTGCCTGCCTAGGAACCGTGGCTCTGGTCTTGGGCGCAAAGTGGGGTAATTCCACGTTTGCGCGGTACGTGCTGCGGCTCCCGCTCAGCCCCGTGCCGGTGAGGGCGACTTGGCGTTGGTCGCTGTTGGTGATCGCCGGGTCCACGTACTACTTCGCTCGGGCGGTCCTCAACCTCCGCGTTCCTGCCGGGTCGGGCCGATCGATCGGCGAGGCACTTCTTAACCCGAGTGTTGCCTACTCGGCAAGACAGCAAAGTATTTCATTGGCGGAGGGTCTAAATTCCCCGGGTGGTTTCTCTGCGGGATTGACGCTCGCTGCAGTTCTGAACCTCACAGGGGTCCTGCTGTTCGTCCTGCCAGCGACCTTGGCTCTGCGCTGGCAGGTGTTGCCTGCGCCTGTACGTGTGGTCGCTATCCTCAGTTTCGCCTCGTTTGTCATTTCTTGGTTTGCCATCGGCACTGGCAAAGGAGTGTTCGACGCATCTTGGCTCCTCTTGACTGGCCTGCTACTTTTCCAGCACCGCAGACTATCGTCCTCTGGAGCACCGGATTCCGGGGGATCACTGTGGCATAAGAGGGAGCGTCGCCGCTTGCATCCGGCGGTGCCGCTTTTCGCCTTGTTTGGCGTCTTGTTCGCGCTGCTCGGGGGTACCTACATCCTAGGCCAACGGATTGTCGCGTTGAACGCGGCTATTGAAGCAGAGGGATCGCCCCCATTCGAGTTCATCGAAACGACATTCGGCCGGGAGGCGGCCGTGGGCGTTTATGCGGTTACAGGGTATTTCTCGCAGGGATATACAGGTCTTGGGGCAAGTTTGGATCAAAAATTTGTTTGGACTGCTGGATCGGGCTCGTCAGAAGCGCTTGAGACTCTATTGCCGTTCGTCTATGACAAGCAGCAGGCACTTGAGGCTTACCCATACCGAGCTGAATACAATGTCGGTTGGCCAGCCAAGTCCAAGTGGCAAACGATGTATGCGTGGCTAGCTTCGGATCTAACCGTGCCTGGGGCCATTTTGTTTGTTGGGGCGCTGGCCGCCATCGCCGCGGCCGGTTGGGCCGTTGCATTGGCAAGAGGGGGTATCTTGGCTGGTGCCATATTCATTCAAGCGACCTACACACTCGCTTACGTCCCCCTCAACAATGGCCCCCTCAATGCCACTGCCGACCTACTCTCCCTCTGGCTGCTACTCGGTGGCGCTCTGTTCTGGTGGCTCGTGGCATCGGTCAGGCTTACCCGCGGCGGAGCAGAAGGAACGGCGAGTACCCGCCCGACAGATCTTCGCGCGGTCTAGTGCGCCGTGCGGATCCTTCTGTTCGCTTCGCGCTTCGACACGGATATCAACGCCGGTTGGCTAACCAACGACCTCGCTGCGGCTCTCGTGGAACAAGGCCATGCAGTTGACGTGTGCGTACGGGACACTGCTGCGCCCCGGCCGAAGGGCCGACAGACAGAGGGTGTCTACGACGGACTCTCGGTCTTCAGCGTGGGTCCAAGCAGACCGGCAGCCGGGGGTGGTGTGGACAATCGCGTGCGAGCTGTTTGCGCCCTTGCAGCCATGTGGGGGCCAGCGCGTAAGTGGGTTAGCAGTGGAAACTACGATGCGGCAATTTTCACGAGTATTGCCTGGGCGTTTGCTGGATTGCCGCAGCACCTGAAACGACGGGGTGTGGTCCGGCGGCTCGTGCTCGCCTATTGGGATTTCTTCCCGGTTCATCAGCTCGAGGTCGGCCACGTCCCTCGGTGGCTGCGTAGCGTGGCGCCCCTGCTGCGGCGGATTGAGGGCCACTGCGTCTCGGACGTTGATGTGCTGCTGGCCATGAGCGAGCGAAATGCCTTGTTCTTCGGCGAGTACTTCGGGCACACGCCGGGCTCGATTGTGATTCAGCCGCCATGGAGCCGGGGTCTGCCGCCTTCAACTGGGATTGCAGGGGACTCTTCCGCGGACTTTCGTGCCGTCTTCGGTGGACAGTTGACGGGTGGGCGAGGGCTGACGGACTTTCTTCGTGCCTGTCGTTCGCTGCAGGACCAAGGAGCCGCCGTGACCGTGGACATTTACGGCGCCGGCCCACTGCTGGAACCGCTGCGCACCCGAATAGCCGAGATGGGCCTGAGGAACTTGACACTGTGCGGACGTCTGTCGCGCTTGGACTACTGGACCGAGTTGAGACGGTCGCATTGCGGTATTGCGGCAACGGTCGACGGGGTTTCGGTGGCGACTTTCCCTTCAAAGATCGCAGAGTACGCATCGGCGGGACTCCCGCTGGTCGTGTCCAGCGAGGTGGGCGGTGACGTGGGGCGGGTAGTGGAATCCCACGGAGCCGGGTGGGCAGTGCCGGCGGGTCAGCCAGAGCAGTTGGCAGATGCTCTCACGGTGTGTGCGCAGGGGCTCAAAGACGGGCAATGGTCCAAATACTCCTCCGCCAGTCGTCAGTGGTTCGAGGAGGACCTGTCGGCCGTGGCCGCAGCAAGGCGCATCACGTCGGCGCTTGCCGCGATGGATGAATGAGATGAGCGACGGGGGCCTGGTTTCGTGCCGCAGCTGTTGAGCAGGATCAGGGGGCTGTCGCCAAGGTCCCGGAATGTCCTGCGTGGGACTGCAGCCGGAATTGTCGCGAGGGGTATGGCGCTGATTGGTCCCCTGCTCACCATTCCGATCGTCCTGAGCCGCTTCGGCGACGCGGTATTTGGTCTCACGGCAGCGGTGGGCGCCTTCATAGCCGCAGCGGTCTTTGCGGACTTCGGTCTTGGCAGTGGACTCCTCACGCGCCTGACCGACTCGGTGGCAGCAGACGACCAACAGAAGTCGCGAGACCTCGTAGTAACAGGCTTGGTCGCCACCGGTGGCGTGGGTCTCCTGTTGGCTTTGGCCGTTGCTGTGCCACTCATGCTGCTCGACCCAGGAGCGATCTTCCCAAGCGCCGCCGAAGCTGGGATCTCCAGTGACACGGTGCGGATGGTCTTTGGAGTCAGCGCAGGAGCCTTCCTCCTGAACCTCCCATTGAGTCTCGTTCACCGATGTCAACTGGCATTCCAGATGCTGGTGTCGAGCAATGTCTGGATGGCCGCAACAGCGGTCATCCAGGTATTTGTAACGATCTCCGTGCTCAGCATGGGTGCCACGCTCGGGGTGTACCTCATTTGCTCATCTCTCGTGCTCCCCGTGATGAATCTGGTCAACTGGCTCTGGTTCGTGCTGCGAGCCCAGCGCTCTTGGCGGATCTGGGCGGGCAGATATGTGCAGCGGCTGGTCAGACCCCTGCTGTCGCTGGGGGTCGTCTTCATGATCCTCAACTTCCTGATGGCTGCTTCGCTCAGCATTGACCCCTTCTTGGTTGCATCATTCGGGCAATTGACCGACTCCGCTGCTCTGAGCATCGCGTGGAAAATGGCTGCACTTCTGTCGATCGTCGTGGCAGCGATCACGATGTCCTACTGGCCAACGGCTGGGGCTGCCGCACAGCAGGGGGACTATGCGTGGTTGGTACGCAACACCCCCAAGGTCGCCTCGAGCGCACTGCTGGCCGCGACGGGAATTGCCGTCGTCCTCTGGCTCCTGGCGCCTCTCTTACTCTCCGTTTGGCTGCCAGACTCCTCGAATCTCGCGATTCCTGCCATGCTGATCCTTGGGGCATGCGCTTGGTATTCCATCCAGGCGTTCGTCGCGCCCTTCTTGGCTGTGCTGAGTTCACAGGGAATCGTCTGGGTACAGAGCGCCGCATTCTTGGGCTACTTAGCGGTGGCCATCCCCCTGAAGATTTGGCTGCTGAAGGAGGTCGGGCTTACAGCGGTTCCCTGGATTGGTACGCTCATCTTCGGTTTGTTCTTCGTCCCGCTGGCTTGGGGTACTTTGCGGTGGTTACGCAGACAGGAATCTCTGGGACACGTGGCCGAGTTGGCTGACTCAGCCTGATGGGAGTCTTCTGATGGGTTCAGTAGTCCGGAGCGGTTTGCTTCAAAGCGTTCTCGTCACCGGCGGCACAGGCTCCTTCGGTTCCACCGTGGCCCGCCAGCTGCTATCCGAGGATCGGGTCTCCGAACTGCGGATCCTGTCCCGCGACGAGGCGAAGCAGGACGATCTGCGCCGTCGCCTCGCCGACCCGCGCGCTCGCTTCTACGTCGGGGACGTTCGGGACTTTCAAAGCGTTGACGAGGCGACCCGAGGCGTCGACTACGTGTTCCACGCCGCAGCCCTGAAACAGGTGCCGTCGTGTGAGTTCTTCCCGCAGCAGGCGGTGGCCACGAATGTCCACGGAACGGACCACGTGATCCGGGCGGCCGACGCCCATGGCGTGAAGTCAGTCGTGTGCCTATCCACGGATAAGGCTGTCTACCCGATCAACGCGATGGGCATCAGCAAGGCGATGATGGAGAAGGTCGCCCAGGCCTATGCCCGCAACAACCCGGGGTCGGACACTGTCGTGTCGGTCACTCGGTACGGCAACGTCATGTACTCGCGCGGCTCGGTGATCCCACTCTTCGTTGAGCAGATCCGGCAGGACAAGCCGCTGACGGTTACCGACCCAGGCATGACGCGCTTCCTGATGTCGCTGGCCGAGAGCGTCGAACTTGTGCAGTACGCCTTCGAGAACGCCTCGCCGGGAGACATCTTTGTGCGGAAAGCGCCGGCCAGCACCATCGAGGACCTGGCCAAGGCCGTCGCCCGACTGTTGGGTGTTGAGCCGCAGATCCGGGTGATCGGTAGCCGCCACGGGGAGAAGCGCTACGAGTCGCTGCTGAGCGTGGAGGAGATGGGTAAGGCCGAGGACATGGGCGGCTACTTCCGTGTGCCGCTGGACGGGCGCAGCCTGGACTACACGCTTTACACGGATGAAGGCGAGCGGGGTCTTGACCGCGGAACCGATTACAACTCCAACAACACAGAGCAACTCGATGTCGATCAGGTGATGGACGTCGTGGCAGCGCTGCCCGAGATGCAGCAGGTCATGGCGGAGGCGCGGCGATGAGCAGCAACGCCCCGACGGACGGTGCGCCGGCCCCCCTGCGGATCGCGATCACCGGCCCTGACGGATTCATCGCCTGGCACACCCGGTGCGCTCTGCGCTCACGGCAAGGCGGCGACGCCGTTGGGCTGCGCGAGGAGCACTTCGACAACCCCGACGCGATGGACGCCGCCCTAGCAGACGTGGACGCGATCATCCACCTCGCAGGAGTTAATCGAGCATCGGACGACGCGACTGTGGCGGAGGTCAACCCCTGGTTGGCCGAGCAGTTGGTGGCCTCCTTGCGGCGCATCGACCGACCGATCCCGGTGGTGTACGGCAACTCGATCCACTCGCTGGGAGACTCGGTATTCGGCGTTGCGAAGCGCGCTGCTGCGGGCATCCTGACCGAGTGGGGTGCCGAGTCCGGGGCGCCTGTGGCCGACGTGGTGCTGCCCAACATCTTCGGCGAGCATGGGGTGCCCTTCTACAACTCCGTCGTGGCTACCTTCTGCCACCAGCTGGCCCGCGGCGAAACCCCCGAGGTCAAGGTGGACCGCGAGCTCCCGCTGCTGCATGTGCAGCGGGCGGCGACGGTGCTGCTCGACGCAGCTGGGAGCCCCGTCACCGGTCAGGTGCTGCCCACCGGCACGCCGACAACTGTGACAGGCGTTCTGGAGCGGCTGACCGCCATCCGCGACGACTACCGAACCGCCGACCTTCCGGACCTGTCTGACCCGTTCACCCGCGATCTGTTCAACACCTACCGCGCCTCCACCTTCCCCGACCAATGGCCGGTGTACCCCGAGGTGCGCGGCGACCAGCGCGGCGAATTGTTCGAGACCGTCCGGGCGCCGGGCGGTCAGACGCAGGTGTTCTTCTCGACCACCCGGCCCGGTTTCACCCGTGGGCAACACTTTCACCTGCACAAGGTCGAGCGGTTCCTGGTGCTGCGCGGCAGCGGCATGATCCGGCTGCGCAAGCTCTTCACTGACGAGGTTGTGGAGTTCGCCGTCGGCGGCGACCGACCGGCGATCGTGGATATGCCGACGATGTGGGTGCACTCGATCACCAACGCGGGCGATGACGAGCTGGTCACGCTCTTCTACGCCGACGAAGTGTTCGACCCAGCGTCGCCGGACACCTACCCGGAAGAGGTCTGATCGGCCATGAAGGTCCTGACCGTCGTCGGCACCCGTCCCGAGATCATCCGCCTGGCCGCCGTGATGCGCCGCCTGGATGCCACGCCGGGGATCGAGCACGTGCTGGTTCACACGGGCCAGAACTACGACCACCGGCTCAACGGGATCTTCTTCGAGGAGTTGGGCCTACGCGTGCCCGACCACGTGCTTGACGTGGACACCTCAAGCCTGGGCGCCACGCTTGGAGACATACTGCGCAGAACCGAGGCGGTCCTGGCCGAGGAACGCCCAGACGCCTTCCTGGTATTGGGCGACACCAACTCGGCTCTCAGTCTGATCATGGCCAAGCGCACCAAAGTCCCGACGTATCACATGGAGGCCGGCAACCGCTGCTTCGATGCGAACGTCCCGGAGGAGACCAACCGCCGCCTGGTGGACCACACCGCCGACTTCAACCTGGCCTACACCGAGCATGCGCGGCGGAACCTGCTGGGCGAGGGGCTGCACCCCCGCCGGGTTCTGGTCACGGGATCGCCGATGCGCGAGGTCCTCGACCTTTACCGCGACCAGATCGAGGCCTCGGAGGCGCTGGCCGAACTAGGCGTGGAGCCGGGCCAGTACTTCCTGGTGTCCGCTCACCGCGAGGAAAACGTGGACAACCCGGAGCGGCTCGCGTCCCTGGTGGCGTCGCTGAACGCCGTGGCGGCCGAGTGGGGCAAGCCGATCTTGGTGTCCACCCACCCGCGCACCCGCAAGCGGCTCGAGGCCGGCGGCGACCTGCAGGCTGACCCGCTGATCAGGTTCCACCCGCCGTTCGGCTTCCTGGACTACAACAAGCTCCAGTTGCAGTCGGCGTGCGTGTTGTCGGATTCGGGGACCATCGCAGAAGAGTCCACCATGCTGGGGTTCCCGGCGGTAACCCTGCGAGGGGCCATCGAGCGCCCCGAGGCGCTGGACACAGGTGCCATCACGATGGTGGACGTCGCGCCGGAGCAGGCCGTGGCCGGGGTGGAGTTCGCGATGGCGCGCGGGAGCTCGCCCCAGGCGCCTGACGACTACTGCGTGACCAACACCAGCGAGCGAGTGGTCAACTTCATGTTGTCCACGGCGCCGCAGCACAAGCAGTGGAGTGGTTTGCGCTGACGGCGACCATAGGCCGGGATCCTAGCCTGCCTTGCTCCGGACAGTGGCCCGATAGCGCTTCCATCGATATGCGAGCTTGCCGTTGCGCGCCTCGACCAGCTGTCGCGTTAGTCCGCGGGCAACATCGTCCAGTGCCGCCAGACGGTTGTCGGCCACCTGCGCTCTGGCCCGGCGCCGGCTCAACGCGGCGCGCGGGGTCATCGCGGGGTCGGTCGGCGCAGAGCCGACCGTCAAGCAGCGCAATGCGAACTGCGTCGCCCAGAGTCCCGGCTGCATCGTGTCGGACACCCGCGCGCCGCCAAGGCGCGCGACGGCAACAGTGACGGCCAGTGCCCGACCGGCTCCGGCGCGGTCGGCCAGCGCACGGTAAGCAGGCCACTCCGCCTCGGGAACCGACTCGACCTGGCGCACCGCGTCGAGTGCCCACTTCCAGCGGTGCCAGAGCTCGCGGCAGCCGTGCACAGAAGTGACGAGCAGGGAGTCAATGGGGCTGAGCGAGTTGACGCTGAGCTCCGACGTTTGCAGTGCGACGCGCCGATCCCAGAGCTCATCAAAGGGAATTCGGAAGAACCCAGTGCCGCTGTCGATGCGCCAGTGAAGATCGATGGCTGCGCCGCGACCCACGATCGAGAGCTCGCACTCCGCGAAACGCGACATCATTCCAGTACCCGTGTCGCCCAGTGAGGCGTCGGCGATACCTGCGGTCAGAGCGTCGACCGCTGCTTGAACCGCAGTTGGGGGCACCAAGACGTCCACGTCGGAGGAGGCACGGGCCAGTGCGCTGCCGGTGGTCATCGTCGACAGGGGAGCACCCTTGTAGACCAAGGCGGGGAGGCCGGCCTCGGCGAGGATCCGGCTGCAGTTGCTCGACGAGGCCGTCACCATCATGCTCCGACGAGTGTCATGGGCGATCTGTCGCCGGAGCCAGGCCGGTCGGGGAACATCGGAGTCCGCCGTTGGGTGACACGAGGCGAGAGCGGGGGCTAATCCGTGGAAGGCGACGAGCGCCGCATCGGAGTCGGTCAACTGCGAGGCATCAAATTCTCCTCGGGCGATCGAGGCTAGGCTCTCGAAGGTTAGCGTCGACCGCAGGTGCGCAGCACGCGCCTGGTCGGCTGAGGCAGGAGGTGGAGCGATCTCTTTCTCAGCCAACGCCGACCGTTCAGGACCCCACCGGCGGCGTTTCATGCTAGCAGGGGTCGCTGGGCTGCGGCGTCGGTGAGGATGTGGGCGAGTTTGGCGGTTCCGGCGGCGAGGGACATGTCGGCGTAGTAGGCGTCGGCGCCGCGGGCGCCCATGGCGGCCAGCTCGGCCGGGGGCAGACCCGCGGCGGCGGCGATCGCGTCGGCCAGCGCCGCGGGGTCCCCCGGCGCCACGGCGATGCCGCAGCCGGCCGCCTCGACGATCCGGGCGACCTCCCCGGGCGCGGCGGCCAGCACCGGCAGGCCCATCGCCATCAGCGACTGCAGCTTCGACGGGACCGTGATCGCGAAGACCTCGGCATCGGCCAGCGACACCAGGTGCAGATCCGCCCCCGCCAGCACCCCGGGCACCTGCTCCATCGGCACCTGCCCGCCGAACTCCACGACCGCGCCCAGGCCCAGCTCGGCGGCCAGGCGCTCCAGCCGCGCGACGTCGGCGCCGCCGCCGACCAGGCTCAGGCGCACCGACCCCGCCGGCAGCATCGCCACCGCCTCCAGCACGTTGCCCAGGTCCTGCCCCGGGCCCATGTTCCCCGCATACATCAGGTGCAGCGCCTCGCCCGCCGCGCGCACCCGCGGCGCCACCCGCACCTCCTGGCGCGCCCAGTTGTAGACCACATGCGTGCTGGCCGGGTCCGCCCCGCGGCCCACCAGCAGCTCGCGCATCCCCGGGGACAGCGCCGTCACCGCCGACGCCCGCCGATAGGCCGCGGACACGAAACCCCCGACGGCCGCCTGCACCACCCGCCGCGCCGGCCCGGACCGCACGAACCCCGTCGCGAAGATCGAGTCCGGCCACACGTCCTGCACCATCATCACGTACGGCACCCCCGCGAACCGGCGCGCCAGCACCGCCGCGGACACCGCCGTGGCCGGCGAGCAGTACACCAGCACCACATCGGCCCACCCAAGATCCCGGAACGACACCGA
>JBPOIN010000234.1:0-18274 GCA_052034445.1 Pseudomonadota bacterium | reverse complement strand
TGCAGATCTTCATCGGCGGCGAATCCGGCATCGCGCCGCTCGACGAATGCAGCGTCGTCGCCGCCTCCTACGAAGTCGATGGCCAGCTCGTCGGCTCGGTCGGCGTGATCGGCCCGACGCGCATGGCTTACGAACGCGTGATCCCGATCGTCGACATCACGGCCAAGCTGCTGTCGAGCGCGCTGGCCAAGAGCTGACCAACGCGCATGTCCCGCTACCTTCCCGAACCCGCCCATACGCATGGCCAGGCCAGCCGCACGGGCGTGCTGCTGGTCAATCTCGGCACACCCGACGCACCGACCAAAGCCGCGTTGCGGCGTTATCTGGGCGAGTTTCTCTGGGACCCGCGCGTGGTCGAAATTCCGCGCCCGCTCTGGTGGCTGATCCTCAAGGGCGTCATTCTCAACGTCCGGCCGGCCAGGTCAGCGGCGAAATACGCCAGCATCTGGCTGCCCGAGGGGTCGCCGCTCAAGGTCCATACCGAGCGCCAGGCCAAGCTGTTGCGCGGCAGGATCGGCCAACTCGGCACGCACCTGGTCGTCGACTGGGCCATGCGCTACGGCAAGCCTTCGATCGCTGCTGCGCTGACACGTCTCAAGACTGAAGGCTGCACGCGCATCCTGATCCTGCCGCTGTACCCGCAATATGCCGCCAGCACCACGGCCAGTGTGATGGACGCCGTGGCCGCCTGGCAGCAGCGCACGCGCAATCTGCCCGAGCTGCGCTTCGTGCGCAGCTTTGCCACGCATCCGGCCTACATCGCCGCGCTGGCCGCCAGCGTGCGGCGCTACTGGGAACAACACGGCCGCCCGGGGACCGACGGCAAGCTGATCATGAGTTTCCACGGCCTGCCGGCCTACACACTGCAGCGCGGCGATCCCTACCATTGCGAATGCCACGCCACCGCGCGCCTGCTGGCCGCGACGCTGGGCCTGGCCGATGAGCAGTGGCAGCTCACCTTCCAGTCGCGCTTCGGTCGTGCCGAATGGCTGCAGCCGTACACCCAGCCGACACTGGAAAAATTCGGCCAGACCGGTACACAACGTGTCGACGTGATCTGCCCGGGCTTCGTCGGCGACTGCCTCGAAACCCTGGAAGAAATCGCCATGGAATGCCGCACCGCCTTTCTCACCGCAGGCGGCAAGGAATTCCACTACCTACCCTGTCTCAACGAGGACGAGGCCTGGCTCGACGCCCTCGCCACGCTGACCGGCGAGCATCTCGCCGACTGGCAACACGCCGCCCCGGCCGATCCCGCCGCCGCGCACCGCGCCAAAGATCGCGGCGCGCCAACCTGAGTCGCGCCGCCGCACACGCCCACCGCCTCTTGTGATCGCCGGCGCAGCCCCCATTTGCGCCTTGATCCTCATCCTGCTGGAGGCGCACCATGAGCAACCCCCTGATCGTCGTCTGCCCGCACTGCAACGCGGCCAATCGCCTGCCCGCCGAGCGCCTCGCCGATCGGGGCAACTGCGGCAAATGCAAACAAGCACTGTTCACGGGCGCACCCATCGAACTCGACAGCAACAACTTCGCCGCCCAGGTCGAGCGCTCCGAATTGCCCGTGGTCGTCGATTTCTGGGCGCCCTGGTGCGGGCCGTGCCGCATGATGGCGCCCGCCTTCGCCGCCGCCGCGCAGCAGATGGAACCGCAGTTGCGTTTCGCCAAACTCAATACCGAAACCGAACAACAGCTCGCGGCACGCTTTGGCATTCGCAGCATTCCGACGCTGGCGATCTTCCGCCAGGGGCGCGAAATCGCGCGCCAGCCGGGGGCCATGGATGCCACAACCCTGATGCGCTGGATCACTCAGCAACTGCACCCGCGCTGAATCACCCGCAAGGCGTTGCGCGCCGCGCCCATTAAAGTTGCTGCCGCCGCTGCCGTTAATCCAGGTGCAGGCCCAATCGCCCTCCCCCTCTTCGAGCGTCAGGTGCCCATCATGAAAATCGCCGCCTCCAGCATCGACTTTGCCAGCCAGCATCAAGCCGCCAGCAAGCATGAGTTGCAGGAATCTTTGCGCACCTGGATTGGCCAGACCCGACCTGACTTTGAAGGTGCGCAACGGAATGTGGCCACTGGCGATACGCAGCGCGGCGCGCAAATCACGCTGTCGGCAGCGGCCAGGTTACTCGTCGAGCAGGCGCAGCAATCCCGCACCACCGTCGCATCGGCTCCGCCACCTCCGCCGGCAGCGGAATCCCAGGCGATTCAGGATGCCGGTGACAGCGTGGAAAACGATCCGCACCTGCAGCTGATTCGCGGCATGATTGAAATGCTCACGGGGCAGAAGATCAAGGTGTTTTCCGCCGAGGAAGCGCGACCGCACGACCATGTGCAGATCGAGGCGCCCCCGGCTCCCGCGGCGCCCCAGCAGGCTCAACCAGCCCGACCTGCCGGTTTCGGCGTCGAATACGAACGCCACGAAAGCTACACGGAATCCGAGCAGATGCATTTCCAGGCCAGCGGTGTGGTGCGCACGGCCGATGGCCAGGAGATTGCTTTCAAGCTCGACCTGAACATGCAGCGCAGTTACCACGTGGAAAGTCACGTCTCGCTATTTGCTGGCGACGCCCGCAAAAAAGATCCCTTGGTGATCAATTTTGGCGGCAGTGCGGCGCAATTGCAGAGTCAGCGCTTCGAGTTCGATATCGACGCCGACGGCAGCCAGGAAAATATCGCCATGCTGGGCAGCAACAGCGGCTTCCTGGCGCTGGACCTGAATGGCGACCAGAAGATCAACGACGGCAGCGAGTTGTTCGGCACGACGAGCGGCAACGGTTTTGCCGACCTGGCCAAATTCGACGCGGACCAGAATGGCTGGATCGACGAGAGTGACGCCGTCTTCAACCAGTTACGCGTCTGGACGCCGGATGCCCAGGGCGGCGGCAAACTCAGCACACTGCTGGAAAAGCAGGTCGGCGCGCTGTATCTCGGCAGTCAGGCCACGCCTTTCGAGCTGCGCGACAGCAACAACCAGTCGCTCGGCAGCGTCCGTTCCAGCGGCGTGTATCTGAGCGAGAACGGCAGCAGCGGTTCGCTGCAACAAATCGATCTGAGCGTGTGACGCCGACGATGCGATAGCTATTCAAAACAGATACACAGAAAAACCCGCCATCGCCGCGAACCCTTGCGGAACCTGCATCTGGCGCGCAAAAAAAATCAGCGTCGATTTTTCCCCGAAACAATCTCAATAGCAGCAAGGGCTGCAGCGTAGCCGACGCAATAACGAATACTCACTTGACATTCTTATCATACCGCCCCGCGCTGCCGGACGGCACAGCCGCAGACGCGCCGCTCACCACTTCACGTTGGCCGTGTATTCGAGGATGACCTTGCCCTCCGCCGGCACCTTGACCTGCCAGACCGCGCTGCCGGCGCTCTCCTTGCGATGCGCCTGGCTCTCATTGACGATGGTCCAGTCGCCGCGCAGCGGTTCGCGCACCGTCACGCTCACGGGACTGGCGCCGGCGTTGCGCAGCTCGATGCGATACGAAGATTGGGCGCTGCGTGCGCCGAGCGACTTGTAATCGGTCTGCACACGATCCGCCGTGACATCAAAAGCCTCGCCCATGCGCAGCGACACCTTTTCGTTCTTCGCCGTGTGGTTCAGCGCGTCCTCGCCGATGAGCTGGGCGTTGCCCTTCGAGTCCCGCTGATACACGCGCATGACGCCGGCCGGGATCGGCTTGCCGAGATCGCCGTTGCGGTTCTCGAACTGGATGAACACGCTGGGCTTGAGGCCCTTCTGGATTTCCGGATGCACGCCCTGATACCACCAGAAGCTGTTCGCCTGCTGCAACACGAGTTCGCGCTGGACCGGCACATTGGCGGCCGACAGCAAGGCCACCTGCTTGGTCTGGTTTTCGAGAATCGTCGTCGGCCGTTCGACCGAATACAGGTGGTATTCGAACAGTTTCTCTTCCTGCACTTCGTCGGCGACCATCTTGGCCGCGGCCATGGCATAACGCGGCGCCGGATTGGGTGGCGACGGCTGGCGCACGCGGTTCAGCGTGCCGGCAATCAGTTGCAGGTGGGCGTTTTCGAAGGCGGTTCCGGCGCGATTGGTCAGCGTCACCCAGCCCGACAGATTCAGGTGCTGGCCCTCGCTGTCGAGCGTCGCGGCATAGTCGGCCTTCCAGCTCAAGTGATTGGCCAGATACATCAACTCGGCTTCCTGTGGGCCCGCCGTCGGCGCATTCAGCAGCATCGACAAGGTCGGACGGTCGCGCAGATTGGCCGGCACGCTGCCGAACGCCAGCCGCCCGGGAATCGCGCTTTCGATGCGATCGGGGAAACGCAGCACCACACCGTCATTGGTCGCCAGCACACCGGCTTTCTCGCTCGTTTCCGCGCCCGTCGCCGGATTGGTCTTGATCACCATGACATCGCGACCGACATACTTGCGCAACAAGGTGGCCGGCGTGAGCAGATCGAAATCGAAATTCGCTTCGAGGATACCGAAGCCGGCGCCCTTGAGCGACTTGAGCGTCGCTGTCTCGGGACGGATCGTCGACGCGACTTCG
The DNA here is from genome assembly GCA_052034445.1 of Pseudomonadota bacterium. GTDB lineage: Bacteria > Pseudomonadota > Gammaproteobacteria > Burkholderiales > Rhodocyclaceae > Sterolibacterium. The sequence continues at coordinate 13,748 of JBPOIN010000234.1, read as the reverse complement.
CGGAAAGCGATGCGATTCACCCCGGCCTGCAGATTCAGCGTGCGTGTATCGCGCACCAGAGCCTGGCCGTCGTTGTAGATCGTGATGCCCAGCGCCGTGCGCGCATTGGTCGATACGGAAACTTCGGGCGATTCGGTCCGCGATTCAGCCGCAGCTGCAACAGATTCGCCGGAGGCCAGCAGGCCGGCGGCGAGTAGAAAGGAAAAAACGCTGGAAGTGCGGATGTCATGCCACATGGGGATCTCCTGAATCAGCAAGCGGAAGGAAAGTAAAAACAACTCATGTATGGCAAACCACACCCTGCCATAAGCGACCGCCCAGCGTCGTTGCATTGAACAGGCCATACACGCCGAAGCCCAGCACCAGCAGGCCCGAGATCAGGCGCACAGCCCGGGCGCGCGTCACGGTGCGCAGTCGCTGCAGAAACAGCCCGGCCAGCATCAGATTGGGCAGTGTCCCCAGACCAAACGCCAGCATGAGACCAGCGCCACGCCAGGCGCTACCGGCCAGCAGCGCGGCGGTCAGCGCGCTATACACCATGCCGCAGGGCAGAAAGCCCCACAGCAGCCCCAGCGGCAAGGCTTGCGCGACATGGCGCGCCGGCAGGAAGCGACGCGTGTACGGCTGGATTCTGGCCCACCAGCGCTGACCGAGGCGCTCCGTGAACGCCAGGGTCTGCGTGAAACCGACCAGATACAGGCCGAGTGCCATGAGCATCAGATTGGCCAGCACGTACAGCGCCATCTGGATCGGTAGCAGGTCGTTAAGCAGCAGACCGATGCTGCCCAGCGCGCCGAGTACAGCACCGGCGAGGGTGTAACTCGCAATGCGCCCGAGGTTGTAGGCCAGGTGCAATGCCCAAGCCGGGGCGCGCGCTGGCGCCGCCCCTGGCACGCCCGGCGCAACCGGCATGCTGAGGGCGCTGACGATGCCGCCGCACATGGCAATGCAATGTGTGCCGCCAAGCAAACCAATCAGGAAAACGGCAATGAAGCCGGTATCAGGCATTTAGTCGTGAGTCGTGAGCTGAAAGCCGAAAGTATAAAGCAGCCGCCCTCGGCAATCAGTCCTCAGCCCTGCAGCTCACTCAGCCCTGCCGTTAAATGACCTTCGAGTAGCGGGCACGCTCGCGGTCGGTGCGCAGATAGCGGTCGAACACCATGGCGATGGCCCGCACCAGCATGCGGCCGCGCGGCTCGACGGTGAGCCAGTGGTCGTTGATGGTCAGCAAGCCGGCCTGTTGCATGTCACGCAGCGCTTCGAGTTCGGGGGCGAAGTAGCTCTTGAAGTCGATCAGATGGGCAATTTCGATCGATTCGATCGAGAGTTCGAAATGGCACATCAGCGCCTGGATGATCGAGCGGCGCAGCAGATCGTCGGCCGTCAGCTCGATGCCGCGCATCACCGGCAACACGCCGTTATCGATGGCGTCGTAATACTCGTCGAGTGTCTTGACGTTCTGACAGTAACTCGGCCCGACCTTGCTGATCGAGGAGATGCCGAAGGCCATGAGGTCGGCCTCGGCGTAGGTCGAATAGCCCTGGAAGTTGCGATGCAAGCGCCCCTGGCGCTGGGCGATGGCGAGTTCGTCGTCGGGCTTGGCAAAGTGGTCCATGCCGATGAATACATAGCCGGCCTCGGTCAGGCGACGAATGGCGAGTTGCAGGATCTGCAGTTTCGCGTCGGCCGACGGCAGCTCGGCTTCGTTGATGCGCCGCTGCGGCTTGACGAGATGCGGCAGATGCGCATAGTTGTAGATTGACAGGCGATCGGGCGCGAGGCGGATCACCTCTTCGAGCGTGCGATTGAAGCTGATGACGTTCTGCTTGGGCAGGCCGTAAATCAGGTCGACGCTGATGGACTTGAAACCATTCGCGCGCGCCGCCTCGATGACCAGCCGGGTTTCTTCGAGCGACTGGATGCGATTGACGGCCTGCTGCACGGCCGGATCGAAATCCTGCACGCCGAGGCTCATGCGGTTAAAACCCAGTTCGCCGAGCAGCTGCACGGTGGCCTCATCGACCTTGCGCGGGTCAACCTCGATCGAATATTCGCCATTCGGCAACAGACGGAAATACTGGCGCGTCATGCCCATGAGCTCGCGCATTTCGTCGTGCGACAGGAAGGTCGGCGTACCGCCGCCCCAGTGCAGCTGCACCACACCGTGGCTGCCGTCGAGCGCAGCGGCCTGCATTTCGAGTTCCTTGCCAAGATACTTCAGGTACTTGGCGGAACGGCCATGATCCTTGGTGATGATCTTGTTGCAGGCACAGTAGTAGCAGATGGTATTGCAGAAGGGGATGTGCACGTATAATGAGAGCGGTCGCACCATGCCACCGATCGTGCGTCGTCCTAGCCAGCTCTGATACGCTTTGGCATCGAAGGCTTCGACGAAACGGTCGGCTGTCGGATACGACGTGTAACGCGGCCCGTTCACGTCGAAACGACGAATCAGGTCGGCGTCAAAAATGGATTCATTCAGCACTGCGCCCATGGGTATCTGCTTGGTGTCTGGGTTGTATCTGCGGGTATCCTGGACATTCCGGCAAACGCAGCGGCTAGCTGCTGTACATATCCGTTGCGCCGCGGGTGGAAAAATTGCCCTTATCAAGGACCGGTCGAATTTTGTCGTAGTTGCCTGTTTTTCACATTGACACAGATCAACCGAAGCCTGCCCGGAGCCCCAAGTGCCCAAACCCGTCAGACAAATCGCACCGACTGCGCCCTTGACGCTGACCTCGCTCAAGGTGGCCTGTTCGCAATGCAATTTGCGCGAACTCTGCCTGCCCTACGGTCTCTCGGAACCTGAGATCAATCTGCTCGACAGTGCGATCGGCGCCCGGCAACGCATCAAACGGCAGCAAACGCTGTATCGCACGGGAGACCGGTTTGACTCCATCTACGCCATCCGCAGCGGCTTCTTCAAAACGGATGTGCTGCTTGAAGACGGGCGCAACCAGGTGACGGGATTCCAGATGACGGGGGAAATTCTCGGCATGGACGGCATCAGTGTCGAATCGCACACCTGCAATGCCGTAGCCCTCGAAGACAGCGAAGTCTGCGTGATTCCGTTTGCCCAACTCGAAGACCTGTCGCGCGAAATCCATACGCTGCAACGGCATTTCCACAAGGTCATGAGCCGCGAAATCGTGCGCGACCATGGCGTGATGATGCTGCTCGGCACCATGCGCGCCGAAGAACGCCTGGCAGCCTTCCTGCTGAACCTGTCGCAGCGTTTCAATCTGCGCGGCTACTCGCCGACCGAGTTTCATCTGCGCATGACGCGCGACGAAATCGGTTCATTTCTCGGTCTCAAGCTCGAAACCGTGAGTCGCGCATTTTCGCATTTCCAGGAAATCGGCCTCATCAACGTACAGCAAAAACATGTGGTCATTCTCGATCCGCTCGGACTCAAGAAGCTGTTGAACCACCAACCCGGTGCTTAGCCGAGGAAATAGCCGTAAGGATGGCGCCAGAGCGCCACGGAAACGATATAGGAAAACACCAGCAGGGCCAGCACCCAGCAGATCACGCGCAGCCGTTTGCTGCGCCCAGGGCGCAGGGCCAGCGCCCCCAGCAGGATGTAGCACAGCAGCCCGCAAACCTTGGCCGTGACCCAGGCATCGACAAAGGGATACTGCTGCGTAATGATCGCCAGGCCAATCGCCGCCACCAGCAGTACGGTATCGTTAACATGCGGCGCCACCTTGATCCAGCGCCGTTGCAATCGCGGAGAGTCGAGCAACATCAGCATGCCGCGCGCGAAAAACCCTGCGCCGCTGAGGATCACGCAGGCAATATGCACATGCCGCAGTATCAGATAGGTATTCATTGGTCGAACCTGCCGAATTTCCGTCAAAACCACCGCAGTACGAAAAAAATTTTAACCAACTTCGCGCTCGGCTCACGATGCGCTGCAAACATGGTATGTTCGCGCCCCTAAAGGATCGCTCAAATGCACGCCGAAAAAAACGAACGTCTCGACATCCCGCAAATTCTCTCACGCCTGCCGCTATTTCTGGAATTGTCACCGGAACAGCTCGACCATATCGCGACCAGCGCGCGCGAAAAACGCCTGCACAAGGGCGAAATGCTGTTCCAGAAAGGCGACGCGCCGCGCGGTTTTTACCTCGTTGTATTCGGCCAGATCAAACTCGCCTTTCCTTCTAGTCAGGGCAACGAAAAAGTCATCAACATTCTGGGGCCGCGCCAGAGTTTCGGCGAAGCCGCGATGTTCATGGATCGGCCCTACCCGGTTTTCGCCGAATCGCTGACCGATACCCTGCTGCTGCATATTGCCAAGAATGTGGTCTTCGAACAGATCGAACGCGATGCGCTATTCGCGCGCCGCATGCTGGCCGGCCTGTCGATGCGTCTGCATGCACTGGTACAGGACGTCGAATCGTATTCGCTGCGCTCCAGCACCCAGCGCGTGATCGGTTTCCTGCTGCACAATTGCGAACAGATGGAAGAACAGGAACAGCGCACCGATCATGCCAAACCCGCACAGGCACAAAAGGAATGCGGTGAAATCACCTTTACCCTGCCCACCTCCAAGCAGGTGATCGCCTCACGCCTGAACCTGACGCCCGAGACGCTGTCGCGGATATTTCACGATCTGGCCGAGGCACGCCTCATCAGCGTACACGGCAAGCAGATCACGGTGCATGAAATGAAACACCTGCGCGAGTTTGATCTTTAAGCGTGCGCTCCTTGAACACCAGATAAGTCCGCAGCGCACCGTACAGATTCCACTCCAGCCAGGCGCACGAGAGCGCAAAAACCGCTCCGGCGACATGCGCCAGCAATGGCCAGGCCACCCCGCCCAGCAAAAGAACCAAGGCAGCGCAATGCAACCACAGCTGGCCGCGCATGGTCCGCTCGGAAATGATCTGCTTGATGTTCGGCGGCAATTCCTTGAGATTGCCGAGACGTTGCAAATGCAGCCAGATCAGGAACGGCACGATCTTGTACAGCATGCCGTTGATGACCGACACAAACACCCCCGGCAGAATCAGTACACCGAGCCACAGCGCCATACGCGGATGTTCGGCCAGCACCGGCCACGCTGCGCCAGCCAACCAGGAGGCGGAAAATGCCAGCATGGCGAACATCGCGACGCGCCAGAACAGAAATGTCGTATCGATCAGACGCCGGCGGCGTTTGTGCTGCAGCCACAGGGTCACAAGCGCATACACGCTCAGCAAAACGACACCGGCCAGCATGCCTCCCTCCAGAGGAATCAGTTGCAGCGACCATAACGTCAATAGCACCAGCAGCCCCGCCGGCATGAGGCGTGTGAGCCAGACAGGGAATGGCGGCGTGAGTTGAAACATGGGCACCACTTGGTAAGAAACACCGACCAGCAACAGCAAAGCCCACCCTCCCAACCCCCAGCCAGCATGGACGTTTACGAGCACGGGCAATGACCAGTCACTGAACCAGCCGTCGGGCCAACCGAGCTTGCCGGCAAGCGCCATGCCCAACAGCAGCGTCACGCCGAGGCTTGGCAGGGCCAGTCGCAATGTGTAGATGGTGCGCCCAGAAGCCGGCGAACGAAACAATGCAGTGGTCACAATGACCACGAAAGCGCCGAGTGTCATGGCAAACAAAGGCACGGCCAACTGGAACAACTCGGGACGCCCGAGCAAAAACGCCAGAACCAGCAGTGCCGCCGCCAGAATCAGCAAGGGATGAAGCACGGCAGCAAGCAGACGCGGTTGCCAGACATTGCCACCTGTAACGACGGGGACGAACTGCAACAAGGCGCCGCACATGGCTTGCAGCATGAAACCAACCGAAAGCAGATGCGTCAGCGCCAGCGCGCCCGGCGTCCAGCGCGACTCAAAAACTGCCGGCCCAAGCCAGGCCAGCAGCAAGCCGGCCAGCAGACCAAACAGCGGCGCGGTCAATAAAAAGCGAAAAGGCACCGCGATGGGCGGCGCCTGGTCAAACGACAGATTGGGATGCATCGACATCGTCAGACATCCGCGAACCGGGTCAAACGGCAGCGCTGCGTTGGCTGATGCGAATCTGATTGGTGCCGTCTTCGAGTGTGATGGTGCTGTACTGATAGCCGTTGCGCTGCAGGATCGAATACAACGGATGCGGCTCACAATACAGCAACAGCACCAACTCTTCGCCCGGCCCCAGGGTATCCAGCGCCGCGAGCGTCAGTTCGAGCGGCTCAGGCGGCTGCAGATCGCGGCCGTCGATTATGCGTGGAGTCGACATCCTGCCTCCTCCAGATGCGCTGCCAGTTGGTCGGCCAGCTGATCAACCGCAGCGCCCAAGGACTGGTCGCACATCGGATAAAGGATGTTCTCTTCCTTCATGTTGTGCTGCTGCATGAGAATCAGCAAGGTTTCCGCCACGCCATCGAAGCCTTCGGCATCCCTGGTGGCCAGCGCACTTTCCAGCTGCGTCAGCAATTCGCGCATTTGCACATGCTCCATGCGCATGACCTGTGTCGGGCCGCTCGTCATGCCCGTCGCCGACTCAAAGGCGGGAAACAGCAGACGCTCTTCGGCATCGAAATGCGCCAGCAACTCTCTGGCAAAGCATTCGAGCGACACGCTGCACACCGACCAGTCGCCTTTTTGTGCGGCCTCCTCGGCCGCCGAGAAAAATTCATCGCACTGCTTGTGATGAGGAGGAAGTGTGTCGCTGATTCGCCGCATGAGTATTGGTCCGAAAAGATCCGAAAAAATTCCAAGCTCAAAGCACTTGTTTTCAGGCCCCCATGGTGGGGAGCCTCAACCGGCACTTCGGTGCGAATTTTATGCAGCCATGCCCAGACACGCATTGACCAACGTCAATTTTGCACCATTGGAAAGGCCTAGCGATCGAATTCAATCACAACGTGACAATACCCAGTTGCGATGATTCAGTGCATTTCAAGTTTCCAGAACGTAGGTTCCCGGCGCATCGGTCAAGGCCGGAAATTCCTTGTTGGCAACTGGCTTGGCTTTCACGAGCTTACCCGATTGCGGTTTGAGCCATTCCATCCAGTCTTCCCACCAGCTCCCCGGGCGATGCTCGGCGCGTTCGCGCCAGGTGTCCGGATTGTCGTGCAGCTCGGCGCCGCCGACCTTGTAATCGCGCTTGGGCGGATGCACAACGGGATTCACGATGCCGAGAATATGGCCCGAACTCGACAGGACATAGCGCTTCGGCCCCGTGGCCAGATTATTGATGCGGAAGGTCTGGCGCCACGGGGCAATATGATCATCCTCGGCGCTGACCGAATACAGTGGCTGCACGATACGTCCGAGATCAATGGGCTCGCCGGCAAGCGTCAGCACATCGCGCTTGATGAGGTTGTTGCCCATGTAGAACTCGCGCAAATACCATTCGTGCATCGCCGCCGGCATGCGCGTGGTGTCCATATTCCAGAACAGCACGTCGAACGGCGGCGGCGTTTCGCCATACAGGTAGCCATGGACGACGTAGTGCCAGATCAGGCTGTTGGAGCGCAACAAGCGGAACGAGGTCGCCATTTCCTTGCCATCGAGGAAGCCCTTCTCGCGCATTTTTTTGGCCAGCCAATTCACGCTGCTGTCGTCAAGGAAGACTTCGATATCGCCCGGCTTGTGATAATCGACCAGCGTGGTGAACAGTGTCAGATTGGCGACCGGCACCTTCGCCGCCGGATAGTGGCGATTCGCCCACGCCGCATACGCAGTCAGCGCGGCGCCGCCAATGCAGTACCCCACGGCATTGACCTGCTTGGCGCCGCTGATCGAACACGCCACTTGCACGGCCTTGTCGATACCCTCGGTCAGATAATCGTCGAAAGTCACGTCGCGCATGCGCTCGTCGGGGTTCTTCCAGCTGGTGATGAAAACGCTGAAACCCTGATCGAGCAGGTATTTGACCATGCTTTTCTTGGCCGTCAGGTCGAGGATGTAGAACTTGTTGATCCACGGCATGACGATGACAATCGGTTTTTCGTAGTTCTGCTCGACCGTCGGTTCGTAATGCAGGACTTCGAGCAACTGGTTGCGGAACACCACCTTTCCGGGCGTTGTGGCGAGATTCTTGCCGACCGTGAAATCGTCCGGATTGGTCATGCGCACGGTGCCGGCATTCACGTCATCCATGAGGTTGCGCATGCCGCGCACGAGACTGTCGCCATTGGTCTCGATTGCCTTGCGGATCGCCACCGGATTGGTCAGCAGGAAATTCGTCGGCGCCATGGCATTCAGCCATTCGCGCCACCAGAACGCGGCGCGGCGGCGCTGCTTGTTGGAAAGCCCCGGAGTGTCGTACAGCATGTCCTGCATCTGCCGCGTCAGCAGCAGATACCATTCCTTGGCGATATCCCAGCTGGCGGTCTGTTGCCATTGCGGATCGCTGAAACGCGTATCGTCCTGATGCGGCTTGATCGGATCTTCGCTCGGCAAGCCGCACGCCCGCTGCCAGGAATGCCATTGCAGCGTCATCACATCGACCGAGAATCGACTCATCGAGTCAAGGAACTCCTGCGGATGCAACATCCAGGCCAGCTGCGCATGCAGCAATGGCGTCGCCATCCCCAGTGGATCGATATTCGCTTCGACCGCCTGATTCATGGCACGCCAGGTCGCCTGGGAAACGGGCTGAGCCTTGGCAAACGGATTATTGTTGGCGCTCATCTGCTACTCCGGAAATATTATTGCAATTCATGATTTTATTCCTTCTCATGGGCTGGCGCCATCGGCGCGCAAGACAGCCGGGCAGTTATGGTGCAGAGATAATTTTTGCCCGAAATCAAACCGGTGCATTTGGTCATGCCTATAATGGGCAAGTCATTTCCACCCGTCAGGGGAACATCATGTTCAAGCATATTCTGGTTCCAACCGATGGCTCCGCCCTTTCCAGCGACACCGTCAAGCGTGCCGTGACTTTCGCCAGGGAGGCAGGCGCAAGAATTACGTTTTTCTTCGCCAAGCCGGATTACCCAGCGGCGTTTTACGGCGAAGGCGCCCTGATCGACCCCAGCACGCCGGAAAGATTTTTCGAAATGGCGGACAAGCAAGCACGCGACATTCTGGATGCAGCGAGTCGCCAGGCCAGTGCAGCAGGCGTCAGCTGCAATCAGCTTGCCGTGGTCAATGACGTGCCGTATCAGGCCATCATCGATGCGGCGGCAAGCGCTGGCTGCGACCTGATCTTCATGGCTTCGCACGGCCGCCGCGGACTCAGCGGCCTACTGCTCGGTAGCGAGACACAAAAAGTACTCACGCACTCGACGATACCGGTCCTGGTTTACCGCTGAGAGGAGCCGCTACGTCCACGCAGCCTGAACACCAGATCAGGGATGTGGCTGCGCCGCCGTGGGCGCAGTGACCCCCAGCAAGGTTTCGCCGGCAGCAGGCAGCACCAGATTTCCCACGATGCGCCAAGTTCCAGCCTCGTCCTCCAGCTGAACCACCCAATGCCCGGCTGCCGGCAATTTGAACTGTCCGGTATAACGCCCACCATCCCACGTCAACAACTGACGCTGATCAAGCCCGGCGCGCGTCGGATGCGTAATCGATATTCTCACCTTTGCCGGCGCAGTGAAATCCGCGGCTTGCGCGCTGAGGCGGACGCTGATGCTGTCGAGTTTGATCGAAATTCCGGCCGCCACTCCCAGCGCTTGAGCGCGATCGTTGAGCGCCAGGGTCTGATTGATGGCCAGCCCCTTTTTGTAATAGTCGTCGGTCACCAGACCGTCGTAACTCTTCACGGCAAGCCAGAAAGTAATCACGCTGGCGATAATCACCAGAAACGGCCCGAGCATCAGCAACCATGGTCCACGATGACGATACCAGGGCAAAAGCTCGTCATTGGCGGCACACGGTGCGCCGGAACCGGGCGGGGTAGTCGATGTACTCATATGAATGATTCAGGACATGACAAATCAGGGCATGATGAAACTGGCTTTTTCACGCACGGCGACCTTCTCGTTGCTGAGCGCCTTGACCTCGAAATAAATCACGTTGGCGCCACGTTTGCCCGAAGGCTGCGGCACGCGTACCGGGACCAGGACGGTTCGCGTCGAACCTGCCGGAACCTCGGCAATCCGCTCTGCCGCGATATCTGCCCCCTCCAGACCACTCACGCCAATCGAATAACGATGCGCACTATCGCTGACATTCATGATCTGCAAGCGATACAGATTTTCGATCAGGCCTTCCTCTACTTCGCGTGACAGACTGCTGCGATCACGCAATACATCGACTTTGAGTGGCAGACGCGTAGCGATCCCATACACCAGACCGGCCACGAGAATCGCGAGAATCAGGCCATAAATTACGACGCGCGGCCGAATGACGTGCGCCAGAATTTCCTTTTTACCCCAATGCTGCTCAAGCGCGTGCTCGGTGGAATAACGAATCAAACCGCGCGGAGAGCCGACCTTGTCCATAACTTGATCGCAGGCATCGATGCACGCCGAACAGCCGATACACTCATATTGCAGCCCGTCGCGAATGTCGATGCCGGTCGGACAGACCTGTACGCAGATGCCGCAATCGACGCAATCACCCTGCTTCGCAGCCTGCGCTTCGGCCTTTTTGGAACGGCTGCCGCGTGGTTCGCCGCGTTCCGTATCGTAAGTCACGACGAGGGTATCGGGATCGAACATGACGCTCTGGAACCGTGCATACGGACACATGTGCAGGCATACCAGATGGCGCATGAAGCCCGCGTTGCCATAGGTCATAAGACCATACAGGCCGATCCAGAATGTCTCCCAGCCGCTCAGGGCGGCATGCAGCACCGCTTGCGCGAGTGTTGCTGCGGGCGTGAAATAAGCCACGAAGGTAAATCCAGTCCATGCCGAGAACAACAGCCAGACTGCATGCTTGCCGCCCTTGCGCAGAAACCTCTCGCCGTTCAGCGGTTGCTGATCCAGGCGCATACGCGCCACGCGACCACCTTCAAATTTTTCCTCGATCCAAAGAAATATCTCTGTGTAAACCGTTTGCGGACAGGCATAGCCACAGAACAACCGCCCACCGATGGCCGTAAACCAGAACAAACCATAGGCCGAAATGATCAGCAGCAGCGTCAGATAAATGACGTCCTGTGGCCAAAAGGTCAGATCGAACAGGTAAAACTTGCGTTCGACAAGATCGAACAGGACCGCCTGACGGCCATTCCATGATACCCAGCAGAGGCCATAGAACAGGATCTGGGTCAGCCACACCAGAATCCAGCGACAGTTGGCAAACCAGCCTGTCACCGAGCGCGGATAAATCTTCGCGCCCAGCGGCGTCTTGCCCGAGGCACGATTCACGACGATCGGTTTGACGACGACATCCGCCGACTTGCGCTGCGCAGCGGAAGAGGTTTCCTCACGCATGAAGCTCTCGCTCTATTAGAAACTTCTAATCTACACAAGAAAAAAATCCCCGCCGTGCGCAGCGGGGATTCGATTGTATTACTTTTTGTCGCCCGTAGCGGGGGCGGCACCTGCAGCTTCCGCTATCGCAGGCACTGCGGCATTGGCCGCATTCTCTTTGAGGCTCAGGGTATACACATACGCCGCCAGCAGATGCACCTTGGCTTCGCCGAGGAAATCCTTGTGGGCGGGCATGCGGTTGGTGCGCCCCTTGGTGATGGTCTCGACGAGTGCATCTTCCTTGCTGCCATACAGCCAGACCTTGTCGGTCAAGTTGGGCGCGCCCATGGCCTGGTTGCCCTTGCCATCCGCGCCATGGCAGGCCGAACAAACTGCAGCAAAACGATCCTTGCCCTTGGTTGCAAGAATGCTGTCATGCGCAAGTCCGGACAACGAACGCACATAGTGGGCCACTTCGCGCGCTCCCGATGCACCACCCACGGCATCGGGATTGCCACCATACGGCGGCATGAAACCACTGCGACCGTCAAGAATCGTGGTTTCGATCTGCGCCGGTTCGCCGCCCCACAACCAATCGCTATCGGCCAGATTCGGGAAGCCCTTGGCGCCCTTGGCGTCAGAACCATGACATTGCGCACAATAAGTCAGGAACAGGCTCTTGCCCATTTCCCTGGCTTTTGGATCGGCGGCCACAGCCTTGAGATCCTGCGTCTTGTAGCCATCGAACAAGGGATCGTATTTAGCCTTCGCGTCGGTCATTTCCTTGTCGTATTGACTCCGCGAGGACCAACCGAACTGACCAGCATAGTCGCCCAGCCCCGGATACATCGCCAGATAGCCAAGCGAGAACACCACCGTGATGTAGAACAACCAGCGCCACCAACCCGGCAAGGGGTTGCCATACTCGGCAAGCGTTTCATCCCAGACATGTCCGGTCAACTCGCCGGGAGTCGTCTTGGCACGATACTGTACCCACAGGAAGATACCGCACACGATCACCCCGCCGAGAATGATGAGCGAAATATAGATACTCCAAAAGCCGCTGAAAAAATCGCTGCTCATGATGCTTTCCTTTCGAATTTCCCGGCGCCGCCCGCCTGGAGCACTGCGGCCAGGTTAGCTGATTCAACCGGTTCGTCATCCGAGAAAGGCAACATGACGGCCTCGTCGAACGACTGTTTGCTCTTGCTGCTGAATGCCCACCAGACGATGGCGAGGAACATGGCGAACGACACCACGGTAATGAGCGAACGCAGATCGTTGATATCCATAATCTATTGGCCTGTTTGAGCGCCGTACCGAGCCCTTGCAGATAGGCAACCAGAGCGTCGAGCTCGGTCTTGCCTATGAGCTGTTCGCGGGCGCCGGAAATCTCCGCATCGGTATAGGGCACCCCGACAGCACGCAAGGCGCGCATCTTGTTCTCGATGTCGTCAGATTTCGCCGGACGATTCAGCCAGTAATAGGCCGGCATGTTCGACTCGGGCACCACATCGCGCGGCTGCAACAGATGAGCACGGTGCCATTCGTCGGAATAACGCCCACCGACGCGGGCCAGATCGGGACCGGTACGCTTCGAACCCCACTGGAACGGGTGATCGTACACCGACTCGCCGGCCACCGAATAATGGCCATAGCGTTCGGTTTCGGCACGGAACGGACGAATCATCTGCGAATGGCAGCCATAGCAGCCTTCACGCAGATAGATATCACGCCCAACCAGGCGTAGCGGATCATAGGGTTTGAGTCCGGCGACCGGCTGGGTCGTCGACTTCTGGTAGAACAACGGCACGATTTCCACCAAGCCGCCGATGCTGACAACCAGAATCACCAGAACGATCATCAGGCCGATATTTTTTTCAATCTGCTCATGTGTAAGCATGTTAACTCTCCCTCTCAGGCATGCGCCGCAGCAGGTGCGACAACCACCGGATTTACCGCCTTGCCGCCAGCCATGGTCATGAACATGTTGTAGGCCATCAGCAGCATGCCGCTGAGGAACAACAAGCCGCCGGCCAAACGAATTGCATAAAACGGATAGGTGTACTTGACCGATTCAACGAAGGAATAGGTCAGCGTGCCATCTGGATTCGTGGCGCGCCACATCATTCCCTGCGACACTCCGGAGATCCACATTGCGGCGATATACAGCACGACACCGGCCGTGGCCATCCAGAAATGCACATTGATGAGCTTGACGCTATGCATTTCGGCCTTGCCGAACAGACGCGGGAGCATGTAATACACGGCGCCGATCGACACCATGGCCACCCAGCCCAGAGCCCCGGAGTGCACATGACCAACGGTCCAGTCGGTGTAATGCGACAAGGCATTGACGGTCTTGATCGCCATCATCGGGCCTTCAAAGGTGGACATGCCGTAGAAGGAGAGCGAGGTAACGAGGAATTTGAGGATC
>JBPOIN010000013.1:0-4743 GCA_052034445.1 Pseudomonadota bacterium | reverse complement strand
TTTTATTATGGGAAATGAACAGGAATTGTGTTGCACCTGACATTTTCTTGACCATCGCGCAGAAACGCTCGGTATTACTGTCGTCGAGGGGCGCATCGACCTCGTCGAGCAGGCAGAACGGCGCCGGGTTGAGCTGAAACATCGCGAACACCAGGGCCGTGGCGGTCAGCGCCTTTTCGCCGCCCGACAGCAGGTGAATGCTGCTGTTCTTCTTGCCGGGCGGGTGCGCCATGACCTGCACGCCGGCATCGAGAATCTCGTCGCCGGTCAGGATCAGCCGGGCTTCGCCGCCGCCGAACAGCTGCGGGAACAGCGTGCTGAAATGGTGATTCACGGTGTCGTAAGTCTGCTGCAGCTGCTCGCGCGTCTCGCGGTCGATGCGGCGGATCGCGTCTTCGAGCGTGTTGATGGCCAGGCTCAGGTCTTCCGACTGGGCATCGAGATAGCCCTTGCGTTCGGTTGCCGTGTTGAGTTCTTCGAGCGCCGCGAGGTTGACCGGGCCGAGCGCCTCGATCTGCTGCGCCAGGCGCGTGATGTCGGCCTGCAGCGTCGAATCCTTGAGGCCCGGCGTGAGTTCGGCGAGCAACGGTGCGGCATCTTCCTCGCTGCAGATATTCACTTCGGCCAGGCGCGCGGCGAACTGTTCCTCGTTGAGCTGGGCGGCCTGTTCCTTGAGACGCAGGTCGTTGATGCGGTCGCGCAACGGCGTGAGGCCCTGCTCGATGCGCAGGCGATTCTCGTCGAGATTGCGCAGTGCGCCAGCGGCGTCTTCGAGCGCATTGCGCCGCCCGGCCAGCAGCGTTTCGCGCTCCGAGCGGGTGTCGAGCGCGAGTTGCAGGCGCTCCTGCAAGGTGTCGTCGCTGATGCCACCGCGCTCCTCTTCGGCCACGGCCTTTTCGCGACTCACGCGTTCGAGCTGTTCGCGCGCCGTGACGCTGGCGCGCGTGTTGTCCTCGATCTTGCTCAGGCATTCGCGCTCGGTGAAGCGGAACTCCTGCATCTCGCGCGCCAGCGCCTGCTCCTGGTTGCGCGCTTCGCGTAAAGCCGAATCGCGCGTGCGCTGCACTTCCATGGCTTCGTTGAGGCGGCTGCGCGCCGCATCAAGCTGCTCGCGGATCACGTCGGCTTCTTCATCGGCGCGCATGACCTCGAAACGCTCGTGTTCCTCGCTGCGCATGATTTCGGCCAAATCGCGGTCGATCTGCGCCGCACGTTCTTCGAAACGCGCCTGGGCCTGGGCCAGTTTGAGCGCTTCGACCTGCGCCGCATGTACGCGCTGCTGCCAGTCCTGCAGGCTGCGGCGGGCGGTATTGAGTTGCGCCTGACAGTCGGCCAGCAGACGCTCGGCTTCGGCTTGCGCCTCGCGCGCGGCCTCTTCGTCGAGCTGGCGCGTATCGAGCAGTCCGGCGAGTTCCTCGATCTCGCGTTGGCGTTCGATGACGCCATGCGTGCGCGCATCGGGCACATACAGCAGAAGGCCGCGTGCCGAGAGCTGATGGCCGGCGCGATCGACCCAGGTTCCGCTGGCATCGCTGACCTGGGTCGTCAGGTCCTCGCTGACGCGCACGGCGGCCAGCCATTCGTCGAGGACCGCAGACCAGGCGGCATCGTCGCAGCGCACCTTGGCGCGCAGACTGTCGGCCGCGTCAACGGTTGCTGAGGCTGCCGGGGCTGCCGATGGATAGCCCAATGCAAAGGTGGTCGGCGGCGGATCACGCAGGGCCTGCGCACCGATCCCGGGATTTGCCTGCAGCGCCGCGAGACGCTCGCGCAGCACGGCTTCGACGGCGGTTTCCCAGCCGGCTTCAACCTGGATCGAACGCCACAGCGGCGCTGCATCGCGCAAGCCGCGGCGCGCCAGCCATTCGCCGAGTTTTTCGGCGCCACCATTCTGCTGCACGCGGTTCTGCAACTGTTGCAGCGCATCGCGGCGCGCCCGCGTTTCGGTGTAGGCACGGTGGGTTGTCTGCACGCGCTCGCGCGCGTTGCGCAATTGTGCTTCGAGACCCGGCAACTGAGCCTGGAGTTCGGTCAGTCGCTGCTGCTGGATTTCGCGTTCGGCTTCAGCCGTGGCCAGTGCTTCCTGGCTTGCGGCCAGCAAGGCCGGATCGGGTTGCCCCAGCGCGATGCGTTCCTGATCCAGACGGCTGCGTCGTTGTGCCTGGGCTTCGAGCGCGCGCAGCGCATGCTGGCGATTGGTTTCGCACAGACGTACGCCCTGCTCGCCTTCATTCACGGCACGCCGCGCGGCGCTCACGGCCTCTTCGCTCAGGCGCACGGCCTCTTCGGCCAGCGGCAGACGCTCGGCGGCTTCTTCATGGCGCGCGGCGCTGGTCTCGACGCGCAGTTGCGCGTTTTCAAGCAGCGTCTGCCAGCGCCCGGCATCCTGTTCGAGATCCGCGCGCTGCTTGCTCCAATGGGCTTCTTCGGTGGCGAGCTGGGTCAGACGGATTTCGAGACGCTGGCGCGCATCGCGCAAATGCTTGATCTCGGCTTCGAGGCGCACCACCTCGGCATTCGCGCCGACCATTTCGCTCTGTGCGGCATGCAGCGCATCGCTGGCGGCGAAATGGACTTCGCGCGCCTGTTCGACGCCGGCTTCGAGTTCGCGCAATTGCGCGGTTTCGGCATCCAGGCGCAGCGCCTGCTTTTCGACTTCCTGGCGCAGACGCTCGTGATCGGCACGCGCATCGTTGCGTTTCTTGAACCACAGCAGCTGCTGGCGTCGATCGTGCTGCGCCTGCAGTTCGTGGAACTGGCGCGCGATCTCGGCCTGCCCGGTGAGGCGCATCACCTGGCCTTCGAGTTCGTTGCGGATGTCATCGACGCGCAGCAGATTCTCGCGCGCATCGGCGAGGCGGTTTTCGGTCTCGCGCCGGCGTTCCTTGTATTTCGTCACGCCGGCGGCTTCTTCGAGGAACATGCGCAGTTCCTCGGGCTTGGCTTCGATGATGCGCGAGATCATGCCCTGCTCGATGATCGCGTAGGCACGCGGACCAAGGCCGGTGCCGAGGAACACATCGATCACGTCGCGCCGGCGCACGTGCAGGTTGTTGATGTAGTAGCTCGAATTGCCCTCGCGGTCGAGCACGCGCTTGACGGCGATTTCGGCGTATTGCGTCCATTGCCCCGCCGCGCGGCCGAGGCTGTTGTCGAAGATCAGTTCGACGCTGGCGCGACTGACGGGTTTGCGCGAACCCGAGCCGTTGAAAATGACGTCCTGCATCGATTCACCGCGCAAGGCCGTGGCCTTGGACTCGCCCAGCACCCAGCGCACCGCATCGATGATGTTGGATTTGCCGCAGCCGTTCGGACCGACGACGCCGACCAGCTGCCCCGGAAACAGCACGGTGGTGGGATCGACGAAGGATTTGAAGCCGGCGAGTTTGAGCTTGGTAAGACGCACTTCGGAATCGGTGATCCTGAAACGGGTTGATCGGCGGTTGGCTGGCGGCACGGACGCGACTCAGCAACTTGCGGAAAAGCCTGGCGCAACCAGAGGGACATTATAATGGAAAGCTTCTCCCATTCTTGCCGCAATCCGCGCACTTCACCGTCATGACCAGCCAAGCCACCAAGACTCTGGAAACCTTCGTCAATCCCGCACCGCAGCGCGATTACCAGATCCACATGGAAATTACCGAGTTCACCTGTCTATGCCCGAAAACCGGCCAGCCGGATTTCGCCACGCTGATTCTCGATTATGTGCCGGACAAACTCTGTGTCGAACTCAAGAGCCTGAAGCTGTATGCCTGGAGCTTCCGCGATGAAGGACATTTCCACGAGGACGTCACGAACCGCATCCTTGACGATCTGGTCAAGGCCGTGAAGCCGCGCTACATGCGTCTGACGGCGAAGTTCTACGTGCGCGGCGGCATTTTCACGAATGTGGTGGCCGAACAGCGCAAGAAGGGCTGGAAGCCGGCCGACAAGGTCGAACTCGCGAGTTTCGAACTGCAGTCGAACACGCGCGGCTGAATCCGGGAATCTACTTCTGGCCCGACAGCAGCCGCCGCACCGGGCCGAAGCTGCGTCGGTGGATTTCCGCCACGCCGTGCTGTTCAAGCGCGGCGAGGTGCGCGGCGGTCGGATAGCCCTTGTGGCGATCCAGACCGTATTGCGGATACAAGGCATGCAGACGCAGCAACTCGGCATCGCGTGCGGTCTTGGCGAGAATCGAGGCGGCGGCAATCGCCGGCTCCGAGCCATCGCCGCCGACGATGGGCCGCGCGGGGATGCTGACCGCCGGACAATGCAGACCATCCACCAGAATCTCTTCGGCCGCCGGCTGCAGCGCCAGCACGGCGCGCTGCATGGCCAGCAGGCTGGCCTGCAGGATGTTGATGGCGTCGATTTCCTCGACGCTGCTGCTGGCGATCGCCCAGGCCAATGCGCGTTCGCGAATCAGCACGGCGAGTTGATCGCGTTTCTTTTCCGAGAGCGTCTTCGAGTCCGCCAGCCCGGGAATCGGCCGCGCGGGATCGAGGATCACGGCCGCCGCATATACCGGGCCGGCCAAGGGTCCGCGCCCGGCTTCATCGACCCCGGCTACCAGCCGGTACGCAAAAGGTCGCTGGACTGCAGCTTGATGATTACTTTGCATAGATGATTTACTTCGATGTGATGCGACAACCGGAAAACTTCAATCTTGACCACCCCAATCCCTCACTATCGGGCAATCCACGCCTCGCCTGTCTTCCTGTCGACAATGATCGAAATCGGTGGACACTGAGTTTCTTTGCC
>JBPOIN010000240.1:0-13385 GCA_052034445.1 Pseudomonadota bacterium | reverse complement strand
TCGAAGGTGCGGATGGTTTCGACTTCCTCGTCGAACAGGTCGATGCGGAAGGGCAACGCGGCGCCCATCGGGAACAGGTCGATCAGGCCGCCGCGCACGCTGTACTCGCCGGGCGCGACGACCTGCGTGACGTGCTGGTAGCCGGCCAGCGCCAGTTGGGCGCGCAGCTTGTCGAGCTGGAGACGTTCGCCCTTCTTGAGGAAGAAGGTATGCGCGGCGAGGAAGGCGGGCGGCGCGAGACGCGTCAGCGCGGTGGTCGCCGCCGTCAGCAGCACGTCGCAGGCGCCCTGGGAAACGGCATACAGCGTGGCGAGGCGCTCGGAGATCAGATCCTGGTGCGGCGAGAAGCTGTCGTAGGGCAGCGTTTCCCAATCGGGCAGCAGATGCGCGCGCACTCCCGGCGCGAACCATTGCACTTCCTCGTGCAGCCGCTGGGCGTCCAGCGGGTTGGCGGCGACCACCACCAGCAGGCGCCCCGGGGCCGCCAGCTGCGCGATGCACAAGGCATCCGCCGAACCGGCCATGAGCGGTAGGTCGAGGCGCGTCCCGGCCTTCGGCAAGCCAAGCTTGGCAAGCTGCGGCAACAACGATGGAGTGGGGGCGGACATGCGTGAGGGCGGGCTGAAACGGGTGCTGTCGGAGCGGCGGCGGAAGCGCCCGATTATAAGCCATGCTGGCATGCGGACGGGCCCCGGGGACCGCTGCCGCCGGTTTGCCGCTGTGAGCTGGCTGCTTCTGCGCCGCAGTCGTCGCGGGCGGAAAAGATCGCCGAGGGGCGGTGAGCGTTGCGTGCTGTCAGCGCCGGATGGTCAGCGTGCGGCCATTGTTCCGGCGGGGCATAACAGATTTTGCAGTGTGGCCTTGTCCGCTGCGCGCAGGTCGGTTCTGATGCGCTGACAGGCGTTCTGGCTGGCGCTCGCGGCGCCGCTGCTCCTGTCGCGTGCGGCGATCTGCGCGCCGGCCCCGATCAGCAGGCGCACCGATTCGATTTGTCCGGCTGCGGCAGCGTTCATGAGCGCGGTGCGGCCGAGCGCATCGGTTTCGTTGGCCTTGGCGCCAGCCGCCAGCAACTGCCGGACGATTTCGGGCGATTCCACGGCCGCCATGAGCGGCGTTTCACCGTCTGTCCCGCGCGTCTGGCGTCGCTGCGGGTCGGCGGCTTCATACTTGAGATAGTCGTCGATGACCTCCTTGTCGGCGCCGTTGAGCGCCGCGCTGTAGAGTCCCGTGTAGGAGCGGTCGCGCTGGAGATCGGCCTCGCTGGCGAGGATGGGATATTTCGCCCGGTATTGGCTTGCCGACGCAGCGTTGGGTGTGTTGGGCAGGGTCACTGCGTATCCGGGCAAATCGCTTGCCGCCTGTGCCAGCATGCGCTGGAGGGTCATCTCTGCGGCAGCGCGTGCATCGTCCGCCGTGAGGCGCTGGGTTCGTTGATAGGCGGCTGCCAGTTCTGCGGCGGCCGCCGGCATCTGCGCCAGC
Source organism: Pseudomonadota bacterium (assembly GCA_052034445.1). GTDB lineage: Bacteria > Pseudomonadota > Gammaproteobacteria > Burkholderiales > Rhodocyclaceae > Sterolibacterium. The sequence continues at coordinate 11,906 of JBPOIN010000240.1, read as the reverse complement.
AGGCGGCGGTAGGTCTGCTTGTTGCGCAGGCTGCGCTCCGACCATGAAAACAGCGCGTTCAACACCGCGTCGTGGCGCAGGCGCAGCCATTGGCTCCAGCCGTTGCGCCGCGCTTCGCCGAGCGCCAGCAGTGGCATGTTCCAGTACTGCCACTGGCGTTCCAGACCGAACAGGTGGTCGTCATGCAGGTCCCTGCCAACCAGTTCGTCGGCGGCCGGTGCTTCAAGAAGCGCCAGTTGCTGCTGTAGTGCATTGACGGCCGGCAGGCGTTCGATTTCGTTCCTGAGCGGCGGGGTCATGTAGGTGCGATAAAGGCAGAGCGGTTCGGGCAAGCCGCTGCCGGCGATCTGGTACAGCCCGGCATAGGCCCATTCGCCTTGCGCGCCGGCGGCATATTTGCCCCAGGGCTCGGCGACCAGAGCCAGCGTGCGTCCGGCATGCTGGAATACATCGATGCTGCCGTAGTCGCCGGTTTGCGATGCTGCAGTATTGGGGCGGCCGCCATGATTCGGCAGGCGGCGGATCCAGCTGCCCAGCGCGCTGGCGTCAAGCATGACGCGCTCGGCGCCAAGTTTGAGCGCCCGCGCGCGCAAGGCGTAGCCGGCATATGGCCCGGCGTCGTAGAGATCGACCGAGAATTTTTCACTCGCGCTGGCGGCGCTTGTGCCGTCGTGTGTGCCGCCGAGCGCCGTGACGCCGGGGATGCGTCCCGGGGCGAGGGCGCCATGGCTGCGCAGTGCGCCATTGAATGCCTCAGCGAGCGCAGCGCATGACTGGGGTTCGAGATATTCGGCTGGACGCAACTCGACATACGCGCTGAGCGGATGGGGCGTTGGCTTGACACCGGGCGCGGCTGCGGCGTTCGGCAGCGGCGGCCACTGTTTGAGCACCTCGATGCGTTCGCCATAGATGCGCGCCAGGCAGGCTGTCAATCCCGGCGCTGCGCTTACGCCGGTATCGAGTCGCAGCGTCGACGCCTGGCACGTTTGGGCGCGCGCGATCAGCCAGCGTTTCTGGTCGGCAATCAGATGTTCGCGGCCGATGCTGTCGCTGCGTTGCAGTTTTTCGTGGTAAGCCGCCGCGAGCTGCTGGTCGAGTCTGGTCAGCGTCTCGTTGCTGCAGATGATTTCCTGTGCGTTGGTGGTGCAGGCGAAACCCGGGGCAGGGCGGGGCGCCGGTGGTGGCGCCTGATACGACGCCTTCTTTGTGGTCTGGCAACCTGCGAGCGCGAGCAGCACGCAGCAGACCGCGAGGCGCGTCAGACTGGCTCCGGCGGCTGCGGGAACAGTGGATTTCACGTTACTGCAGGGTAAACACGAAGGCGCCGTGTATTTCATAGCTGGTAGCTCCGGTATCGGGTGGCGGCGGATAGGGGCCGCCCTTGATGAGCGCCGCGCGCGCGGCGGCATCGAGGCGGTCGTTGCCGCAGTTGTTGATCGTATAGTCGAGCAGGTTGCCATCGCGGTCGACGCTCAGCGTGTATTCGACCCAGCATTGTTGCAGGAAACGCTTGGCGTCGGCCGGATAGACGATGGCTTTATTCACGCGCTCCTTGACCTTCTCGGCATACTCGGGCGGTGCATACACGCTGCCGCTTCTGGCTGCGCCGTTACTTCCGGCGCCTCCGGAGGCCGGGCCCGGCGCGGCAGCCTTCATGCGGTGCTGCGGCGGCCCGGGGGGCGGTGGTGGCGCTGCGGCGACGGCCGGCGCAGGAATCGTCATTTGCGTACTGAGCTGCGGCACAGTTTTCATGACGACCGCAGGGAGCGGCGCCGCTGGCTTGGCAACAGGTGTCTTGTGCGCAATCGGTTTGGGTGGCGGCGCAGGCGGCGGCTTTACTTCCGCCACGACCTGCGGCGGTTTCACTGGTGGCAGCATCTCGATTATCAGTCGCGGCGGCGGCGCCGGCGGCCTGGCGAAACCCCAATGCATCAGGCTGCCGACCAGCGCCGCATGCAGCAGCAGCGACACCACGATGGCGATGTTGAAAGTGCGGTTGGAGGAATTCAAATCCGGCTCCCGACCATGCCGACGGCCCGACGGATCACGGCGTGTCGCGGGCTTCGCCAACCAGGCCCATCCTGGCATAGCCGGACTTTTGCAGGGTGTTGACGACTTCCATGAGCTGACCGTACTCGACGTGCTGGTCGCCATTCACATAGATGCGCGTCTCGAAACCTTCCTCGCGGGTGACTTCAGACAAGCGCGCCGGCAGCTCGGCGAGCGTGGTTTGCGTCTTGTTGACCCAGACCGCGCCGTCCTTCTGCAAGCTCACATACACCGGCTCACTGGGGCGCGGCGCCGGCGCGGCGACATTGCGCGGCAGGTCGACCGGCACATCGACGGTCGCCAGCGGCGCGGCGACCATGAAGATGATCAGCAGCACCAGAATCACATCGACGAAGGGCGTGATGTTCATTTCCGCATTCTGCTGATAGCTGTGGCGGCGCACCTGGGTCGCATCGTTGCCGAGAATGATCGCCATGTTCAGCCCATCCGGTCCAGCTCGCGCGAGATGCTGGTCACCATCTCGGAAGCGAAGTTGTCGAGCGCGCCGACAAAACCATTCATGTCGCGCACGAACTTGTTGTAGATCATCACGGCGGGAATCGCCGCGAACAGGCCGATTGCGGTGGCCAGCAAGGCTTCGGCAATCCCCGGCGCGACCACCGTGAGACTGGAAGTCTGGGTCGCGGCGATCTGCGCGAAGCTGTGCAGGATGCCCCACACCGTGCCGAGCAGACCGATGAAGGGCGCGGTCGAACCGATGGTGGCCAGGATGCCCATCGAACGGCCGAGTCGCGCGAGCTCGTTTTCCTGCACCACGCCCACGGTGAGCGCCACGCGCTGCAGAAAGCGGTCGGCCTGATGCGGTGTGTACTGGTTGTCGGGATGCATGGCCATGAATTGCTGGTATTCGCCCTTGGCGCTCTGCCACATGCGGCCCATCAGGCTGTGGGTGTCGGCCAGCGCCAGCCTGGCCGCGAGTGTCGGCGTTTTGCGGAAACTTTCCTGAAAGCCGCCATTGGCGCGCCGTGTCGCCGAAAAATGCAGCTGCTTTTCGATCAGCAGAGAGAAGGTGAGCACCGAGCACAGGCCGAGAAAAATCATCACCGCCTTGACGATGAAGTGCGCGTGCATGAACATGTCCTCGATGGTCAGCGACGCCAGTGGCTGGGTGACTGGGGTGGCCTGCGCAATGGCGGAGACCAGGGCGAGCAGTGCAAACAAGCCACATGCGCTGTATCTGACACAGTGCATGTCATGGCCAGCAGGTTTCCTGGACATCTGAATTCCTCTCTGTTTGGATCGGGTTTGAATCGGGGTGCGGATTGCCGACGCGTCAGCCCGGGTAACGCAGGGCGATATGGCATTGAAACATCAACCGGTGCGCTTGTCGGTGTCGGCAACCCCGTTTTTCGAACAGTTGCGGAATTTACCCGCAGTGCATTGGCTTGCCTAATTTTGATTTTTGATGGAGCCGATTCAGAAACTTGATAAGTCGCGAATTGCTTACAATCTCGGCTTCATAGGCTCTTCAGGCCTCGACAGCTGGGGGAATTGTCGTGCAATTACGCAAAATCGATCTGAATCTGCTGGTGTTGCTGGATGCGCTGATTGAAGAGCGCAACGTGACGCGCACCGCCAAACGGTTGTCCATGACCCAGCCCGCACTCAGCAATGCGCTCAACCGGCTGCGCGAGATGCTCAACGATCCATTGCTCGAACGCAGCAATGACGGCATGGAACCCACCCCTTACGCTCTGAGTATCGCCAAGCCGATCAAACGCATTCTTCATGAACTCGACGACCTGTTTGCGCAAAAGGCCGCCTTTGAGCCACAGGAGACCTCGCGCTGCTTCACGATTGCGATGGAAAGCCACCTGAGCTTTCTCGCCCTGCCGCTGAGCCTTAAAATGAAACAGGTTGCGCCGCAGGCCAGTCTGCGCATCCAGCACTTTGTCTATCGCGAAAACAAGTCGCTCATCGACCCCGAAGCGGATGCACTGATTACCTTCAATTTCCTGAGCGCCCCGGGCATCATGCATGCACCGCTATTTGACGACGACCTGGTCGCCGTGGCGCGCCGCGATCACCCGCAGGCCAAGAGTGAAATCACACTCGAGGAATTCGCCAATCACTTCGATCATTTCCTCGTCGAATATTCGGTTGCCGGGCTGGGCCATGACTATCTGGATGGTTTGCTGGGCAACTTCGGCATCCAGCGCAATATCAAGCTACGCATGCCTTTCATCATGCAGGACCAGCTGCAACTGGTCGCCGCGAGCGACTTCGTGTCGCTGTGGGCGCGCCGGCCAGCGTTGAAAATCAATGCATTGTTCGGTCAGCCCTACGCGATCATGGAAATTCCACAGTTTTTCCGCGATGTGACGAAGTCCGAAATCGATCTGTTTTGGGAGGAACGCTACACCGAGGATCCGTGCAATCGCTGGCTGCGCCAGATGATCATGGAGGTTTGTCGCGCGGAATACGGGGCGCCCCGGCGCTGAGCAGCGCGGCATCGGCGGCGCTGATTCTTGCGCCACCGATCTGGATTCTCGAATAACATGCGTCACGGGTTGGTTGGCCCTGGCGCCGACTGTTTTCAGATTCCTGCACTCGCAATACGGGAGTTTCACATGCTTTTTTCACCCACGCTGCGTATCGGTTGGTTGTTGGCCGGCCTCGTGATCGCCATCTCCGGCTGCGCCAATCGAAATGACCGCTACAAGCAGCCGCCGCCGCGCGATACCCAGCCATTGCCGAGCGCGCACGGCTCGGTGTATGGCAAGGTGGCGGGAACGCCGACGAGCCTGTCTGATCGCTGCATCACCTCGGCCGGGCATTGTCCGTTGCCGGCAGCCGTGCAAACGGGGCTGCCATGCACCTGCGATTCGAAGAATCCTGAGTTTTCGTATGGCGGCCGCACCGGGCCGATCCCGCCCATGCCTGATTGGGCCGACCCGCGTCTGAAACACACCAACTGAGATGCGCCGGTCCCCATGTTGGGGGCCGCGCGCGGCCAGCCCGACAGGCTGCTAGTTCAGCAGGACTTCCAGTCCGTCGCTGAGTTCTTCGATGGGTGGCATGCTGTCGAACAGGATGCCGGCCGGAAGGCCCAGCTTGTCGAGCAGCACGGCCGGGCAGGCTTGGCGCATTGCATCGAGCGGCATCTGCTTTTCATGGTTGCGTGCGTACCATGAGGCCAGATGAATGATGGCCGCCATGCGATTGAAGGGCTGCTGTTCGAGCGGGTTCGGGAAGGCCTGGATCGTCTGGGCGATGATTTCGGGGAAATTCCAGCGTGTCGCCAGTTCGGCGCTGACTTCGGCGTAATTGAATTCGAAGGTCTGTTTTTCGCTCGTCAGACGGTTGTCGTCAAGCAGGCTGACCTGTGTGTCGATTTCGCGCATCTGTTCCGGGATGCCGGCATGCATCATGAGCTGGCCGATGGCGTGAATCGTGCCGACCGTAAACGCCAAGTCGCTGTTTTCGCGCGCTTGCTGGGCCAGCCATTTGGCGATCACGGCGATGGCGAGATTGCAGCGCCAGAACTGCTTGAGATCGAGGCCCGGCGTCGAGCGAAAACCATGCACGAGGCTGCAGGTGATGACCATGGTGCGCACCGTGACGAAACCCAGCATCGAGATGGCATTCTCGACGGTCTCGATACGGCGCGAGACATGGTAATAAGACGAGTTGGCAAGGCGCAGGATGTTGGCGCTCAAAACCGGATCCATCGCCAGGGTGCGGGCAATGTCCTCGATCGAGATGTCTTCATTGGTGAAGCTGTTGATGAGTTCATGGACCACCTTGGGAGCGGTCGGAATCGCATTTTCTTTCTGGAACAGCGCGCCAATTTTCATTCTGGCCTCGTGAATTCAATATGGATCGTTGGTGGAAGTCTTGCCGGATTGTAATCGCTTGCGGCGCTGCAGGTGACGTCGGGATATGCGTTTGCGGTCAGGACGAGGGGGACTGATTGGCCTCGACGAGCTGGCGGAAGCGATCTTTGCTGACATGCACGAACAGGCCTTCGCAGCTCGCGGTCATGACGCCATTGGCCCAGATTTCGCCCGCCATGATGTTCTTGCGGCCCTTGACCTCCTTGACGCGGCCGATCAGCGTCAGATCGGTGTCGAGCGGCGTCGGCAGGTGCAGACGTGTCGATAGCGTGCCCGTGACGCCGGGTTGGCCGGTCATGAGCTGGGCGACACCGAGAAACTGGTCGAACAGCGCGCAGACGAAGCCGCCATGCACGGTCGACGGCGGGCCTTCGTACTGCCAGCCCAGCCGCGCGCGGCCATGCGCCACCTCGCCTTCGATCCAGGTGGTGAATGGCGGGGCGATCGGGTTGCTCTTGCCATCGAGCGGATTCATTTCATAGCCCAGATTCGCCAGGTTGCCGAAGTGGCCGTCGGCGAATTTTTCGAAGGCGACGCGACCGTACAGATGCGGCCCGGCGGCCAGCTTGTCGGCCTCGGCGTTCAGCGTCGCGGCCAGAGCGTGCAATTCGGCCGGATCGGTGATCGTGGTCATGAGGCTTTCAATCAGGCGGCGCATGGCGTCAGACGCGGCGCGGCGGGCGCCCCAGTCCGCGCTGTGCGGCGGCTTGACGGTGGGGGAGTCGAAGTGGGCAAACAGATTGTGCATGGGTGAATGGCGATGAGATACGAACGGAAAAAATAGCCGCCACGGGCGGCGCATGGGCGCATCGGTGTTTTTTAGGGCGCCGGCCGGTCTGGCAACGCAACAGCGTGCTGATTCAGCGCCGCTTGAGCAGCATATTTTCGGTCCAAAGCTGGGTATTTTCAATGAAAAGATAGGCCATCGTCGCCATCAGCAGCACGGTTTCGGGTTTGTGCGGCATGTCCTTGAAGAGCTCAATGGTGTGCGTGATGGCGACGATCTTCATGGCTTCATAGTCCAACCCTTCCCAGTCGAGCGGCTTGTCGAGTGCGGTTTCGTCGACCAGTTCGGACAGCAGTTCGACGAGATTCACCGTTTGCGGCAGCGGTTCCTTGAGTGTTCTGGTCATGGCTCCTCCTGTGGGATGCGGTGTCGACTGTGTACAAGACTACGCTTGCTGCCCATTGCGGGCAATTCCGCATGGCAAAGCCTTTGCCGCATGCGGGCTGGCGCCCAGGTGTGGCGTAAAATCGGCGGGTTCAACCGAGATTGGCGAGTTCTGATCATGATACCCACCCCGAATCCTCGCGTGCCGCCTGTGGCTTTCAAGCGGCTGCAACAGTTGCTGCTGGGGCTGAGCTGCTGCTTGAGTGCGGCGGCCCAGGCCGGCGAGTTTACAAATCACATCGGCATCAAGTTCGTCGATATTCCTGCCGGCAGCTTTTTCATGGGGTCGTGTCGGCCGCTGATCGCTCAGGCTGCGCCGGCGGCTGTGGAGGCGACCGCGACTTGCCCGAGTGGCGCGGCCATCGATCCGGATGCGTATGAGGACGAGACGCCGCAGCATGCGGTCAGGATCAAGGCGTTTCAGCTCGGCCGCATCGAGGTGACGCTGGGGCAGTTCAAACGCTTCATCCAGGAAACCGGCCAGAACCAGCTGCTGGACGAGGAGTTTCTCAAGTACAACAATGCGCCGGGGGATTTTGCGCCCGTGGTTCAGGTGAGCTGGCAGGACGCCCAGGCTTTCGTCCACTGGCTCAACGCCACGAAGCCAAAGAGCGATCGCGGCGTGTATCGCCTGCCGACCGAGGCCGAGTGGGAATACGCGGCGCGTGCGGGCAGCAAGACGCGCTATTACTTCGGCGACTTCAGCGACAAACGTGTCGGCCAATATGCCTGGTACGACAAGAACGCCGGCGACAAGCCGCGCCCCGGTGGCGGCAAGAAACCGAATGCCTTCGGTCTCTACGACATGTACGGCAACGTCTGGGAGTGGACCGAGGATTGCTGGAATGCGGGTTATCAGGGCGCACCGGTCGACGGCTCGGCCTGGACCGGCGGCGATTGCAAAAAACGCGTGGTGCGCGGTGGTTCCTGGTTCGACGTGCCGATCTATCTGCGCTCGGCGGTGCGCTTCGGCGATCGGGCCGACAAGCGCATCAATTTCGATGGTTTCCGCGTTGCGCGTACCTTGCCCTGATTGGCGGCGATGCAACGTTTGCTGTGCGTTGAGCGTGAGATGTTAATGTCATCTTGATTTTTTGGCTCGCTGCGCTGTAGCCCTTTCTGCATGGGCATTTTTCCGCTCAATATTTTTGCGGCCAATTTTTTAGCTGACCCGATGGCCTATTTGCAAGGAAACCCGGCAATTCCTCGTCAACTTTAAAATGACAAAAGGATTGCTGCTCAGAACTGCCAGGGCATTTCCGGCAGGCTCTGCAGCAACGGGCCGATACCGAGTTCGTTCATGAGCACGAACAGGATGGCGGCAATCAGCACATTCTTGACGCTCACATAAACGAGCATGTCGCCCCAGCTGGCGGCGCGGAAATTGCGTTGCCACCAGGAGCCGTCGCGGATGTGCGGTTTGCAATCCATGCGTGCGGCGACTTCGTAGGCGCTCCAGGCCAGCCACCAGCACAGAATCATGACATGGCTGATCTTGCCCGCTGCGCCGAGCAGCCAGGCCCAGGTCGCCATGCCGGCCATGATGATGCCAAAAGCGTGGAACAGCATGGCGCGGCTTTCGCTGCGCCGGCGCCAGGGGAACAGGTCGCTGATTTCGGCGCCGAACCAGGCGGCAATGCTGAGGCGCGGCGGCGCCGGCGGTTGATCGACCAGCGGGATGATGGGGATGAAATAGCCGTCCTGGCCGATGGGTGAGAGCGCTTCGCCGGCCTTGGTGCGCCGTTTGCGTTCCTGGGCGAGCGGCGGGCAGGCGTGATCGTCGTAATACATGACCATGCAGTCGAGGCACAGCAGGCATTCGCGTTGATCGATGCGACCGCTGCGCTCGATGGCCAGCGATTCGCAACCGCTGCCGCAGGCCTTGCAGGGGCCGCATTCCTGCTTGCGCTTGAGCGGTTGCCAGCGAAAATTCGACGGGAAGGCCAGGCTGGCGCCGAGCGGACAGAGGTATTTGCAGAACGGCCGCTCGACAAACAGGGCCGCGACAATGAGCACGCTCCAGAAGAGGATGAAGGGCCAGGTGCGATTCCAGACGCCGACCAGGAAGGTGGTCTTGAACGGTTCGATCTCGGCCAGCGTTTCGGCCATTTCCATGGAGTAGAAGGATGTCCCAAGCAGGACGAAGAACACCAGATATTTGAGCCATTTGAAGCGCTCGTGCCAGGCTTCATCGGGGCGGAACTGGAAGCGCGCCAGGCCGAGCTTGCCGGCGATCTTGTACAGCGCCTCGGTCATGGTGCCGTAGGGACACAGCCAGCCGCAGAACAGGCCGCGTCCCCAGATCAGGGTGGTGATGAAGATGAACCACCAGAACAGGAAGATGAAGGGATCGGAGAGAAACAACTCCCAGTCCCATTTGAACAGCAGGGCGTGGAACAGCGTCAGCACCTGGGTGATTGAGGGCTGCGCCATGAGATACACGCCGACAAAGCCGAAGCTGACGGCCCAGATCAGGTATTTCGGCACCGATACCCAGCGCTTGTCCTTGCGCCGCGCGCGGCGGATCAAGCGGTCGCGCAGGGCGTAGGTGACTGCCACGACGAGCAGGAAGGCGATGAAACAGGCAATGGCGACCGGGCGGTTCTGCCAGACGCGCAGCCAGGTCGGGTCCGGCGGTTGCCAGGCCGGACGTCCGCCTTCGAGGTGGCGTTCGGGGAGCCAGTAGGGCTGGTCGAAAGTGACGAAACTGCTGGCCAGCGTCTTGCGATCCGTCTTGACGCCGCGGAAGATCAGGCGCCAGGGGTAGGCCGAGGAAAAGTTCGGATTGCGCAGGATGAATACGGCAGCCTCCGAGAAGGCGGGAGCATCCTTGGCCTTGACGCTATCGAGCACCAGCGAATCGATATCGCGGAAACTGAAGTTGTCCAGATCCTGGGCGACGGCGATGCGGTCGTAGATGCCGCCATGCACGAAGCCAAAGCCCTTGAAGGAGGCCGTGCCGTTGGCGACCATGAAAATCGCTGTTTCGCCCGGTTTCAGGCGCGACATCAGGTTTTCGTAGCCGGCTTCGCCGAGGAGGCTCTTGCCCGGACCGGGCGCGTTCAGAATGCCGAAGTACAAGTCGATGTAAGGTTTGCCCGTGTTGGGCTGGCCGACCTCGGCCTGGGTCACCGTAAGGCGCTGGACGCTGCCTTCGTTCACCAACGTGGGCCAATCGGTCAGGGGCGCGTTTTCCGTGAATCTGGCCGGCTGGCGTGGCGTGGCCTTGAGGATGCCGGCCTGATGCGCCACGGCGACGCCGCTGCGCATGACGATCTGGTTGAACGACATGACCGTGACCGTGGCGCTGGTGATGGCATCCACACCCACCACGCCCTGGTCGATGCGCGATTCGCCGATCTCGACCTTGTCGCCGACGTACTTGCCGACGTATTGATGGATGAAGTCGAGCAGGACCTGAACCGGGATGCCGGAGAGCACCAGGGGTTCGGAGTGCTTGAGAATCTTGACCCCTGTGAATACACCCTCGGTATTCATGCCGATCAGCGTGACGATGGGCTTGCCTGAATACCCCGGAATGTCGGCGATGTCGGTCGAGAGGAAGATATAGCCCAACAAGCGCTTGCGTTCGCCAGTGGTCTTGTAGGCCTCGACATAGGGCGGGTGTCCCTTGCGCGGCGAGAAACTGTCGGCCCCCGGCATGACGTCCTGACAGGGCGCGTAGGCGCAGAGATTGGGGTCGCTCGCAAGCTGTGGCGGCAGACTGTCGGCAAACGAACTGGCCTGTGCTGCGTGCAGCGGCAACAATAGCAGCGCCAGCATCAGCAATGGCAGCAGCTGGAGCAGGAGTGATTGGGGCAGGGGGGGCGAACGGCGGGGCTTCATACCGGGGCGATCGGGATTGGACGGCAATCCATCGATTTTAGCCACACTTGCCCGGCCTGCGGGGGCGGGATGGCGCAGAATGGGCAATCTGCCGGACGGAGCGGCTGAAAATCAGGGGGACTGATTCAGAGGGGCGGCAGGGATTCATGTAAAAAACAGCAGAAACAGCCCTATCTATCTGTTTTTAGAATTATCCGGGTCTAAAGGGGTCAGCATCGCTTTCTTTTTCATCCCAGAACATCCTCAAAAATCATTCATCACAAACAATGATCCATTTGTCATTGTCAGGCATCAATCATTTCAGCGCCGTCCTTTGCTGCACGGCCTTCTTTGCGCAGGAAAATTCGTTACCCTGATTTCCCGGCAGCCACCTGCCCGGCTGCCCCTCATTCAGGGCTTCTTTTCATCCGGCGGTGTTTCCTCCGCCTTGCTTTTGTTGCTGCTGCGGCGTGCGCCGTTGGCGGCGAAGGCTTGGCGCAGTGCGGACATTTCGGCGAGCTGGGTCGCCACGAGGTAGTTGACCGTGCCTGCGGGGATGAAACCGTTCGCGTCCGGCTCGCCGACCGGCACCCCGGTGAGCAGTTCGATGGCCTGATCGACGTCGCTGACGGCATGAATGTGGAACTGGCCGGCGGCGCAGGCGGCGACCACATCGGCGCGCAACATGAGGTGCTTGACGTTGGATTCGGGGATCAGTACCCCCTGTTCACCCGTGAGTCCGTGCGGATCGGCGGCCTTGCAGATGTCGAAGAAGCCTTCGATCTTTTCATTGACGCCACCGATCGGTTGCACGTTGCCATACTGGTTCACCGAGCCGGTGATGGCCAGCGACTGCTTGATCGGCAGATCGGCGATCGCCGACATGAGGGCGCAGAGTTCGGCCAGCGAGGCGCTGTCGCCTTCGATCGGGCCGTAGGACTGTTCGAACACCAGGCTGGCGGAAAGCGACAAGGGCACATTGTGCGAGAAGCGTGCGGCCAGGA
>JBPOIN010000080.1:0-3471 GCA_052034445.1 Pseudomonadota bacterium | reverse complement strand
ATAAAATCGGAACCCGGTTTCTTTACATCATCAGGCTGGAGGCTCAGCTGATTGCGACTGCGCGCAGGAGTTTTTGGTCAGTGCGCATGGGTTGGCTGATGATGTTGGCCGCATTGATGGGGATGGTGCCTGGGCTGGCAAATGCTGTGGCTACGTTTGCCGGGCCAGGGATATATAGTTCCTTTCCAAATAACAATTACAGTTATCTTGGTGTTCCAAATCCGATCGTTTATGACGCAGCGACTTCCACAGGAAATGCCCAGGGTTATTACCTTGCGTCCACTCAGACTTGGGAGATCACTTCGGTCGGAACTGCAGGCTATTTTCAAATCAAAAACCTTCCAAGTGGTCTCTGCTTAGGAGATGCAAACTCAGGGCTGATGCCGTACACCAGCGGTTCGGCAAATTGGGTCACCTGTCCAACAGCGGCTGCTCCAAGTTTAAATGCCCAGTGGGAATTTGCGCCTTTCACGTATACGGCAGCAACAGCCGAAGACTCTATTCAAGTGAAACTGGCCCCAGGCGCGGCCGGAACGCTTTCGGGCAAGTGTCTTTCGCAAGCTGCTCAGGCAAATAACTTTACGCACTTCACCCAGATAAGAATCTATGCATGCGATCTTCCGTCTACTCCGTCTGGCTCCCGAAATTCGAATTATTTTGGTGGTTCAGGGACAAGCGCTCTGACAAGCAAGCTGCATCTATTACTAACTCAGGCAAACACAAATACCGTCGTTAACGACAACACAACGACCAAGACAATTACGGTTACTTCCTGCAGTAATGCGGCAGTGGGAACGTGCACGCCGGTAACGAGTGATAACCAGCAAGTGACGGTCTCAATCGTCACAGGAACAGCAACGCTGAGTAGTGCGACAGTTCAGCTGTCTGCAGGTGTTGGTACATTTACGATAAAAAGCGGAACGGCTGGAACTGTGCAACTGAAAGTCGTGCCTTCGAATGCCAGTTATCCAGGCGATACGGGGACCTGCAATCGCAATGGCGCATTGACAGGCGAAAGCACATGGACAACAACCAACGTCGAATGCCGCGTGACGTTTGCTGCCGCCGGACCCGGTCATATCCGTTTTGAATACGATCCGGCCTATGCCTTGTTGTGCAAGCCGCAGCCCATCACCATGAAAGCCTGTACCGAGGCTGCGTCAGCCGTCGGGACTGCAGCGCCGACTTGTACGGCTTACACGGGAGGCGTCACTATCACGCCAACGGCAACTACGATTGCGGCCGGTGCGACCCTAACGTGGAATCCGGCGGGAGCTATCACGATCGATGCAACGGGCATCAGAACCGGCGTTACACTGGCAAATACTGATGACACTCAGCCAGTGGCCTTGGGGCTGGCTTCCGGAACTCTAGAATGCTACAACACGTCTACCAATAAGGTCGTCGATTGCACCTCGGCGCTAGCCTACCATGTGTGCACATTTGACGCCGTCGAGCATGGTGCTGCTTGGGGTACGAATTTGTATACAAAAATTGCCGGCACCGCCTTTCCTTATAGCGGCATCGATTTGATGATGGGCTACAACGGTGCGATTAACACGGATTACGCTGGCACTCCAACTGTGGAGCTCGTCGATGATACGAGTGCAACCGCTTGCGCCAGCAAAACAGCCTTGACCGGGGTGACGTTGAGCCCCGCAAGCACGGAATTTTCGGCAGGCCGGCTGACACTTGGCGTGACGGTTAGTCAGGCAGTAAAAAAGGTCAAGGTGCGTATCAAGGACGCTGCCTATTCTCCGGGATGTGCGCTCTCCACCGATAGCTTCACGATTCGTCCGGCCCAACTTGCCCTCTCGTCCGATACCGGTGTGATCGTGGCGGGAAGTCAGGCAGGCGGCAATTCACCGGGTTTCAAGCTTTACGCACAGGCGCAGAATGCTGCGGGCAGCGCCATCATCGGTTATGCGGGGGCGCCGCAATTGGATTCCAGCTTGACATTCAATGATTCGAATGGTCTTGCCATTGCTGCCACTGGTGATAGTGGTATCGCCGCGACGCTGTCCTGGAGCGGCACGAAAGGTTTTGGTGCAGCCGATCCTGCCACCGGAATTTCAAACGGCAGTTTCTTTTACAATGATTTTGGTCCGCTGACTTTGCCGGCGTATGCTGCGATCGATAACGACTATGTCTCGTCGTCGGGTTCGGGGGATGCCGTATCCGACTGCATTATCGGCAGCTATTCGAATGTCGCGGATGATGGTGCCGTTACTGCCGCCAATAAAGGCAAATACGGCTGCAATTTCCGCAGTCAGAATGCCACGGTGGCCACGCCACGCTTCCGCGTCAATCATTATGATGTCAATAATTCCATGGGCACGAGTTGTACGGGATTCACGTACATGGGCCAGCCGGTCGCCGTGCAACTCGATGTGACGGCCATGAATGCCGATGGAAATCGGATGGAGCGCCTGCTTGCCGCAACACCGTTGCCGCGTCCGATAGTGGCGGTTTCTTCTTTACCAGCATGCTTGCTGACGGGTGCCGCGGGCAGCAGCGGATTGCCGCTGACGGCGGCAATCGACTGGCCAGCGACTGTCACGGGTGGACGGGCGTCAGGAAACAATGCCGCTTGCACCACTGCCGCCTGTACCTATGTCCGGCCGGCCACGCGGACCGACCCGGTCACAGCATCCATCACAGTATCGGTCAGCGACAGCGATGCGCCGAGCGCGAATAACATCAAGACACTGAATGGCGCCGTGCAGACGCCATGGTTGGCCAGCGCCACAGCTAGCGGCAGCTATCGTTACGGCATCCTCAAACTGGACAATGCGTATGGCTCCGAACTTCTGCCGTTGTACGTGCCGGTGCGCGCACTGTACTGGAATGGCAGTACATGGCTGACCAATACGGCAGACTCCTGCACGCAGATTCCGGCCGCCGGCAATATCGCCATCAGCAACTACAATCCGGCGGGCAATTTGTCGAGTGCCAATGTGCAAATAGTGAGCGTGTTTCCGCTACAGCTTAGTAACGGTGTTGCCTCGATCAAGTTCCGATCGCCCGGACTCGGCAGCACCGGTAGCGCCGACATTGCGCTGAATTTGGAAGCCTCTGGAAACGACAATTCCTGCAACAGCATCAAGCCCGTGTCGACGGCCGCCAACATGTCCTGGCTGCTCGGAAATTGGTGTGGGAGTGCTGGCTATATCAGGGATCCGCATGGGCGCATCACGTTTGGTACGGCCAAGAGCCCATTCCTGTACATGCGCGAACGCTATTGAACGAACGTGATTGAACCTGGTGGGGCGGCCCGGTTTCAGGGCCGACTGCCGGGACGCCGGGCACGCGTCTGTTCCATTTGATCGCAGAACATCTGCGTCCCATCGAGCAGTCGCGGAGTGTGGCGGTTGATGAGGTCCGAGGGAACGAAGAACAGATTGTTACGTTGCGTCGCCATGAGTTGACGCCAGGGTTTCCACATATCGAGCCATTCGGGGCGGTCGCCGT
>JBPOIN010000092.1:0-3519 GCA_052034445.1 Pseudomonadota bacterium | reverse complement strand
GCCATGAAGTTGATGACTTCGGGGGTGACATGTTCGGCGGCAATGACGAGGTCGCCTTCGTTTTCGCGGTCTTCTTCGTCGACGAGGATGACCATTTTGCCGGCGCGCATGTCGGCAATGATGTCTTGGATTGGGCTGACGCTCATGGTGGGTCGATCTTTAATCAGGTGGCGGATGGGGCTGGTCAGTGGAGCTAAAGACAGCCGGGTTGCTATTTTCCCATGCCTGAGCCTGCCATGCCAGCGCGCTGCGAATCAGAAGGCAAGTTCGGACGTTTTGGCCAGGAATTCGGCAAATTTGTGCGCCGGCATGGGTTTGGCGATATGGTAGCCCTGCGCCTCGTCACAATGGAATATCTCCAGATGCTTGAGGATTTTCTCGTCCTCGACGCCTTCGGCAATGGTTTGCAGATTCAGACTGTGAGCCATCTGGATGATGGCCCGCACGATTGCGGCGTCATCCTGATCGGTGGCCAGATCGCGGATGAACGACTGGTCGATCTTGAGTTTGTCCACCGCGAAGCGTTTGAGATAGGACAGGCTTGAGTAGCCGGTGCCGAAGTCATCGATCGACAGTTTGACGCCCAGCAGTTTCAGGCGCTGGATGGTTGCGAGGACTTTTTCGGCATCATGGATCAGTACCGATTCGGTGATTTCGAGTTCCAGCAGCGAGGGCTCGAAGCCGGTTTGTTCGAGGGCCCGGATGACCGCATGTTCGACTTCGCCGCGCTTGAACTGCACCACGGACAGATTGACGGCAATCAGCAGGTCGGGGAGCCCGGCGGCTTTCCAGTTCATCGCCTGGCGGCAGGCTTCCTGCAGTACCCATTCGCCAATGGGGACGATCAGGCCGCTTTCTTCGGCAATCGGGATGAAACGCCCCGGCGATACCATGCCAAGCGCCGGATGATTCCAGCGCAGCAGAGCTTCGGCGCCGACTACCTGACCTGTTTGCAGATTGATCTGGGGTTGGTAATGAACTTCCAGTTCGTTGCGTTCGAGCGCCCTGCGCAAGCCGTTGCGCAAGGCCAGATGCTCGACGGCCTCGATGTTCATTTGCTCGTCGAAGAATTGATAACTGTTGCGGCCGGCATCCTTGGCGCGGTACATGGCCATGTCGGCCTTCTTGAGCAGCGTGTCGAAATCGCCACCGTCGTCAGGGTATAGCGCCACACCGATGGATGCCGAAGTCGTCAGTTCCTGACCTTCGGCGTCGAAGGGGTCCTGCAGGCGCTCCTTGATCTTGCTGAGCAGCGGCGAAATCGTGTCGGCATCGGGGAGTTCCGGCAGCACAATCAGGAACTCGTCACCGCCCTGACGGCTGATGGTGTCGGTTTCTCGTACACACTCGCGCAAGCGGGCAGCGGCGGACTTGAGCAGTACATCACCAACCAGATGCCCGAGCGAATCGTTGATGCTCTTGAAATTGTCGAGATCAAGGAACAGCAGCGCAACCTTGGCGCCGGTGCGGTCTGCATGCGCCATGGCTTGCTCGAAGCGGTCGCGTAGCAGGCGCCGGTTCGGCAGTTCGGTCAGAATGTCATGGTAGGCGAGCAGTTCGATCTTCTGCTCGGCGAGTTTGCGTTCGGTAATGTCTTCGACCACCGTGGCGAACTGCTCCGCTGCCGGGCGATAGGAGTGTGTGGCCAGCCAGCGATTGTTTTGCTTCGAATAGTTCTCGAAATATTGCGCGACGCCTGTGTCGGCGACTTCGCTCAAGTGGGTGATCCAGTATTGCTCGGTTTCCGGCATGACTTCGGTGAGTCGTTTGCCGATCAGTTGTTCGCGCGTGACACCGGTTATTTTTTCGAAGGCCGGATTGATTTCAAGATAACAGAAATCGATGATGCGGCCTTCCTTGTTGCGGATGACTTCATGCAGCGCAAAGCCGTTGGATAGATGGGTAAACAGTGAATGGAAGCGTTGTTCGCTAACCCGCAGTGCTTCTTCACTGCTGCGGCGTTCGAGGATCAGATGGTTGAAGCTGTCAACCAACTGACCGATTTCGTCCGCCCCGCGAATCGGCAGTGGCGCCAGCGGTTCGTCGCCTGCGGTCATGCGGCGCATTGCTGCGCCGACTTCGTCGAGTGGGGCGAGTTGACGTACCAGCACGAAACGCAGAATGGCCAGAATCGCCAGCGACATGATCAGGGCGACCAGGTAAATCTCGCGTTTGAGTACCGCGATCGGGGCAAAGGCATCCTGCGTCGGAACTCCGGCCAGCACGATCCAGCCGGCGGTTTTCATGTTGCGACTCACGGTCAGGGTTTCGACTCCGGCATCCGTGGTCAGGAAGCCGGGGCCTTCATAACCCGTTTCGGTGCGCCGATCGAGCAGGGGGTCGATGCCGGGATTCGGCAGGGTTTGCATGATCTTGCTGGATTCCGTGGCTGAGATGATCAGTCGATCCTTCGGTGATATCACTACAAGATTGCCGTTTTTGCCGATCTTGGTCTGCTCAAGCTGTCCGAACAGATTCTGATCGGACAGATAAACCTGGCCAAGCAGCGCACCAGCGCTGATGCCGCGCGGATCCCAGAGCGGAATCACGATCGCGACTGAGGGGCGCTGGATAAAACGCCCGACAAACGGGGCGCTGATGGTGACCTGGCCGGTAGCCATGGCCTCCTGGAATAGCGCCTTGTCGCCGATGAAGTCGTCGCGACCATCGACATGCGGATAATCGGCAACCGTTATGCCCTGGGTGTCGATGATGAACACCCCCGTCGGGAACAGTGCCTGCGAAGTGGTGTGCTGGGCAAGGTGTTGCTGCAGTTTTTTCGGATTGTCGAGAATTGTCGGCGGAATCGATTGGGCGAGATCCCTGAGCATGTTGATGCGCATCTGCACCTTGCTGTCGAGATCGGCGGCAACATAGCCGACGGTGGTCGACATCTGCTCGGAGAGCAGTTGTTCCAGGTTGGCTTGCGACACGGTGGCGACGCGCATTGCCAAGCCCCAGATGGCGACAAAGAAGCAGGCGAGCACCACCAGTAGTACGCGTGTTTTCAGTGGCAGAAAAATCCTGGGGTCGATCATCATGACCTGTTCAGTTTGGTTTGGTCGTTCGTGTCAGTGAGCCGCTGCAGGTGGAGTCGATGCGGCATCCATCATGCGTTCAGCGTAGCGGGCGATCAGGTCGATTTCCAGATTGACCTGGCTGCCTGGTTTCAGATGACGTAGCGTCGTGGCTGCGATGGTGTGCGGAATCAGGTTGATCGAGAAATTTGCGTCGTCGATCGAGTTCGTGGTGAGACTGACGCCATTCACGGCGATCGAGCCTTTGCGGGCAATGTATTTGGCCAGCGCTTGCGGTGCGCGGATGATGAGTTCATGAGATTCCCCGCGCGGAGAGAATTTGAGTACTTCTCCTACACCATCGACGTGCCCTGTCACAAGGTGGCCGCCAAGTCGATCCGCGAGTCGCAGCGCTTTTTCCAGATTGACTTCCCCCATTTCGGTCAGGCCGACCGTACAGTTGAGCGTTTCGCGCGAAACCTCAATCGTGTAGCTTGTGTCG
>JBPOIN010000081.1:0-10932 GCA_052034445.1 Pseudomonadota bacterium | reverse complement strand
CCGATCGACTGGGCTGCGATGACGCCAACGGCCTCGCCGATATTGACCAGCGAACCGCGGCCCAGGTCACGACCATAACACTTGGCGCACAGGCCATAACGCGTTTCGCAGTTCAACGGGGTACGCACGCGCACCTCGTCGATGCCCAGCGAATCGATCAGATCCACGGCATCCTCATCAAGCATGGTGCCTGCCACGATCAAGGGATCCTGGGTATCCGGATGCAGCACATCGGAAACCACGACACGGCCCAGAATGCGCTCACGCAGCGGTTCGACGACTTCACCACCTTCGACCAGCGCCTTCATGTTGAAGCCCAGTTCGGTGCCGCAATCATCCTCGATGACCACGAGATCCTGCGTTACATCGACCAGACGGCGTGTCAGGTAGCCTGAGTTGGCGGTCTTCAGTGCGGTATCGGCCAGACCCTTACGGGCGCCGTGCGTCGAGATGAAGTACTGCAGAACGTTCAGACCTTCGCGGAAGTTCGAGGTAATCGGGGTTTCGATGATCGAGCCATCCGGTTTGGCCATCAGACCGCGCATACCGGCCAGCTGGCGAATCTGCGCTGCGGAACCGCGCGCACCGGAGTCGGCCATCATGTAGATGGAGTTGAAGGACTCCTGGGCCACCGTCTTGCCGTCGCGGTCTTCAACCTGCTGTACGGCGAGCTGATCCATCATCGCCTTGGCCACATGATCACCGGCGCGGCCCCAGATATCGACGACCTTGTTGTAACGTTCGCCGACGGTCACCAGACCCGAGGTGTATTGACGCTCGATTTCCTTGACCTCGTCCTCGGCCGAATCCATGATGGCCTGCTTCTGCGTCGGCACCAGCATGTCATCGACACAGATCGAAATCCCCGAACGCGTAGCGTGTGTGAAACCGGCCTGCAGCAGCTTGTCGGCAAAAATCACGGTCTCGCGCAAGCCGCAACGGCGGAAGCAGGCATTGATGAGCTTGGAGATGTCCTTCTTCTTGAGCGGCTTGTTGAGTACCGAGAAAGGCAGGCCGGCCGGCAGGATTTCCGACAGGATGGCACGACCCGCGGTCGTGTCGTAACGCGTCACGGTCTCGACGCGCTGACCGTTTTCATCCAGCGTGGCTTCACGGATACGTGCCTTGATGCGCGCATGCAGATCGATCTTGCCCGACTCATAAGCGCGCTTGACTTCCGACACGTCGACAAACGACATGCCCTCGCCGCGTGCATTGATGCGATCGCGTGTTGTGTAATACAGGCCCAGCACGACGTCCTGCGAAGGGACAATGATCGGTTCGCCGTTGGCGGGCGACAGGATGTTATTCGAAGCCAACATCAGGGTGCGCGCTTCCATCTGCGCTTCGAGCGAAAGCGGCACGTGCACGGCCATCTGGTCACCGTCGAAGTCGGCGTTGAACGCAACGCAAACCAGCGGATGCAGTTGAATGGCCTTGCCTTCGATGAGCATCGGCTCAAACGCCTGGATACCCAGACGGTGCAGCGTCGGCGCGCGGTTCAGCATGACCGGATGTTCGCGGATGACCTCTTCGAGGATATCCCACACCACCGGTGTTTCGGCTTCGACTTCCTTCTTGGCGGCCTTGATGGTGCTGGCGATGCCCATCTTTTCGAGGCGTTCGAAAATGAACGGCTTGAATAGTTCGAGCGCCATCTTTTTCGGCAGGCCGCACTGATGCAGCTTGAGCTGCGGACCCACCACGATAACCGAACGGCCCGAGTAGTCGACGCGCTTGCCCAGCAGATTCTGGCGGAAGCGCCCCCCCTTGCCCTTGATCATGTCGGCGAGCGACTTGAGCGGACGCTTGTTGGCACCCGTCATGGCCTTGCCACGGCGACCGTTGTCGAGCAACGAATCGACGGCTTCCTGCAGCATGCGTTTTTCGTTGCGCACGATGATGTCGGGAGCCTTGAGTTCGAGCAGGCGCTTCAGGCGGTTGTTGCGGTTGATGACGCGACGATACAGGTCATTCAGGTCCGAAGTCGCGAAGCGGCCGCCATCAAGTGGCACCAACGGGCGCAAATCGGGCGGCAGCACCGGCAGAACTTCGAGCACCATCCACTCGGGCTTGATACCCGAGGTTCTGAAGCCTTCGAGCAGCTTGAGACGCTTCGACAGCTTCTTGATCTTGGCCTCCGAACCCGTGGTGTCGAGTTCCTGGCGCATGAGTTCGATTTCATGCGGCACATCCAGGGTACGCAGCAGTTCGCGCACGCCTTCGGCGCCCATGGTGGCGGAAAAGTCATCGCCATACTCCTCGACCTTGGCCAGATAGTCGTCTTCCGACAACAACTGGGCGCGATTCAACGGCGTCATGCCGGGATCGACCACCACGAAGGCTTCGAAATACAGCACGCGCTCGATGTCGCGCAGCGTCATGTCGAGCACCATGCCCAGACGCGACGGCAAAGACTTGAGGAACCAGATATGTGCCACCGGCGAAGCCAGTTCGATGTGGCCCATGCGCTCGCGGCGAACCTTCGACTGCGTGACTTCGACGCCGCATTTTTCGCAGATCACACCGCGATGCTTGAGGCGCTTGTACTTGCCGCACAGACATTCGTAGTCCTTGACCGGGCCAAAGATCTTGGCGCAGAACAAGCCATCGCGCTCGGGCTTGAAGGTCCGATAGTTGATGGTTTCGGGCTTCTTGACCTCGCCATAGGACCAGGTGCGGATCTTTTCCGGCGACGCGAGGCCGATGGTGATCGCGTCGAATTCTTCTTCCTGCGTAACCTGTTTGAACAGATCGAGTAGTGCTTTCATCGTTTTTCTCCAGTGAGGAGTGAGGTGTTAGGAGTGAGGAGTTGCGGGGAACCGGAGTCTTGCTCCTTATCCCTCACTCCTCACCCCTCACTAAAATCAGTAGCGTTCCAGATCGATGTCAATACACAGCGAGCGGATTTCCTTGACCAGGACGTTGAACGATTCCGGCATGCCGGCCTCGATCTTGTGCTCGCCCTTGACGATGCTCTCGTAGACCTTGGTACGGCCATTCACGTCATCGGACTTGACCGTCAGCATTTCCTGCAGGATGTAGGCTGCACCGTAGGCTTCCAGCGCCCAGACTTCCATTTCGCCGAAACGCTGACCACCGAACTGCGCCTTACCACCCAGCGGCTGCTGTGTGACGAGGCTGTACGGGCCCGTGGAACGCGCATGCATCTTGTCATCGACCAGATGGTGCAGCTTGAGTACGTGCATGTAGCCGACCGTCACCTGACGCTCGAAGGCATCGCCCGTGCGTCCGTCGAACAGCGTGACCTGGCCCGAACGGGGCAGACCGGCGAGTTCCAGCATGTCCTTGATCTCGGCTTCGTTGGCGCCGTCGAATACCGGCGTCGCAAACGGCACGCCGCGCGACAGATTACGCGAAAGTTCGAGAATTTCGGCATCGCTAAGGCTGGCGATATCTTCCTGCTTGCCACTCGAGTTATAGATCTTGTTCAGATAGCCACGCAATTCGCCAATCGCCGCCTGCTCACGCAGCATGGCATTGATCTTGTGACCGAGGCCCTTCGCGGCCCAGCCCAGATGGGTCTCAAGAATCTGACCGATGTTCATCCGCGACGGCACGCCCAGCGGATTCAGCACGATATCGACCGGCGTACCATCCGCCATGTACGGCATGTCTTCGATCGGTACGATACGCGAGACCACACCCTTGTTACCATGACGACCGGCCATCTTGTCGCCGGGCTGCAGGCGGCGCTTGACAGCCAGATAGACCTTGACCATTTTCTGCACACCCGGCGGCAATTCATCGCCCTGCGTGAGTTTCTTCTTCTTTTCTTCGAACGCGACATCGAAATCCTTGCGCGTGTGCTCAAGGCTCTCACGCAGATTTTCGAGTTGCTGGGCGATCTCGTCGCTGGCCATGCCGATATCGAACCAGTGATGCGGATCGATGGAATCGAGATATTCCTTGGTGATCTTGGCACCCTTGGCAAGTTTCTTCGGTCCCTTGTTGGCGATCTTGTTCAGCAGCAGTTTTTCGATACGCGAGAAGGTATCGCGTTCGACGATGCGCATCTGGTCAGCCAGATCGGTCTTGTAGCGGCGCAGTTCGTCGTCGATGATCTGCTGAGCGCGCTTGTCGCGCTCGATGCCCTCACGC
The DNA here is from genome assembly GCA_052034445.1 of Pseudomonadota bacterium. Taxonomy (GTDB): domain Bacteria; phylum Pseudomonadota; class Gammaproteobacteria; order Burkholderiales; family Rhodocyclaceae; genus Sterolibacterium. The sequence continues at coordinate 6,810 of JBPOIN010000081.1, read as the reverse complement.
GTAAACACATGCACGTCGATGACCGTACCGACCATGCCGGACGGCACGCGCAGACTGGTGTCCTTGACGTCGGAGGCCTTCTCGCCAAAGATGGCGCGCAACAGCTTTTCTTCCGGCGTGAGTTGGGTCTCGCCCTTCGGCGTGACCTTGCCAACCAGCACATCGCCAGCTTCGACTTCAGCACCGATATACACGATGCCGGCTTCGTCGAGGCGCGACAGCTGGGCTTCGCCGAGCGTAGCGATATCGCGCGTGATTTCTTCGGCGCCGAGCTTGGTGTCGCGCGCCACAACCGTGAGTTCCTCGATATGGATCGAGGTGAAACGGTCATCGGCGACCACACGCTCGGAGATCAGGATCGAATCTTCGAAGTTGTAGCCGTTCCACGGCATGAACGCCACGAGCATGTTCTGGCCGAGCGCCAGTTCACCCATGTCGGTGGATGCGCCGTCGGCGATCACATCGCCCTTGGCAATCGTGTCGCCCACCTTGACCAGAGGGCGCTGGTTGATGTTGGTGTTCTGGTTGGAACGCGTGTACTTGATCAGGTTGTAGATGTCGACACCGACTTCGCCGGCGACAGCTTCGTCGTCATGCACGCGCACCACGATACGGTTGGCATCGATGTAATCGACGATACCGCCGCGCAATGCCTGGACCACCGTACCCGAGTCGACCGCCACGGTACGTTCAATGCCAGTACCGACCAGCGCCTTTTCGGCACGCAGACAGGGAACCGCCTGACGCTGCATGTTGGCGCCCATCAAGGCACGGTTCGCATCGTCATGCTCAAGGAACGGAATCAGCGAAGCCGCAACGGAAACGATCTGCCCTGGCGCCACGTCCATGTACTGGACCTCTGCGGGGCCTTTGAGCTCGAACTCGCCCTTGAAGCGGCAGGAAACCAGTTCATCGGAAAGCTTGCCCTTCTTGTCGAGTTCGGCATTCGCCTGTGCCACCACGAAATTACCTTCTTCGATGGCCGAGAGGAAGTCGATCTTGTCGCTCACGCGACCGTCCTCAACCTTGCGGTACGGCGTTTCCATGAAGCCGAAGCTGTTGGTACGCGCATACAGTGCCAGCGAGTTGATCAGACCGATGTTCGGACCTTCCGGCGTTTCGATCGGACAGACACGGCCGTAGTGGGTCGGATGCACGTCGCGCACCTCGAAGCCGGCGCGCTCGCGCGTCAAACCGCCCGGGCCAAGCGCCGAAACACGGCGCTTGTGGGTGATTTCCGACAACGGATTGGTCTGGTCCATGAACTGCGAGAGCTGGCTGGAACCAAAGAACTCCTTGATCGCGGCCGAAATCGGCTTGGCATTGATCAGGTCGTGCGGCATCAGGTTGTCGGACTCGGCCTGATTCAGGCGCTCCTTGACGGCACGCTCGACACGCACCAGACCGGCGCGGAACTGGTTCTCGGCGAGTTCGCCGACCGAACGTACGCGGCGGTTGCCGAGGTGATCGATATCGTCGATCTCGCCGCGGCCGTTGCGCAGTTCGGCGAGAATGCGCACCACTTCGATGATGTCTTCATTCGACAGCGTATTCGGACCCGTGAGCTCTTCGCGGCCTACACGACGATTGAATTTCATGCGGCCCACAGCCGACAGATCGTAACGCTCTTCGGCATAGAACAGGCCGTTGAACAGCGTTTCGACCGACTCCTCGGTGGGCGGTTCGCCCGGGCGCATCATGCGGTAGATCGCCACGCGCGCAGCCAGCTGATCGACGGTTTCGTCGGTGCGCAGGGTCGTCGAGATATACGCACCGCGATCCAGGTCATTCACATACAGCGTGTGCAGCGTGTCGATGCCGTTCGCCACGAGCTTGGTGAGCAGATCTTCGGTCAACTCGTCATTGGCATTGGCAAGGATCTCACCGGTATCCGGAGCAACGATGTTGTGCGCAACGATACGGCCGACGATGAAGTCGTCGGGCACGGCAATCTTCTTGATGCCTGCATCGGCGAGGGCGCGGATATGCTTGATGGTGATGCGCTTGTCCATCGGCACGAGGACATTGCCAGCCTTGTCGAGAATATCGAACTTGGCGGTTTCACCGCGCAGACGTTCAGGAACAACCGTAAACTGATTGCCCTTCTTGCCCAGATGAAAGGTATCGAATTCGTAAAAAGTCGCCAGAATCTGCTCCGGCGTCATGCCGATGGCCTTGAGCAGAATCGTGACCGGCATCTTGCGCCGACGGTCGACACGGAAGTACATCAGATCCTTCGGGTCAAACTCGAAATCGAGCCAGGAACCACGATACGGAATGATGCGCGCCGAGAACAGCAACTTGCCCGAGCTGTGCGTCTTGCCGCGGTCATGCTCGAAGAACACGCCCGGCGAACGATGCAACTGGGAAACGATCACGCGCTCGGTGCCGTTGATCACGAAGGAACCCGTGGTGGTCATGAGCGGAATTTCGCCCATGTACACTTCCTGCTCCTTGACTTCCTTGATCTTCTCGCTTGACGATTCGCGATCAAGAATCACCAGCCGCACACGCGCACGCAGGGGGGAAGCGAAAGTCAGGCCGCGCTGCTGACATTCCTTGACGTCGAACACCGGTTCGCCAAGCATGTAGTGCACGAATTCGAGACGCGCAAACCCCGAGTGCGCAACAATCGGGAAAATCGAGGTGAATGCGGCCTGCAAACCCTTGTTCTGACGCTGGGCGATCGGCAGATCTGCCTGCAGAAACTCGGTATAAGACTCAAGCTGGGTCGCCAGCAGGAACGGCACGTTGAGTACGGCCGCTCGCTTGGCGAAGCTCTTGCGAATGCGTTTTTTCTCGGTATAAGAATACGTCATGGTGGCTCCGATCTGAAGTCAGACGGTAAAGGTCCTGTAAAAGTCAGAAGACAAGGCTGTCCTGGGTGAATGCATACGACACACTCTCAACACCCCATCAACAACAGCTTTCTCTTCTGACCCTCTTGCATCCTTGGGCCTGCATTTATCAACATGAATCAACGCGTCCGAACAACCTGATGCACAAGCGTTAATCCACAAAGCATGAAAGGGCTGGCAACCGAAGTCGCCAGCCCGTGCAGCGTACAACGCGTATTACTTGATTTCGACCTTGGCGCCGGCTTCTTCGAGCTGCTTCTTGAGGGCTTCCGCATCAGCCTTGGAAACGCCTTCCTTGACAGCCTTCGGAGCGCCATCAACCAGATCCTTGGCTTCCTTGAGGCCCAGGCCCGTAGCGGCACGAACCACCTTGATGGCCTCGACCTTCTTTTCGCCAGCGGCGACCAGCATGACCGTGAATTCGGTCTGCTCTTCAGCGGCGGCGGCAGCACCACCAGCAGCCGGAGCGGCAACTGCAACAGCAGCGGCAGCAGCGGACACGCCAAACTTCTCTTCCATTTCCTTGATCAGTTCCGACAATTCCAGAACGGTCATGTTCGCAATTGCGTCAAGGATTTCTTGTTTGCTAACAGCCATGTTTAAAACTCCTGAATGAATTGATTAAATAAGTTCGTATGAACGACGTGATGAATACATCAAGCGGCTTGTTTGCTGTCGCGCACCGCAGCAAGGCCCCGAACAAACTTGGTCGGAACTTCGTTGAGGGTACGGACAAAAGTGGCGATCGGCGCCTGCATCGTGCCGAGAAGCTTGGACAGCAGCTCCTCGCGGCTCGGCATCGTGGCGAGGGCCTTCACGCCGGCTACGTCCATGACGTAGTTCGGCAAGGCGCCCGCCTTGATGATGAGCTTGTCGTTACCCTTGGCGAACTCGTTAAGCAGCTTCGCAGCTGCCACCGGATCAGCGGAAATCCCGTAAATCAAGGGACCGGCCATTTGATCCGAGAGTCCGGCGAACGGCGTGCCGGCGACGGCACGACGAACCAGGGTATTTTTCAGCACGCGCAGATAAACCCCCGACTTGCGCGCATTTGCGCGCAGGACGGTGATATCACCCACTTCCAAACCACGGTACTCAGCAACGACGATCGACTGTGCGTTCGCGACTTGCGCGGACACTTCGGCGACTACCGCCTTCTTGTCATCAAGATTGAGACCCAAGGTCAGCTCCTAGTTAATGCAACTGTTCCGTCCGTGCAAATTCCCACGAAAAGAACCGATACGGCGACCTTCATTCAAGAGTTCAGCTGTTCAGCCAATTCCTGTGTTCGGGCAACGCCATCTGCGTTGGGCGTGAGCCACATATTTGCCGGACTTGATTCGCCCTGCAATTCCCGCGGATCAACAATTAAGTCATCCGGGTTTCGATTCCCATCGGCATGCATCCCGAAGGATTATTTGCCGGCGATCAGCGACCACCCATCCGACCCCTACGGTCTTTGATAACCCGCTTCATCTCGTACAGACAATGAAGCGGCCCAAAGTTCCTGCTTCTGCAAGCATCCTGCTTGCAGAGAAATACTGCTTATGCGCTCAGGCTGGCCTGATCGACACGCACGCCTGCACCCATGGTGCTGGTGAGCGAAATCTTCTTCAGATACTGGCCCTTCGAGGAGGCCGGCTTGGCCTTCTGCAATGCATCCAGCAAGGCAGCCAGATTCTGCTGCAGCGCATCGACACTGAACGAGGCGCGACCGATCGTGCATTGCACGATACCACCCTTGTCGGTGCGATACTGCACCTGACCGGCCTTGGCATTCTTGACTGCCGTCGTCACATCCATGGTCACCGTGCCGACCTTCGGGTTCGGCATCAGACCGCGCGGACCGAGGATCTGGCCCAGGGCGCCAACGACACGCATGGCATCGGGCGTCGCGATACAGATGTCGAATTCGATCGTGCCAGCCTTGACGGTTGCCGCCAGATCGTCGAAACCGACGACATCGGCGCCGGCAGCCTTGGCAGCCTCGGCCTTTTCGCCTTGCGCGAACACCGCAACACGCACGGTCTTGCCGGTACCAGCCGGCAGCACTACCGAACCACGCACGTTTTGATCGGACTTCTTGGCATCAACGCCAAGATTCACGGCCACATCGACGGACTCGTCAAACTTGGCCGTGGCATTTTCCTTGACCAGCGCCAGCGCATCCTTCACGGGATACTGCTTGTTGCGATCAACCTTGGCGGCCAGTGCCTTATTGCGCTTGGAAATCTTCGCCATTTCAGAGGCCCTCCACCGTGATGCCCATGCTGCGGGCGCTGCCAGCAATGGTACGAACCGCAGCATCCATGTCGGCCGCAGTCAGATCCTTGCTCTTGATCTTGACGATTTCTTCGAGCTGGGCGCGGGTTACCTTGCCCACCTTGTCGGTATGCGGCTTGGCGCTGCCCTTCTGAATGCCGGCCGCCTTCTTCACAAGGATGGTCGCCGGGGGCGACTTCATCACAAACGTGAAGCTCTTGTCCCCGAAAGCGGTAATCACTACCGGAATCGGCAAGCCCGGCTCCATGCCTTGCGTCTGGGCATTGAACGCCTTGCAGAATTCCATGATGTTCAAGCCACGCTGACCGAGAGCGGGGCCGATCGGGGGCGAGGGATTTGCTTTGCCAGCTGGCACTTGCAGCTTGACATAGCCAACGATTTTCTTTGCCATGTTATTTCCTTAAATTGAGTAATAACGCGCTACGGAACTCAACCCAGTAACCGGCCGAATCCGTCACGCTCCTCTTGCCGCAAATTTACAAACGCGTTGCGGCAACACGCGGGTAATCAGGCCTTTTCGACCTGATCGAACTGCAATTCAACCGGCGTGGAACGACCGAAAATGGTCACGGCCACACGCAGACGGCTCTTTTCGTAATTGACTTCCTCGACATTGCCGTTGAAATCGGTAAACGGACCTTCCTTGATGCGCACCATTTCGCCGACCTCGAACAGCACCTTCGGACGCGGCTTTTCGACGCCCTCCTGAATCTGCTGCATGATCTTGTCGACTTCCTTTTCGGAAATCGGCGTCGGCTTGGTCGCGGTCCCACCAATGAAGCCGGTGACCTTCGGTGTGCTCTTGACGAGATGCCAGCTTTCGTCATTCATTTCCATTTCCACGAGCACATAGCCCGGGAAGAACTTGCGTTCGGAAATGCTCTTCTGGCCGCTCTTCATCTCAATCACTTCTTCGACGGGCACCAGAATCTGGCCAAAGAAATTCTGCATTCCAGCGCGGGCAACGCGCTCGACCAGCGCGCGCTGAACCGACTTCTCAAAGCCGGAATAGGCGTGAACGACGTACCAGCGTTTTGTCATGATTATTTTTTCCAGCCCAGAACCAGATCGTAAAACACCCACTCCAGGCTCTTGTCAGTCACCCACAACACGATGGCCATGACGAGCACGAAAGCGAACACAATACCGGTGGTCTGTATGGTTTCCTTGCGTGTCGGCCAAGCCACCTTCTTGGTTTCAAGCCAGGCTTCCTGACCAAAAACGAAAAAACGCCGACCCGGCTCGGTCACCCATGCAACCCCCGCACCAGCACCGAGACCCACGAGCACCGAAAGCACTCGTAGGATCATCGGCTGCTCGCTACCGAGCAGGTAGTAACCTGCCACACCAGCCGCCACCAAGAGCAGAGCCAGCGCGAACTTAAGCTTGTCAGCCATTTCTATCGTTACGCAATAATGGCAGGGGCGGAGGGCATCGAACCCCCAACCTTCGGTTTTGGAGACCGACGCTCTGCCAATTGAGCTACGCCCCTGCAGCAGAGACAACAAAGCACCCCGAAACAACCAGGATGCTTGCGTTTTCTTACTCGATCACCTTCGCCACGACACCGGCGCCGACGGTACGACCGCCTTCACGGATGGCGAAGCGCAGACCCTCTTCCATGGCGATCGGGGCAATCAGCTTGACCGTGATCGACACATTGTCGCCC
>JBPOIN010000075.1:0-7617 GCA_052034445.1 Pseudomonadota bacterium | reverse complement strand
GTTTGCTGCGAGTTTTTTCAGTACCGCATTTTCCCGCTAACAGATGCCCAGATTACAAGGCTCCCGAGCCATGAGCCAATAAAACAATAACCCAATAAGCATATCGAATTCCCTGGAATCACCAACCACGCGGCGTCAGAGTCACATCGTTTTTCATTACAGAAATCTCAAACCTCAACCCCGATCGTCCTCCAGCCCTTCCTGGCGATCCGCGCCAGCGCAGTCGGTCATGCGGCTGAAGAAAAACATGGCGATTCTGACTCCAATGGTTGTCAATGACAAGGAAATATCTGTTTTTCTGCTCCATCGCCGTCAAGCCTTGTGTTTGCCGGTCATCGGCAGGAAAAATCAAGGGGTCGATGATTTTCAGTCGGGAGTGCCGCTTTCTGCAAGGTCTGGCGGGTTTGAGTGTCTCAAACGAATATGGCATTTGAATTGGCATGCGGCGTTCACGCGCTGATGCAGATCTGGTCAAATGCCGGATTTGTGGATTGAGGGGCGCGACATGCACATCGGTTTCATTGGTCTGGGTCTCATGGGGCGCCCGCTGGCCGGGCATCTGTTGCAGGCGGGGCATGAATTGCATCTCTGGGCGCGGCGGCCGGCGACGCTGGAGGCGTTTCGGGGCCAGGCTGGCGTACAGGTGCATGCCAGTCCCGCCGAGTTGGCACGCGCGTGCGAACTAGTGTTCACCATGGTGGCCGATGCACCGGATGTCGAGCAGGTGGCGCTCGGTGAGCAGGGGCTGGCGGCTGGCGCCCGGCCGGGGCTGATCGTCATCGACATGAGCACCATCGCGCCCGGCGCCGCGCGTTCCATCGGGCTGCGGCTGGCGGCGCAAGGTATCGAGTTTCTCGATGCGCCGGTTTCGGGCGGCGAGACCGGTGCGATCAACGCCACGCTGACCATCATGGTGGGCGGCAAACCCGAGGTGTTCGAGCGTGTGCGTCCGCTGCTGGCGCATCTGGGCCGCTCGATCACGCTGATCGGCCCGAGCGGCGCCGGTCAGGTGGCCAAAGCCTGCAACCAGATCCTCACCGGGATCGGTGTCGCGGCGGTCGCCGAGGCCTTCAACTTCGCGCGCGCCAGCGGCGTCGATCCGGTGCGGGTGCGGGAGGCCTTGCTGGGCGGTTCGGCGGCCAGCCGGATTCTGGAGCAGCACGGTCAGCGCATGCTGGAGCGCAACTTCCAGCCGGGTTTCAAGGCCGGGATGCATCAGAAGGATTTGCGCATTGTCATGGACGAGGCGCAGCGGCTGGGTCTGGTGTCGCCCGGCGCGGCAGTGGCCGCGCAGATGTTCAACGCGCTGGTGGGCAGTGGCGGCGGCGAGGAGGATTCGATCGCCCTGCTCAACCTGCTGGAGCGTCTTAGTGGCCTGGAGGATGCTGGGCAATAAACCTCAGCGCGGCTTGCCGAGCAGGGCTTGCTTGAGGTCGTCCTGCGCGGGTTTGTCGCCCAGCCAGATCTTCAGCAGCGCGCGATAGAAGTCCTCGTCGGCGATGTCCTTGCCGTAGGGCTTGCCATCGACGCTCAGGCGCAGGCCGCTTTCCGGCAGCCAGTCGATGGTCAGCACGCTGCCCTTGGCGGTGGTCTTGATGCTCAGCATCGTGGTCTTGAACTCTTCGATGCTGGCCTTGAGCGGCGCGATCTCGGCTTCGGCGAGGTTCTTCTGCAGGCCGCCTATCAGCGCATCGACGAACTGCTCGGCCGTCAGCTCGCGCAGCGTGACGATCTGCAGGCGCTTGGCGCCCTTGAGCGAGAGGATCTCGCTGGTCATGGTCTTCTTTTCCGTCAGATACAGACCGATGGCGTAGACATGGAAGAAAAACCTGGCGCGCTCGCCGGCGCCGTTGAGTTGCAGTTCGCTGTTGGCGACGCGGCTCCGGTCTTCAAATTTGACGCCTGCCACATCGGTGGCAGCGTGGGCCAGGCTGGCGCCCAGCAGCAGGGTGGCAAGCAGAAAATTTTTCATCGTCGATCCTGTCGGGGTGTGGCGGGGGCGGTTGGTGTTGCTCAGCGCGGCCGGTCATCCGGCGGACGTGGATGCGGTCGGTCGTTCGGCCGGTCGTTCGGATTGCCTGGCTGTCTTTGATGTTCGGCGCGGAATTTGTCGCGTAGCGCGCGCTCGGCGTTCATGAGCTGGCGCATCGCTTCGCGTTTTTGTTCGTGGCAGTTGCGCAGCGCATCCGGCGTGGCGGCCGAGCGCACGCAGGTTTGTGCGGTTTGCAGAATGCGGATCTCGTTGTCGAGGCGCGTGAGCGTGTGTTCCTGGAATTTCTTCAACATCTCCTGACGCCTGGCTTCATCCATGGGCGGCCGGCCCGCCTGCTCGATGCTCTGGGCAGGTGCGCTACAGGCAAGAATCAGCAGGCTGACGGCAGTGCTGCAGCGGGCGATGGATTTCATGCGCTGTTTCATGACGATCTCCTTGGCGGCGGTGATTTGATTCTAGCCAGCCAGGCGTGGGCGTCTGTAGGGAATTGCAAACAAAAGTAAGAGAGAGGCTAGGCGCGGACTTCGCCGTTGCCGAGCACGATCCATTTCTGGCTGGTGAGGCCTTCGAGGCCGACCGGGCCGCGGGCGTGAAACTTGTCGGTGGAAATGCCGATTTCCGCGCCGAGGCCATACTCGAAGCCGTCGGCGAAGCGCGTCGAGGCATTCACCATGACGCTGCTCGAATCAACTTCGCGCAGGAAGCGCAGCGCATGGCTGTAGTTTTCGGTGACGATGGCTTCGGTGTGTTGCGACGAGTACTTGTTGATGTGCGCGATGGCCTCCTCGACGCCGGCGACGACTTTCACGGCAATGATGGCGGCGAGATATTCCTCGCTCCAGTCCTGCTCGCTGGCGGCTTTGGCCTGCGGCACCAGTGCGCAGGTTTCGGCGCAGCCGCGGATTTCGACGTCCTTGGCCAGCAGCATGGCGGCGATGCGCGGCAGCAGCGTGGCAGCGACCGGTCGCGCGATGAGCAGCGATTCCGTGGTGTTGCAGGTGCCGAGGCGCTGGGTCTTGGCGTTCTCGACGATGCGCACGGCCATGTCGGCATCGGCGCTTTCATCGACATACACATGGCAGTTGCCGTCGAGGTGCTTGATGACCGGCACGCGCGCCTCCTGCGCGATGCGCTCGATGAGTCCCTTGCCGCCGCGCGGCACGATCACATCGACGTATTCGGGCATGCTGACCAGCAGGCCGACCGCAGCGCGATCGGTAGTGTCGATGACCTGCACGGCGGTTTCGGGCAGGCCGGCGGCGGCCAGTCCGGCGCGCACGCAGGCGGCGATGGCCTGATTGCAGCGCAGCGCTTCCTTGCCGCCGCGCAGGATCGCGGCGTTGCCGGATTTGAGGCACAGCGCCGCAGCGTCCGCCGTGACGTTGGGGCGTGCTTCGTAGATGATGCCGACCACGCCGAGCGGCACGCGCATCTTGCCGACCTGGATGCCGCTCGGGCGGCGCTTGAGATCGGTGATTTCGCCAACCGGATCGGGCAGTGCGGCGACTTGTTCGAGCCCCTGGGCCATGCTCTCGATGCCTTTGGCGGTCAGCGTCAGGCGGTCGAGCATCGCGGCATCGAGGCCATTGGCGCGCGCCTCGGCCAGATCGTCGGCGTTGGCGGCCAGCAGCGTGTCGCACTCGGCGCGAATGCGCCCGGCCATCGCCAGCAGCGCGCTGTTCTTGGCGGCGCTCGATGCCATGGCGATCTGGCGTGCGGCGCGGCGTGCGGCCTGGCCGACCTGTTGCATATAGGTTTTGATGGCTTCAGATTTTGATGTGGTCATGAGAGGGCTCGCTTGCGGGTGTTGCTGTTCGATCGAGGGGGCTGGGTCAACCGCAGGGCGAGTTGCAGGAACTCGTCCCAGACATCGCCGCGCACCAGACCCTTGATCATGCGGTCAATGCGTGCGGCTTGCAACAGGGCGGCACGCAGCAAGGGCGTGGCCAGGCGTTGCGTGGCGGCCCGGTACGGCGCCTGACGCGGGCCGAACAGTTTGGCGGCGCTGCAGGCGGCGTCGAAGCTGGCACCCTGGTCGAGCTGTGCGCGCAATTGCGCCAGCGTGCGGGTTTCCTGCGCCAGCGCCCAGAGGATCAGCGGTGGCGCGGTGTCTTCGGCGCGCAGGCCTTCGAGCAGGCGCGCGCAGCGCGGCGCATCGCCGGCCAGCAAGGCGCTGCGCAGCTTGTCGACGTCATAGCGTGCGACATCGAGCACGGCTTCCTCGACCTGTTCCAGCGTCAGATTGCCTGCGGGGAACAGCAGGGCGAGTTTCTGGATTTCCTGATGCGCGGCGAGCAGATTGCCTTCGACGTGGGCGGCGATGAATTCCAATGCTTCCTTGGTCGCCGACTGTTTCTGGCGTGCGAGACGCATGGCAATCCAGTCGGGCAGCTGGGCCAGCGGCGGGGCGTTGAGTTCGAGGATCACGCCGGCATTCGCGAGGGCCGTGAACCAGGCGGCCTTCTTGGCCTGCCAGTCGAGTTGCGGTAGCGTGATCAGGGTCAGCACCCCGTCGCTGTTTTTGCTGGCATGACGCTGCAGCGCTTCGCCGCCGTCGCGCCCGGGCTTGCCGCTCGGGATGCGCAGATCGATCAGCTTGTTGCTGCCGAACAGCGACAGGTTGCCGCCGGCGAGTTCGAGTTGATCCCAGCGAAAGCCGGGGCCGGCGACCAGCACTTCGCGCTCGTCGTAGCCCTGCGCGCGCGCGGCCTTGCGAATCGCGTCGGCGGCTTCGAGCACCAGCAGCGGTTCGTCGCCGTGCAGCAGATACAACGCCGCCAGTGGCTTGGCAAGATGCTCGGAAAGTTGATCGGGGCGCAGCTGCATGGCGAGCGGGGGGCCGTGTGGATCGCAGCCGCCGGATCAGGGCGCGACGCTGGGGGGCGGCGCTTTCGCGGACGACATGCGGCGCAGTAGTTGTTGCACCAGATCGGCCTGGATGTCGCGCCACAGCAGGGCTTCTTCGGCTTCTTTCGATAGCACGAGGTCGTCGCTGTAAGTGATGTCGCGGCGGATCACGATGCGGCCGGGTGGCAGCCAGTCGCGCATGTTCGCATCGACGACGCGGAAGCTGACCGTGCGGACGAGTTCGTATTCGCGCGCGCGGCCGGCCGCCGAAAGACTCAGGATGTTTTTCGCCTGCTGGTCGTTGAGGATCAGCAGGCTGGCCTGCGCTTCCTGTTGGGTGCCGACCACATGTGCATGGCTGGCGGCCGTGACGCTGCGCTTGATCTGCGCATGCAGTTCGCTGGTCTCGGGCTGGTTGATGTAGAGACTGTCGAACGGCAGCGCGTAAGCACCGCGCAGCTGGAAGCCGCAGGCAGCCAGCAGCAGCGTGGCCAGCAGCAGTAGCAGGGTGGGCGATTGGGACAGGGGGCGCATTTTTAGGGGCTGGGGATGAGGGGCTGGGGGCTGGGAGGTTCGTTATTCCCGCTTGCGCGGGAATAACGAATACTTAACGTGTCGGACTTGTCCTCACCCAACGATATTGACCAAGCGACCTGGCACGACGATAACCTTTTTGGCCGGCTTGCCTTCCAGGTATTTTTGCGCGGTCTCGGAGGCCAGGGCGGCGGCTTCGATGGTCTCCTTCGCCGCCGTCGCCGGCACGCGCAGGTTGCCACGATGCTTGCCGTTGACCTGTAGCACCAGTTCGATCTCGTCCTGCACCAGCGCCGCTGCCAGTGGCTCGGGCCAGGCGGCGGTGAGGATGTCCTGGCCGTAGCCCAGCTCGCACCACAAGGTGTGGCTGATGTGCGGCGTGACCGGCGAGAGCAGGCGCAGCAGGATGGACAGGCCTTCGGTGATCACGAAGGCAGCACCTTCTCCCTCGCGTGGCGCCTTCTCCAAGGCGTTGAGCATCTTCATGGCCGCCGAGACGACGGTGTTGAACTGCTGCTTGCCGAGGTCGTAGCTGGCCTGTTTGAGGTTCAGGTGGATCTCGCGGCGCACGGCGGCGAGCGGTTCGGCGAATTTGGCAGGGGCAGTCTCGGCGCTACGAATCAGTTCCTGCACGGCATGGCCGAAGGCCCACAGACGACGCAGGAAACGGTAGGCGCCTTCGACGCCCGAATCCGACCATTCCAGCGTCTGCTCGGGCGGCGCGGCGAACATCATGAACAGGCGTGCGGTATCGGCGCCGTATTGGTCGATGATGGCTTGCGGGTCGACGCCATTGTTCTTCGACTTCGACATGGTCGTCATCTCGAATTCGAGCGGCGTGCCGTCCTTGAGCGCCGCGCCGGTGATCTGGCCCTGCGGGCCGCGTGCGACCTCGATGTCCTCTTCCCAGTAGTAGTTCTTGCCGCCGCCTGCGGGCTTGTGGAAGAACGCGGTCTTCAGCACCATGCCTTGCGTCAGCAGGTGGGCGAAGGGCTCGCGATACTTCACCAGGCCGACGTCGCGCATCACCTTGGTCCAGAAGCGCGAGTAGAGCAGGTGCAGGATGGCGTGCTCAATGCCGCCGATGTACTGGTCGACGGTCATCCAGTAGTCGGTCTCGGCGTCGACCATGGCCTTGTCCGAGAAAGTGCTGGCATAGCGCGCGTAGTACCACGACGAATCGACGAAGGTGTCCATCGTGTCGGTCTCGCGCCTGGCCGCGCCGCCGCACTGCGGGCAGCTGCAATGAATGAAGCTGTCGAGTTTGTTGAGCGGATTGCCGGAGCCGTCCGGCACGCAGTCCTCGGGCAGCACCACCGGCAGCTGGTCGTCGGGCACCGGCACGTCGCCGCACTTGGCGCAGTGGATGATGGGGATCGGGCAGCCCCAGTAGCGCTGGCGCGAGACGCCCCAGTCGCGCAGGCGCCACTGCACCTTCTTGTCACCGAGGTTCTTGGTCTTGAGATCGGCGGCAATGGCGTCGACGGCCGCGCCATAGGCGAGGCCGTCATACTTGCCGGAATTCACGCAGACGCCTTTTTCTTTGTCGCCGTACCACTCCCGCCAGGCATCGGTCGAGAAGTTCTGCTCTTTTGTGGCGATTACCTGTTTGATCGGCAGGGTGTACTTCTTCGCAAACGCGAAGTCGCGCTCGTCATGCGCCGGCACGGCCATCACCGCGCCGTCGCCGTAGCTCATCAGCACGTAGTTGCCGACCCACACCTCGACCTGTTCGCCGGTCAGCGGATGGGTGACGAACAGGCCCGTCGGCTGGCCTTCCTTCTCCATCGTCGCCATGTCGGCTTCCATCACCGAGCCGTGTTTGCACTTCTCGATGAAGGCGGCGAGTGCTGGATTGTTCCGCGCCGCATGCGTGGCGAGCGGATGCTCGGCAGCGACGGCGCAGAAGGTCACGCCCATGATGGTGTCGGCGCGCGTGGTGAATACCCACAGCTTGCCGTCGTTGATCGGTGCGCCCGTTTCGTCCTTGATGTCGTGCGTGAAGGCGAAGCGCACGCCGACCGACTTGCCGATCCAGTTGGCCTGCATCAGCTTGACGCGCTCGGGCCAGCCTTCCAGCGTGTCGAGGTCGTTGAGCAGTTCGTCGGCGTATTGGGTGATGCCGAGGTAGTAGCCGGGAATCTCGCGCTTCTCGACTTCCGCGCCGGTGCGCCAGCCGCGGCCGTCGATGACCTGCTCGTTGGCCAGCACGGTCTGATCGACCGGATCCCAATTCACCACCT
>JBPOIN010000112.1:0-8093 GCA_052034445.1 Pseudomonadota bacterium | reverse complement strand
GAATGCATCAATTGCGATGTGTGCGAACCGGAATGCCCCAACAACGCGATTTCGCAGGGTGAAGAGATCTATGTGATCGACCCGAACAAGTGCACCGAGTGCGTCGGCCACTTCGACACCCCGCAATGCCGCGAAGTCTGCCCCGTCGACTGCATCCCGAACGACCCCAACAACGTCGAGTCGAAGGATCAGTTGATGGCCAAGTTCCAGGTACTCACCGCCAAGTAACCGCCTTCCCGCCCGGGAACTCCCGCGCGGCAGGTTTCAGGGCCGCTGGCAAACCGCACAGTAAAATGTCGCACGCTGCCCCTGGCGCAGCGTGCGGATCGGTTTGGCGCAGACGCGGCACGGCTCGCCGGTGCGGCCATAGACGAAATACTGCTGCTGGAAATATCCCGAACTGCCGTCCGAATGGATGAAGTCGCGCAGGCTGCTGCCACCGGCTTCGATCGCCGCCGCCAGCGTGGCGCGAATCGCCGGCACCAGACGCTCGTAGCGCCGCAACGAGATGCGACCGGCCGCCGTGCGCGGATCAATGCCGGCGCGAAACAGGCTCTCCGACGCATAGATATTGCCCACGCCGACCACCAGATGGCTGTCCATGAGCAGCGGCTTGATCGGGCTGCGCTTGCTGCGCGTCGCCTCGAACAGCCAGCGCGGCGTAAATTCGTCACCCAGCGGCTCGATGCCGAGCGGCGCCAGCAGCGCATGCTCCGCCAACGGTTGGGCCGCCGCCAGCCACAGCACGGCGCCAAACCGGCGCGGATCGCGCAGCCGCAGCAGGATGTCGCCGAACACCAGGTCCAGATGATCGTGCTTCTGCGCCGCCACGGCAGCCGGGCCGTGCGCCGGCAACAGGCGCAGGCTACCCGACATGCCCAGATGGATCAGCAAGGTCCCGGCGCCGAAATCCAGCAACAGATACTTGGCGCGCCGTCCCACCGCCTGCAGCCGCAAGCCGCTCAGGCACTGCGCCAGATCCGCCGACAGCGGATAACGCAGACGCGCGGTGCGCGCGACAACACCACTGACGGTGCGGCCAACCAGATCGGGCGCAATACCGCGCCGCGTGACTTCAACTTCGGGGAGTTCCGGCATACAAGGCAGTAAGTAATGAGGTGAAAGTGATACGTCGTGAGTGGTTCGTGCGAATTGGATCTATTGTGGTTCATCCGGTCAAAATTGTGCAGCCACGCACCGCTGTTTCAGTCCGCACAATCCCGCGTTCAGCTCACGACTCGGCACTCACGACAGCCCTCCCCGCATGCTAACATTCCCGCCTGTTCAGCATTTGCGCCGCGAAACCATGAAAACATCATTGCCACGCACCAAGCTCGTTGTTCTGTCACTGCTCTGCAGCACGCTGCTCGGCGGGTCGGCGTTGGCGCGCGCGCAGGAGGCCGCTGCGGATGACGAACCCGAAGTGCGCGCGGTCCAGTCGCCGGAGGTCGAGCACGGCCAGAAGCTCGTCGCACCGAACAGTCATCTGCCGAAACTCGCACTCACGCCGCAAATCCTGTATCAGACACTGCTGGCCGAAATCGCCGCCCAGCGCGGCAACATGGCGCTCGCCGCCTCGGCCTATATCGACCTCGCACAGAACACGCGCGACCCGCGCATTGCCCGGCGCGCCACCGAATTTTCGCTGTATGTCCGCAACCCGGAAAATGCCGTGAACATGGCCAGATTGTGGGTCGACACCGAACCCGATTCAGTCGCCGCGCGCCAGATGCTGGCGGGCCTGTTGCTGAACCTGCAGCACCCCGACGAAGCCGTCCAGCACATGGCCAGGTTGCTGACGCTCGAAGGCCCGGAAAAGATCGGCCCAGGCTTGCTGAATTTGCAGCGCCTGCTGCAGCGCCATCCCGACAAGAAGGTCGCGCTGCATCTGATCGAACAGCTCAGCGCACCGCATGGCCAGCTTGCCGAAGCGCATTTCGTGCTGGCCCAGGCAGCCCTTAACAATGGCGACGAGGCGCGCGCGCTGCAGGAAGTCGAACGCAGCCTGGCGCTGCGTGCGGACTGGGAGCTCGCCGTGCTGCTCAAGGCCCAGCTGCAACTGCGCAGCAACAGCTCACTGGCCGAAGCAACCCTGCAGAAATTCATCGCCAGCCATCCGCTGGCCAGCGATGCGCGCCTGGCCTATGCGCGCCTGCTGATTGGCAGCAAGCGGTATCCCGAAGCGCGCCGCGAATTCGCCCTGCTGCTCGAAGGACATCGCGACAACCCCGAGATTCTGTATGCGATTGCGCTGCTGTCGGTGCAGCTCAACGAACTCGAACCGGCCGAGAAATATCTCAAGCGCCTGCTCGACATCGGTCATGGCGAATCCAGCCTCGTGCGCTATTACCTCGGGCAGATCGCCGAGGACACCAAGCGTCCCGAAGAGGCCATGCGCTGGTACCAGGGCGTCACGTCCGGCGAACACTATCTGCCGGCGCAGGGCCGCGTCGCACTGCTGCTCGCCAAGCTCGGCCGTCTCGACGAAGCCCGCGCCACGCTGCAACGCGCCGCCGCCAGCACGCCAGCCGAACGCCTCCGCCTATTGATCGCCGAGTCACAACTGCTCAGCAATGCCGGCCGCCACGCCGAAGCCTATGAATTGCTCAACCATCAACTTGCGGAACAATCCGAACAACCCGAGCTGCTTTACGAAACCGCGCTGCTGGCCGAGAAAGTCGGCCGCTACGAGATTATGGAGCAGTACCTGCGCAAGCTCCTGAGCCTCAAGCCCGATCATGCCCACGCCTATAACGCGCTCGGCTATTCGCTGGCCGATCGCGCCCAGCGTCTCGACGAAGCGCAGCAACTCATCGAGCGCGGCCTGACGCTGGCGCCCAATGACGCCTTCATTCTCGACAGCAAGGGCTGGCTGCAATACCGGCGCGGCGAGCATGACGCGGCGCTGGAAACGCTGCGCAAGGCGCTCAACCTGCGCCCCGACCCCGAGATTGCCGCCCACCTCGGCGAGGTGCTGTGGAGCATGGGACGCCGCGATGAAGCACTCAAGACTTGGCAGGACGCCATGAAAGCGCATCCCGACAATGCCGTGCTCGTCAACGTCATGAAGAAGTTCAACCCCTGAACGGCGCGTTGCCGCTGCTGCTGTGACGATTTCCGCCCCCGCTTCCAGCCGCCGGCTGTCGGCCCTGCTTCTGAGCAGCGGCCTGCTCGCAAGCCTCATGCTGAGCGCTTGCGCCACGCTGCAGCCCGGCGCCGAAACCGGCGCGTCGGCCAATACCGCGACGACGGCTGCCGCGCGTCCCGCGCGCCCGGCGATCGCGGCCTGGACGCTCGACGGCCGCATCCTCGTGCGCCAGGGCGAGCAGCGTCATTCGACGGGTATTTCCTGGCAACATGCCGGCGCCGCGAACAGCGCGCAGAACGATGAAATCCTGCTGACCACGCCGCTCGGCCAGGGCCTGGCCGAACTACGCCGCGACACCGATGGCGCGCATCTGCGGCTCGCCGACCGGCGCGAATTCCGCGCCGCCGACTGGGAAGGGCTGGCAGTCGAGGTATTCGGCTTCTTCCTGCCGCTCTCGGCGCTGCCGCGCTGGCTGGTCGGCGATGCGCCGGAGCATGCCAAGGACATCGAACACGACGAGCTCGGCCGCCTGCGCCACATGCGCGCCGACGGTTGGTACTTGACCTACCTGGACTACGAACGCGCCACGGCCGACGCGCTGCCGACGCTCATCGAGCTGCGCCGCGCGGATATCGAGGCGCGCCTCAAGATCGACGCCTGGCAAGGCGTGCGCTGAATCCGGACCGCTGACACACTGACAATATGCACCTGCACTGGAATATCGACTGGCCCGCGCCGGCCAAACTCAATCTGTTCCTGCATGTGGTCGGGCGGCGCACCGACGGCTATCACCTGCTGCAAACCGTATTCCGCTTTCTCGATCATGGCGACACATTGCGCTTCACGCCGCGTGACGACGGCCGCATTGTGCTGCGCACGCCGCTGCCCGGCGTGGCGCCCGACACCGATCTGACGGTGCGCGCCGCGCGCAGCCTGCAGCAGGCCGCAGCCATCGCGCAGGGCGTCGAGATCACGCTCGTCAAGCGGCTGCCCATGGGCGGTGGTCTCGGCGGCGGCAGCTCCGACGCCGCCACGGTACTGCTGGCGCTCAACCGGCTGTGGGATGCGCGCCTGTCGTCTGCCGAACTGCAACGCCTCGGGCTGGCGCTGGGCGCCGACGTGCCGATCTTCATCCACGGCCATGCGGCGTTTGCCGAAGGCGTCGGCGAACGCTTCGCCGATGTCGCGCTGCCGCCGGCCTGGTATCTGGTGCTGACGCCGCCGGTCGGCGTGCCGACGGCGGAAATCTTCAAATCGCCCGATCTGCGCCGCGACACGCCGGCGTTGCGCGCCGCCGACTGGCGCCCGGGCATGGGCGGCAACGATCTCGAAGCCGTGGCCTGCCGACTGTATCCCGAAGTCGCGCGCCATCTTGACTGGCTGCGCCGGTTTGGCAATGCGCGCATGAGCGGCTCGGGCGCCTGCGTATTCGCCGAATTCGCCAGCGCCGAGGCGGCGCACGCAGCGCATGCGGCGCTGCCGGCCGACATGCAGGGCTTCGTCGCCGCCGGGCTCGAACGCAATCCGGCCACACTGCTCGCCCGGCAATAAGCGGCTTCACCCCATCCACAAAGCGGTTGTCAGCGCTGCGTTTTTGGTGTGCAATGGCGGGATGGCCGAAAGTAAAAAATATGAAATCGAAGTGCGCGTGAACGCCCAGTATCTGGTCGAGCAATCCGACCCGGCTGCGGATCGTTATGTGTTCGCCTACAACATCGATATCCGCAACACCGGCACGGTGGCCGTGCAGCTCATCAGCCGCCACTGGATCATCACCGACGCCCACGGCGACGTACAGGAAGTGCGCGGCCTCGGCGTCGTCGGCCAGCAGCCGCTGCTGCAACCCGGGCAGAATTTCGAATACACCAGCGGCTGTGCGCTTGCCACCGCCGTGGGCACCATGAAGGGCAGCTACCAAATGGCCGCCGAGGATGGCGCCACCTTCGATGCGCAGATCGGTGAATTCGTGCTGTCGATGCCGCGCGTGTTGCACTAAGGAAACACTGATTAAGTCATCCCCGCGAAAGCGGGGATCCAGTCACTCATTAAAGCCATGGATTCCCGCTTTCGCGGGAATGACGGAATCTGGACTTATTCAGCGCTGCCCTAAGCCATACCAGCCCGGCGCAAGTCGCCGCCTTATTCCGCCGGGAACTCCCGCGCCGCGCCAAACAGCAATTCGAGATCCTCGGCATTCAGCGCGCGCCACTCACCCGGCGCCAGAGCGCCGAGCGTCAGGCCGCCCGTCGCCACGCGCTGCAGCGTCAGCACATGGTTGCCGACGGCGGCGAACATGCGCCGCACTTGATGATAACGGCCTTCGATGGTGGTGATGCGCACCTGCCGCGGCGTGATGGCTGCGAGCGTCGCTGGCGCCAGCGGCTCGGTCTCCGACTCCAGCAGCAGCGTGCCGCTGGCGAACAGCGTCGCCTCGTCGCCGCGCAGATCGCTGCTCAGTGTGACTTCATACACTTTGGGCAGGTGCGATTTGGGCGAGGTAATGCGGTGCAGCAATGGGCCATCGTCGGTCATCAGCAACAGCCCCGAGGTATCGCGATCGAGGCGGCCGACCGGCGACAGCAGCGGGTTGCGCAGGCGAAAGCGCGGTGGCAGCAATTCGTAGATCAGCCGCCCGCTATCCTTGGTCGAGCAGGTATACCCCACCGGCTTGTGCAGCATCAGCACCAGGCCCTGCGGCGGGTCGAGTGGCTCGTCATCGACCAGGATGTCGTCGTGCGCGGCCATGTCATTCGGCCCCAGCGCCGCGCCGTCGCGCTGCGTCACCCAACCGTTGCGCAGCATCTGGGTGACTTCCTTGCGGCTGCCATAGCCCAGGTTGGCGAGGAGTTTGACGAGTTTCATGCGCAGGACTTTCTGTAGTGATTCATTTGACGGCTTCGAGGATCTTGAAGCCCTGTTCGTCGGCCACCAGCCGCAGCTTGCGGAAGCTGGCGCGCAGGACTTCCTCGTAGGGCAGATGGCGGTTGGCGACCAGCCACAGGCGGCCGCCGCCGACCAGTGCGGCCGCCGCGGCGCGGATGAAGGCGCGGCCGAGTTCGGGCCGATCGGCGCGCCCCTGATGGAACGGCGGATTGCTGACGATGAAGTCGTAACGGCGCCCGCCGAGACCCGTGGCGACATCGTGCCAGAAGAAGTTCAGCGCCACTTTGTCACTGGTCACGTTGTCGCGCGCCAAATCCAGCGCGCGCGCTTCGGCCTCGTAGAGATCGAGCGCCTTGACGCCCGGACAGCGCGCCAGCACCTCGGCCGCCAGATAGCCGAAGCCGGCGCCCAGATCGGCCCCCGCGCCGGCCAGATCGGCAGGCAGGCAGCGCGCCAGCAAGGCCGAAGCCGGATCGATGTGATCCCAGGCGAACAGACCCGGACGGCTCAGGAAACGCCCATCGGCGATCGGCCGCGGCGCATCGAGCGCCGCCCACTCGGCCAGCAAGGGCGTATCGAGCTGCGCGGAATCGATGCGCGCCCAGAACACGCGGCACTTGTGCTTCGACAGACACTGCACGGGGCCGACCAGCCGCGCCAGATCGGTTTCGGTCGTACGCGCGCCCTCGGTGTTGAGCTGACTCGCGACGATCAGGCCGCCCGGCGCGCTGCGCTGCACGGCCTGCGCCAGCAAGGCGCGCGCTTCCTCGCGTTGACGCGGCGGCAGCAAAAGCACCAAGGCAGAGCGCTTGGCGCACGCGTCCTCCGCCTGCAGCGTGAAGCCGGCGCACTGCAATGCCTGCGCATGCGGCCGGAAGCTCTGCGCACAGACCAGCGTATCGGCAGGGAGGTCGGCGGCCAGCGCCTGCAGCACCTCGCCCACGCGTGCGCGCAGGAACAAGGCCTGGCCCGGGGGCGGCCAGTGCAACTCGCCGAGTTCGAACGGCAACAAAAGAGTTTCGAGGGCGGCGTCTGGCATTGATGCGTCGAGAGCGGAGAGTCGTGAGTGGGGCAGCGGTGGGGGATTTTAGTCGAGTGCGCCGCCGGGCGGCGGGAAATGCATGTCGGGGAGGGAAGCAGGGGTTCACGCAAAACAACCTAATCACTTGACATCTTTATTTTGCTTGCCAATCGCCAGCAGCCCTTGCCAGTCGTGGATCTTTGCAGAAGAAACGATGGCTGCCTGAAAATCATCGGCGATGTGCCCGCATACAGAGGGCTGGCGGCGTGCTGGCAGCAAACTCAGCATGCTTTTGACATAACAATTTCGCAACCTGCCCGGTGTCGCGGTTTTCAGGGGCAAAAAAAGGGAATTATATACTTGACTACCTGCCAACCGATGGTTGTATGGCTCGGAATGCCCCGCGACCAGCGCACAACCACCTTGCAGCCTTGTCGGCCGTGGCATCCAGCGTGCGTGATTTGAGTGCGCATTCCCACACGATCAACACCCGCCCGCCCAACGCACGAAGCTCTGCGATTTGCCTGCGGTCGCGCTCTTGATTCCTGGCGATCTTCGCCCGCCAATACTCGACGTTGCTGGCCGGCATCCGGCATCGGCTGCAACCGTGCCAGTGCCATTGACACCCATGCACAAAGACCACCGCTCGATGTCCCGGCAACACTAGATCGGGGGTGCCGGGTAAGGTGGCGCGATGCAGCCGATAGCGCAGTCCGCGCGCAAATAACGCCTTGCGCAGCGCCAGTTCTGGTGCAGTGTCTTTTGCCCGAATGCGCGCCATGATTAGGCTGCGGGTGGCCGTGTCAACGGTATCGGTCATGGATACGGGCGTTCAAGAAGGGAAACCACCCACGCCAAGCCTTCATTCTTAACGCTGGCCGCCACGGTCATTACTCCAAGAAGTGGATTTTCAGGCTTGGGTCCGTCTCGTGCTCGTCGATCAACTCATTGTAACGGGCGACGAACTCGCCAACCTTTATCCGCCGATCACTGGGCTTGAACAAGCTCAGCTCGAACATATTGGTGGCAATGAATTGCTCGATCTCGAAGATGTCGATGCGGCTACCGATCCCGGCATCCTCTGCCAGCGCCTCCGCGACC
>JBPOIN010000243.1:0-3691 GCA_052034445.1 Pseudomonadota bacterium | reverse complement strand
TCAGTTTCGCCATCTCCCGCTTTCGCATCGCCTTCTCCTGGTGTCCACGCTCTCGCGCTATGACGCCAGTTTCCTCTCACACGGGCTCGCTACATGAGCCACCCACGCAATTCGCGAGAAGAGCCATTAAAAAAGCCGATCCTGCATGCGCAGGATCGGCTTTTTTGCCCGGTGTTGCCGGCGTGATGTTCGTCAGCGCCAGACCTTCTTGCAAAGCGCAATCTCGGCGTCCGTCATGATCGGTTTGATCACGCATTGACGTTCGAGTTCCTGCTGCTGGCGGGCCTTCTCCTTGGCGGCTTCGAGTTTGGCGAGCTTGAGCGCAGCAGCTTTCTCACGCGCGAGTTTTTCCTGCTCGTCCTGCTCGGCCTGTCGCTTGGCTTCTTCGCGCTTGAGCGTCTCGTTGGCTCTGACCTGTTCTTCGGCGAGACGATTGAGCTTTTCCTCGCGTTCGCGTTTTTCGAGCAAGTGGCGCCGTTCTTCGGCGGCCGCGGCCGCGGCGGCTGCGCTGGCTTTCTCTGCCTCGGCGGCCGAAACCGCGGGCGCCGCTGCCGGTTTGCCCGAAGTGCTGCTGGCGGCCGGAGCGCTGTCTGCGCTCGAAGATTCCGCGCCGCCGTTTGCATTCAGCCGGATATTTATGCCGCCACTCGATTCATGCGCGCTCTCGTGACCGCTCGCGTGGCTGCTTGCACTTGATGAATGACTGCTTGACGAGTGGCTGCCGGCGCTGAAAGAGCGTTTGGCTTCGGCCTGTGGCACGGCGGATAGCAGCAACAGGCTGCCGAGGACGCACAGCATCAACGGTTTTTGCATCTACGTTCTCCTCTGGGGGTCGATCAGAATGGTTGGGTGATGATAATCCTAAATTTTGCAGTTGGACGTTTGCGTTGTGACTGTCCAGCGATCCGCCTTGCGTCATCGCGAGAGCTTTGCGCCTAACCCCGACCGCTCTAGTTTGAAGCGGTGGGCTTCGTTCGATGATGGCGAGTAGATGTTTGAATTTGCGCTGGATGGCAGTCAGCCCTTGCGTGGCGCGGGTCTTTCCGCCCGGTAATTTGTCTTGTCTGAAATGATCGGCGCGGCCGGCACTGCGCCTGCATGAGCGCGGAGTTGATATTAAGCTGGAAATGCTATTGGTCTATTGTGACGGCTGCCATCGGTTCGATGCCGGTCGCGGAATCGCCGCGCCAAGCGTCTCGTCGGCACGGCAGCAGCCTCCCCGCGCCATCGACCATGGTTGCCCATGGTCTATGGCCGGGGCAGGTGGGTGGTCATGCCGGCAGTTTCTTGCCCGGCAGCTGGCTGCCCTTGCGCGCGCGCTGGCCGAGATGCTTGGCGAGATCGGCGCCCGACAGTGTGAAGGGGAAGACCTTGCCGCGTTCGCGGCAATCGAGCGTGAGTTTCTGGGCGTCGCAGTAGCCGCAGCTGACCAGGGTGTTGTGGGCTTCGAGGCTCATCAGCAATACGCCGCGCCCCTTGCCGAGCACCTTCATCTCGCTGGCATCGAACGCCAGCAGGCGGCCATTGCTGCTGGCGGCCCAGATGTGGGTGGCGCCGGCAGCGGGGACCGGAATCGGCGCGAGCGGGGTTTCGCCGGCTTCGATGCTCATGAAGGCCTTGCCGGCCTTGACGCGGCTGACGAGGTCGCTGACGCTGGCGATGAAGCCGTAGCCACCGCTGCTGGCGAACAGGAATTGCGCTTCGGGCGCGGCCGACAGGGCCTGGGCGCGCTTGCCGCCGTCCTGCAGGTCGATGAGCGTGGCGAGCGGCACGCCGTCGCCCTTGCCGCCCGGGATCGATGACACCGGGATGGTGTAGGCGCGGCCGTGGCTGTCGAGGATGATCAGCGGCCAGGTGGTGCGCGTCTCGAAGACGGCGAAGCCTTCGTCGCCGGTCTTGTAGTTGATGCTTTCGGCGGCGATGCCGTGGCCCTGGCGCGAGCGCAGCCAGCCGGCCTTGGAGAGGATCACCGTGACGGGTTCGTCGGCCACGCTGGTCTTCAGGTCGCCACGGCTGCTGGCGGCGGAGACGTCGGCTTCGATCAGCGTGCGGCGCGCGTCGCCGTGTTTCTTGGCGTCAGCCTCGATTTCCTTGATGATGGCGCGCGTCATGGCGCTGCGGTTTTCGAGCAGGATCTGCAGCGTGCTGCGTTCCATGTACAGCTCGGAAAGTTCTTTCTCGATCTTGATGCCTTCGAGGCGCGCCAGCTGGCGCAGGCGGATTTCGAGGATGTCCTCGGCCTGGATTTCCGTGAGGCCGAACTTGGCCATGAGATCCTGCTTCGGCTCGTCGGCTTCGCGGATCACGCGGATGACTTCCTCGATGCGCAGGAAGGCCGTCATGCGGCCCTGCAGGATGTGGATGCGGCGGTCGACCTCGTCGAGACGGAAACGCGTGCGGCGTTCGACCGTGACATAGCGGAAATCCACCCACTCGGCGAGCACCTGGCGCAGGTTCTTCTGCTGCGGGTTGCCGTCGCGGCCGATCATGGTCATGTTGATTGGCGCCGAGGTTTCCAGCGCCGTGTTGGCCAGCAGCACGGCCATGAAATCGGCGACGGCGATGCGCGAGGAGCGCGGTTCGAGGATCAGGCGCACGGCCTCGACGTCGCTCGATTCGTCGCGCGCCACATCGAGCACGGCGAGCACGGCGGCCTTGAGATTCTTCTGCTCCTGCGTGATGTCCTTCTTGCCGGATCTCGGCTGCGGATTGGTGGCCGATTCGATATCCGCCATGACTTGCGCCACCGAGACGCCGTGCGGCAGTTCATTGACGATGATGCGCCACTGGCCGCGCGCCATGTCCTCGACGCGCCAGCGCGCGCGCAGGCGCAGGCTGCCGCGCCCGCTCTCATAGGCATCGCGCAGCGCCGTGGGCGGCGAGATGATCTGGCCACCGCCCGGATAGTCGGGGCCCTGGATGTGCTGCATGAGGTCGGCAATGCTCGCCTCGGGATGGCGGATCAGGTGAATCGCCGCATTCGCCACTTCGTTCAGATTGTGCGGCGGGATTTCCGTCGCCATGCCGACGGCGATGCCCGAGGCGCCGTTGAGCAGCGTGAATGGCAGGCGCGCCGGCAGCAACGCCGGCTCCTCGAAACTGCCGTCGTAATTCGGGCGGAAGTCGACCGTGCCGCGATCGATCTCGCCCAGCAGCAGTTCGGCGATCGGCGTCAGGCGGATTTCCGTGTAGCGCATGGCCGCCGCGCCGTCGCCGTCGCGCGAACCGAAGTTGCCCTGGCCGTCGGCCAGCGGGTAGCGCAGGCTGAAGTCCTGCGCGATGCGCACCATGGCGTCATATACCGACGAATCACCGTGCGGATGCAGCTTGCCGAGCACGTCGCCGACCACGCGCGCCGATTTGACGTGCTTGGCGCCGGCATTCAGGCGCATCTCGTGCATCGCATACAGGATGCGCCGCTGCACGGGTTTCTGGCCGTCCTCGACCTGCGGCAGGGCGCGGCTGCGCACTACCGACATGGCATACGCCAGATACGCGCGCTCGGCGAACAGATCGAGCGGCGCGGCGTCGTCGGGGAGCTGTTCTGGTGGGGCGGGCGGCTCGGGCGGCGTGGGCGGTAGGATCACCATTTCTGGCGGCGGAATTACTGGCTCTGGCGCTGTTGAGGGCGCCAAGTCGTCGAGTAGATTGTCGAAAAGATCGGGCGTGTCGTTGTTCATCGGGATGGGCT
>JBPOIN010000038.1:0-3608 GCA_052034445.1 Pseudomonadota bacterium | reverse complement strand
CCGCCGGCGCGCGCCACCACCGTGTAGTAATCGGCGCGCATGCCGCCGCTGATGAACATCTTCGAACCGTTGAGCACCCACTTGTCGCCGCGCTTCTCGGCGCGCGTCTGGATCGCCGAAACGTCGGAGCCGCCCGAGGGCTCGGTGATGCAGATCGACATCAGCTTGCGTCCCGCCAGGACATCCGGCGCGATGCGCTGCTTCATCTCGTCCGTGCCGAGCTTGATGATCGGCGCCAGGGCCACGCTGTGAATCATCAGCGCCGGCTGCAGGCCGCTGGCGCCGGTCTTGGCGAGCTCCTCGGTGGCACAGAGGCCGTGATACATGTCGACGCCCTGCGAGATGCCGCCGTATTCCTCGGGGAAGCCCTGTTGCAACAGGCCGATCTCGGCCGCCTTGAGATGCAGCTCGCGCGGCACTTCGCCAGCCGCCTCCCATGCCTCGACATGCGGCATGATTTCCTTGTCGACAAAGCGGCGCACGGTCTGCGCCCATTCCTCGTGGCTCTGGTTGTAGAAGGGGGAATTGCTGCGCCAGTCGTCGAACAGTGCCATGGTGATCCTTTCAGTATGAGAATGACGCTCCTGAACCTTGCGGCCTGCGTCCCGGGCATCCTGTCGTGAAGCCTATGCGGCGTGTGCCATGGGATGCACTTCTCTGGCGATCCGCACCCCCGCTTCGATTTCCGCCTGGCGCAAATCGAAAGAGGTCTGCAAGTTGAGCCAGAACTGGGCCGTGGTATCGAAATAACGCGCCAGTCGTAAAGCGGTGTCAGGTGTGATCGCGCGTCGTTCGCGCACGATGTCGTTGATCCGGGGCGCGGGCACGTGCAGTTCCATGGCCAGGGCGTTGGCCGTCATGCCAAGCGGAATCAGGAACTCCTCGCGCAGGATTTCGCCCGGGTGAATTGGCCGCATTTTGTTGGTCGCCATGATGGTTCCTCAGTGATAGTCGACGATCTCGACCTGCTCCGCGCCAGCCGGGGTCCAGACGAAACACACACGCCATTGATCGTTGATGCGGATGCTGTGCTGGCCGGCGCGATTCCCGCGCAGCGCTTCAAGACGATTGCCCGGCGGTGCGCGTAAATCCCGCAATTCGAGGGCATCGTCCAGCATTTGCAGCTTGCGCTGCGCAACACTGGCGATGGTTCGAAATCGCCGTGGATGCCGAGCGGCGTACAGGGCTTCGGTGTCTGCGCAACGGAAAGAGCGTATCGCCATGCCGCAAAGTATATCGCGGCGCGTTAAATGTCAAGCGTTAATCATGCGACGCCCTTGGCGCGCAGCGCGGCGATTTCTTCCGCGCCATAACCCAGCGCCGCGAGCACTTCATCGTTGTGCTCACCGAGCAGCGGCGCACGGCGCTCGATGGTGAACTCGAAATCCGTCATCTTGATCGGGAAGGCGTACTGCCGATAACGGCCGCCATCCGCTCGCTCGCCAGCGACGATCATGCCGCGCGCCTGGGTGTTCGGGTGCTCGATCACTTCGTCGAGGCGCAGCACCGGCGTCGCGCAGCCGTCGACACCTTCGAGCAACGCGCTCCACTCGGCGAGGCTGCGGCTCTTCACCAGCGCCGCAATCGCCGCCTTCGCCGGCGCGGCCTCGTCGCCCATCGCCCAGCCTTGGTCGATCAGGTCGGGGCGCTCCGCCGCCGTGCAGAAGTTCCGCCAGAAATGCGGCTCGATCGCGCCGAGCGCCAGATGACGGCCATCGGCCGTCTCATACACGCCGTAGCAGGGCAGGCGGCCGGTGGTGTAATCGTCGCCGCGCGGCAGCGGCCGGCCTTCGCCATAACTCTCGACCGCCGCCAGTGGCATGATGCCGTGCGCCATCGCGCAGTCGGTCATGGCGACATCGACATGGCGGCCCTTGCCCGAACGCTGGGCGTCGAACAGCGCGGCGAGAATGCCCAGCGCCGCCGACAGCACACCGCCGGCCAGATCGGCTGCCTGGAAGTTGCCGGGCGCCGGCGGCCCGCCCGCCGCACCGGTCTGCTCCAGGATGCCGGCAAGACACGGGTCGTTGATGTCGTGGCCGCCCTTGGCCGCATACGGCCCGTCCTGGCCGTAGCCGGTGATCGAGCAGTAGACGAGCTTCGGATTGATCGCCGCCAGCGTCGCGTAATCCATGCCCAGCCGCGCCATCACGCCGGGGCGGAAGCCCTCGACGACGACATCGGCCTCCTTGACCAGCTTATGCACCAGCGCCTGGCCTTCGGGCTGACGCAGATCGACGGACAGCGAACGCTTGTTGCGATTGGCGAGCAGGAACAGCATCGGCAGCTCGCCGGTCGGCGACGGCCGCGCCGCATCGCCCGTGGTGCGGTTCTCGATCTTCAGCACCTCTGCGCCCATGTCGGCGAGATGCTGCGTGCACAGCGGCCCGGGCAGCAGTTGGGAGAAGTCGAGGATGCGGATGCCGGCGAGGGGGTTGCTCATGGTGCCTCGGGAGCGATCAAGCGAACGCTCGGAAAATAGTTGGAATAACGACGCGTGTCGCGCGTCAGGGCAATCCCGCCATGCGCACCGATGAAGAAATCGGCCAGTACGTTGCCGTTTGCGCCACCGCGCCGGCGATAGCGCGCGAACGCCGTGCCGGCCAGGGCCAATCTAGGCCTTCTTAGGCTTGAAACGTATAAACGCTTCCGGTAGTGGGGCATTCTCTAAGCTTCTCTGGGAAAACAAGAAGCGTCCATCGCAGACAAATCCGAGCTGCCCCCATTCAACGCTGTTTAACGCCTCACAAAAAACCTTCATATCTATGTTCTGATCATGCGGGAAGATCGCCAAGACAGAGCCATCAAAATTATTGCATTCATGCAGAAAAAACGGGGCGGGCTGCCGAGTTTTGCCATTCACATACACCCGAGGCGCCTTGGTAATCGGATACCCACGCCCCCACTGCCACCAATTTGATTCATCGAATGCCCGGATGCCACGAGATATAAGCCGCCCCTTGTGAGGAAGCAATGATTCAGGAGGACCGTCATTCTTTCCTACCCAGATCATTCTGCGCGTCTTCCCAGTTTTAACGGAACTGGAGCATACGAAATCAAGATTACCGAGTTTCTCGTCTGCGTAGATGTCGTCCGCACCAGAAACAGCCCCCACCTTGACACTTGCCACATCCTTCAAGTGAATAGAGTGCAGGTCTTTCGAAAACATTAGGTGGCCGGCAGTTTCCACGAAATGCCGATGTTCCCATTGGGGCGACTCTAGTGCAGCCTCAAGATTGTCCCGATTGCCGATTTCCGCGTATTGAACCGAGCGATCAAAGCAATCTTTTTCAAATCGCCAGATAAGGCAGTTGGGAACAGCTGTCGTGAAAACCTTGGCATCACCTAGTTCTATCGCATGAGTAATCGTTCCGTGCGAGTACAGCCATTTATTCATCCGCACACTGGAGGTCGTTTTTAAAAAGTCACGCGGTGTGATGAAGATTAACTCTCCACCATCGGCAAGGTGGCGAACTGCCTTCTCGATAAAAAAAAGATAGAGATTGGAGCGCAGGTCGAACAGGTCCGATTTGATCCGCGCCTTTGTCTCAGGGTGGATGTCCTGATATCTGACGTAAGGTGGATTCCCGACGATCGTTGCAAATTTT
>JBPOIN010000249.1:0-27339 GCA_052034445.1 Pseudomonadota bacterium | reverse complement strand
ATCACCACATGATCGGCCTTGGCCTTGGAAACCCCGGCTGCCACGGTACCGACCCCAACTTCCGACACCAGCTTGACGGAAATCGACGCCTGATCGTTGGCGTTCTTGAGATCGTGGATCAATTGCGCAAGATCCTCGATCGAGTAGATGTCATGGTGTGGCGGCGGCGAAATCAGGCCGACCCCCGGCACCGAATGGCGCAGATGGCCGATATATTCGGTGACCTTGTGGCCGGGCAGCTGACCGCCCTCACCGGGTTTGGCGCCCTGCGCCATCTTGATCTGGATCTGGTCGGCACTCGACAGGTATTCGGCTGTCACGCCGAAACGTCCCGAAGCCACCTGTTTGATGCGCGAACGCAGCGAGTCGCCTTCCTTGAGTTCGAGATCGCGCTCGATGCGGCCCTTGCCGATGATGTCCGACAACCTCTCACCGCCCTTGCGCGGCGCGAAACGCGCGGCATCCTCGCCGCCTTCACCGGTATTTGACTTGCCGCCGATGCGATTCATGGCCACGGCCAACGTGGTATGCGCCTCGGTGGAAATCGAACCGAGCGACATGGCGCCCGTGGCAAACCGCTTGACGATTTCCTTCGCCGACTCAACTTCTTCGAGCGGCACGGCAGGGCCTGCCTGCTTGATCTCGAACAGACCGCGCAGCGTCAAATGACGACGCGTCTGATCATTGATCAGCTTGGCATATTCCTTGTAGGTCGCCGCATTGCCGCTGCGCGTTGCGTGCTGCAGCTTGGCGATCGAATCAGGCGTCCACAGATGCTCTTCGCCGCGAATGCGGAAGGCATACTCGCCGCCGGTCTCCAGCATGTTGCGCAACACCGGATCATCGCCAAAGGCTTGCTGATGCATGCGCACCGCCTCTTCGGCCACCTCGAACAGGCCGATGCCTTCGACATTGCTGGCGGTGCCTGTGAAGTACTTCTCGATGAAACCGCGTTGCAGGCCGATGGCCTCGAAAATCTGCGCGCCGGTATACGACATGTAGGTCGAAATACCCATCTTCGACATAACCTTCATGAGGCCCTTGCCAACAGCCTTGGTGAAGTTCTTGACGTATTTGGCGGCTTTTTCGGCATCGCCATGCGCCAGTTCGCGCAGCGTCTCGATGGCCAGATAGGGATGCACGGCTTCGGCGCCGTAACCGCCGAGCAGCGCGAAATGATGCACTTCGCGCGCCGAACCGGTTTCGACCACCAGACCCGCACTGGTGCGCAAACCCTGGCGCACCAGATGCTGATGTACGGCCGAGGTTGCCAGCAATGCCGGGATCGCCACGTTGCCTGCATCAACATGCCGGTCGGAGACGATCAGGATGTTATGTCCCGAACGCACGGCGTCCTCGGCTTCGGCTTCGAGCGAAGCCAGACGCGCTTCGACGCCCTCGCTACCCCAGGCCAGCGGATAACAGATATCGAGTTCGTAGGAACGGAACTTGCCGCTGGTATAGCGCTCGCTGTTGCGAATCGTCGCCATGTCGGCAGAAGACAGCACGGGCTGCGACACTTCGAGACGGATCGGCGGATTGATGTCGGAAATCCCCAGCAAATTCGGCTTCGGCCCGATGAAGGAAGTCAGCGACATGACGATTTCTTCGCGAATCGGGTCGATCGGCGGATTCGTCACCTGGGCGAACAGCTGCTGGAAATAATTGTAGAACGGCTTGTTGCGGCCAGACAGCACGGGCAGAGCAGCATCGTTACCCATCGAACCGAGGGCCTCCTCGCCGGCCAGCGCCATGGGTTCGAGAATGAACTTGATGTCTTCCTGCGAATAACCGAAGGCCTGCTGGCGATCAAGCAGTGATGCCGCAGGGGCGGCGGGGGTTTCGTCAGAAGTGGAAATCTCATCAAGCTTGATGCGGATTTTGTCGATCCATTCGCGATACGGCTTGGCATTCGCGAGTTCGTCCTTGAGTTCCTTGTCCTCGATGATGCGCCCCTGCACAAGGTCGATCAGGAACATTTTGCCGGGCTGCAGACGCCATTTCTGCACGATCTTCGCATCCGGAATCGGCAGCACGCCGGATTCCGAAGCCATGATGACCAGATCGTCATCCGTCACCAGATAACGCGCCGGACGCAAACCGTTGCGGTCGAGGGTTGCGCCGATCTGGCGACCATCCGTAAACGCCACGGCGGCCGGACCATCCCAAGGCTCCATCATCGCCGCATGGTATTCATAGAAGGCGCGCCGATTCTCGTCCATCAGCGTGTGCTTTTCCCAGGCTTCCGGGATCATCAGCATCATGGCATGGGCCAGCGAATAGCCGCCCATGACGAGCAGTTCGAGCGCATTGTCGAACGAGGCCGAATCCGACTGGCCGTCATAAATCAGCGGCCAGACCTTCTGCAGATCATTGCCCAGCACGGCGGAAGCGATGCCCTTCTCGCGCGCGCGCATCCAATTCACGTTGCCGCGCAGCGTGTTGATTTCGCCGTTGTGGGCGATAAAGCGGAACGGATGGGCGAGATCCCAGGTCGGGAAAGTGTTGGTCGAGAAGCGCTGATGCACGAGCGCGAGCGCCGACTCGAAACCAGGATTCTGCAGGTCGAGGAAGTAGTTGCCGACCTGATCAGCCAGCAGCAGGCCCTTATAGACGATCGTACGCGCCGAGAACGACGGCACATAAAACTCCTTGCCATGCTTCAGACGCAAGGCCTGAATCGCATGACCCGAGCGCTTGCGGATGATGTAAAGCTTGCGCTCCAGCGCATCGGTCACGAACACATCAGGGCCACGACCGATAAAGATCTGGCGCGTCACCGGCTCCAGCAGCTTGACCGACTCGCCCAGCACGGAATTATCGACCGGCACATCGCGCCAGCCCAGCACGATCTGACCTTCGGCACGCACGGCACGCTCGATCTCTTCCTGACAGGCCATGCGCGAAGCGCTTTCACGCGGCAGGAAAACCATGCCGACGCCATATTCACCAACCGGCGGCAGGGCAATCCCCTGTTTGGCCATTTCCGCGCGAAAAAAACCATCCGGAATCTGCAGCAGAATGCCCGAACCGTCGCCAGCCTTGGGATCCGCGCCAACCGCACCGCGATGGGTAAGATTGGTGAGAATCTGCAAGCCCTGCTCGACAATGGCATGGCTCTTCTGATTCTTGATATGAGCGACAAAGCCGACACCACAGGCATCGTGTTCGTTGGCAGGATCGTATAAACCCTGGCGCGCGGGGAGGACCATCTCTTCTTTCCTCAAAACATAGGCAGCCACATACGGACGGATGCAGCCGGTCAACAAGTCATAAGCTGGACGCCCGGCAGCCACGGCATTCACACGACACTCCCGATGTGAACGACATGGACGCAAAACACCAGCTTGAAATACCCAAAGGGCGAACTTTTAAATATACCGCCAAACGTGGTTTGACTCAAGATACCCGGCGGACTGTCCGGGGTCATTCAGGGACGATCCGGTCGCTTTCCCGGACCTCGATCACGCTGCGGAGAACAGCCTGGCAATCTCAGATCTCACCAACAGCAAACAGGCGGCGATGCTCGCGAATCGCGTAGCGGTCGGTCATGCCGGCAATGTAGTCGGCTACGGCGCGCACGCACTGGTCTGCTGCCATGCGCTGGTACTGCGGTGGCAACAAGCCGGGGTCCTGCATGAAGGCCGTAAATAAATCGGCAATGATGCGACGCGCCTTGTTGGTCATGCGTCTGACCTGGTAATGCCGATACAGGTTGTCGCGCAGGAATGTCTTCAGGCTGCGCTGTTGCTCGTGCATCCCGACGCTGAAGGCGACGAGGTTCGGTGCGACATGCACATCCTCCAGTGTCTGCGGTGCCGCCTCGGCGATGCGCCGGCGCGTTTCGGTGATCAGGTCGATCACCTGGGCGTTGATCATGCGCCGGATCGTCTCATGAATCAGGCGCCGCCCACCGATGCCCGGATAGCCCTCGCACACCGCTTGATGAGAACAGGCAAAGGCATCGAGCGTCAGCATCTGTTCGAGAGAGATCAGCCCCGACCGCAGACCGTCGTCGATGTCATGGTTATTGTAGGCAATCGAGTCGGCCAGATTGCAGATCTGCGCCTCGACCGAAGGCCGCCGATCCTCAAGGAAACGCTTGCCGAGCTCGCCGAGCTGCCTGGCATTCTGCGGTGAACAGTGCTTGAGAATCCCCTCGCGCGTCTCGAAACACAGATTCAGCCCATCAAAGGCGCCGTAATGCTCTTCGAGCAGATCGACCGTGCGCAAGCTTTGCAGATTGTGTTCGAAGCCTTCGGCGCCCTCGCTCTGCTGCTTCACGCACTCGTTGAGCGCATCCTGGCCGGCGTGGCCGAACGGCGTGTGCCCCAGATCATGGGCCAGCGCGATGGCCTCCACCAGATCCTCATTGACCCGCAACGAACGCGCAATGCCGCGGCCAATCTGGGCCACTTCGATGCTGTGCGTCAGGCGCGTCCGGAACAGGTCGCCCTCATGATTCACGAACACCTGAGTCTTGTATTCGAGACGCCGGAAGGCCGTCGAATGCACGATGCGATCGCGGTCACGTTGAAATTCGCTGCGCTCGGCTGGCGGCGCCTCGGCAATCAGGCGGCCACGCGAATTGGCGGCACAGACCGCGTAGCCCGCCAGCGGCGCGTCCCGTTCAGCCATGACAGCAGGCTTCGATCGCCGCCAGGATATCGGCACGCGGCGCGTCGGCCCAGGTCACGGCATTGCCCAGGCTGCGCAACAACACCAGACGCAAGCGCCCCGCGATGACCTTCTTGTCGTGGCCCATCAAATCCAGATAGCGTTCGGCGCCCAGCGCCGGGCCTCTGACGGGCAGGCCCGCACGCTCGAGCAGTGCGCACACCCGGGCAACATCGGCCGCGCTCAGCCAGCCCAGACGGTGCGAGAGTTCAGTCGCCATCACGGTTCCTGCAGCAACGGCCTCGCCATGCAGCCATTCGCCATAACCCATGCCGGTTTCGATGGCATGACCGAAGGTGTGTCCCAGATTCAGCAAGGCGCGACCGCCCTCCTTGGCCGTTTCGAATTCGTCGGCAGCCACGACCTCGGCCTTGTTATGGCATGAGCGCTCGATGGCATACGCCAGTGCCGCGCCATCACGTGCGCGCAAGACTGCCATATTGGCTTCCAGCCATTCAAGAAACGGCAGATCGCGAATCAGACCGTACTTGATGATCTCGGCCAGACCCGCCGAAAGCTCGCGCTCCGGCAGAGTGCGCAGGGTATCCGTATCGGCGAGCACGAGTCGCGGCTGCCAGAAGGCGCCGATCATGTTCTTGCCGCGCGGATGATTAATGCCGGTCTTGCCGCCCACCGAAGAATCAACCTGCGACAACAAGGTAGTCGGTACCTGGATGAATGGTACGCCGCGTTGATAGCTGGCCGCCGCAAAGCCGCTCAGATCGCCGATCACGCCGCCACCCAGCGCCAGGATGGTCGTCTTGCGATCGCAACGCTCGGCCAGCAACGTATCGAAAATCTGGTTCAGGGTTTCCCAATTCTTGTGCTGCTCGCCATCGGCCAGCACGATGCTCGTCACCGTCACACCGGCGGCGCGCAGGGGGGCCGCGAGCGTTTCGAGATATAGCGGCGCAACCGTCGTGTTGCTCACGATGGCGACACGCGGTGTTTGCAGATGGGCGAGAATCAACTCGCTCTGGCGCAGCAAGCCGGCGCCGATATGAATCGGATAGGCGCGATCACCCAGGCTGACATTCAGGATGTGAGTTGAGCCCATCGATTACGCACCTCGCGTTCAAGTTGTTTGACCAGATGATGTGAACCGCCGCCGCCGCTCTCGACAATGATGTCGGCCACTTCGCGATACAGTGGGTCGCGCTGAGCAAACAACTCCTGCAGTTTGGCCAGTGGATCGACAACCTGTAGCAGCGGGCGATTGGTGTCGTGACGCGTGCGCTCCCAGAGATGGCGCGGCTGGGCGCACAGATATACCACCAATCCGTGGTTCGCCAGCATGGCGCGGTTCTGCGCATCAAGTACAGCGCCGCCACCCGTGGCGAGCACAAGATTCTTTTCGCGCGTCAATTCATCGAGAACCTGCGTCTCACGCTTGCGGAAGCCGGCCTCACCCTCGATCTCGAAGATGTAGGGAATCTTCACGCCGGTGCGCGCTTCGATCTCATGATCTGCATCGACAAAACGCCAGCCGAGGCGTCGCGCCAGCTGCCGACCGACCGTGGTCTTGCCCGCCCCCATGAGGCCGACGAGAAAAATATTCGTACTTGAGTTCACTGCGCCATTCTAACAAGCCTGCCCGTCGTACGGCGGATTTAGGGCAAGCCAGGAGTGACTCAGGGCGTGAAACTGCGCGCTTGGTAACCGAAATCCACACGTGCCGCAGCATCCGAATATTCCAGATGCTCGTTCATGCGCTGCGCCATGGCGCTGTTGAAATCCTTGTAGCGCGGAATCAGACTCAGCACGCGCAGGGCCAATCCGAACAGCGCCAGCGGGATGATCAGAAACCGCGGCTTGCGTCCCACGCTGGCGAAAATCCGCTCAACCATCGTTCGATAACTCAGCGTCTCGCCGCCGCAAAGTTCATAGGCCTTGTCCATGCACTGCGACTGCTCCAGCACGGCAATACAGGCCGCAGCGAGATCGTCGGCATGCACCGGCTGACGCCGTCCCACGCCCACCCCCAGCAATGGAAAGAAACCGCACAGACGGATGATGCGGCGGATCACCGTGACATTCCGATCCATACCGCAGCCATAAATCAGCGTCGGCCGGAATACCGTCCAGCGCATGTCCTGCTGCGTACATTGCTCGGCCAGCGCCTGTTCGGCCGCCGCTAGACGCGCGGCAAAGGCGCGCTCGGCGGCCACCGGCGATTTGGCCTTGCTGTGTTTGCTCGACGAACTGAAGGCCACCACGCGCCGCACGCCATGCCCGGAAAAACTCGCCAGGGCGCTCGGCAGGATCGCCAATGGCGCGAGATGAATCAGGGCCTGCGCCTGCGGCAAGGCTGCCAGACTCGCCGGCTCGCCGATATCGGCCCTGACCCAGGTAACCAGCCCTTGTGCCTCTGCCGAAACTGCAGACCATTCGGGCGCCGCCTTGCGACTCAGGGCATACACGCAATAGCCCGCAGCCACCAAACGCGGCAACAGGAAGCGGCCAATCTGGCTGGTCGCCCCACTGACGATGACATTGCCGCGTGGCTTTGCAGCACTGGCGTGCGTTGCGATTTTTGGTTCAACCGACTGATTCATGCTGAAACGAGTTCCTTGTAAATCGCCAGGGTTTTCTCGACCACGATCTCCTCGGCAAACTCATGCTCGACCAGCTCGCGACCACGCTGTCCCATGGTTTGTCGCAATGCCTGATCCTGCAACAGCTGACCAATGGCATCAGCAAGCGCCGGAGCATCCTGCGCCGGCGCCAGCAAGCCATTCACGCCAGGAATCACGATTTCACGACAACCCGGCACATCGGTCGCCACCAGCGCACGGGCGCAAGCTGCGGCCTCAAGCAACACCTTGGGCAAGCCCTCGCGATACGAGGGCAGGCAAACCAGATGTGCCTGAGCCAGCACCTCCGGCATGTCGTCGCGCCGCCCCCAGCATTCCACCACACCGCTCTCCTGCCAGGCCTGCAACCGGGCAGCCGGAATCGCAGCAGCATTCTCAGTGTCGCTGTCGCCGACCAGGACAAAACGCGCCTTGACGCCCCGCTGCTTGAGCAGGCGTGCGGACTCGACAAACTCGCCGACCCCCTTGTCCCACAGCAGACGCGCCGGCAGCATCACGACTGGCAGCGAATCAGCGCCGAGCGCCGGCTCCGGGCGCGCGACAAAGCGCTGAATCGCCACCCCGGAACCGCGGATCAAGCGCACGCGCTGCGCGTCAATCGCGCCGCTGTCGACGAGCATCTGTCGATCATCGGGGTTCTGCAGGATCAGTAAGCTACGGCCGGCATTCAGCAGCCGATGCAAGGCGCGCTGCACCAGCGGCCGCAGCAGCCGCGCTTTGAATGACGTTGATGTAAAAATGAAGCCCATACCGGCCAGTGCATTCACAACCCCGGCGATCCCCGTCAGACGCGCGGCAATTGCGCCGTACAGCACCGGCTTGAGCGCCACATGATGCACGATATCTGGGCATTCTCGCTGGTAGATGCGCGCGATCCTGAGTACGCAGAGCAATTCGCGGAACGGATTCTGACCGCCGCGTTGCATGTCGATCGGCACCAGCCGGGCGCCGGCCGCAACGATCGCCTGTGCATACCGCGGATCGGCATTGACGCGCGTCACGACGACGACCTCGTAACCCGCCTGACAGGCCGCGCGCGCCAGCGGCAAACGATGCGAGCAGAAATACCAGTCCTCAGTAACGAGATAGAGAATCTTAGTCACGCTCATGCTCCAGCCAAGCCTGGAACATCAGGATGATCCACAAATGATGCTGCCAGTTGCGGCGCCCCGAAAGATGCTCCTGCCATTTTTCCCGGATCGGCGCCGCCTCGAAAAAACCTTCGCGGCGCAAGCGCCCCTCATCCAGCAGCGCATCCGCCCAATCACGCAGAGGGCCACGCAACCAGCGATCAAGGGGAATACCGAAACCCATCTTCGGGCGTTCGATGAGCTCGCGCGGCACATGCTTGTAGAGCACCTGACGCAACAACCACTTGCCCTGTCCATTGCGGACTTTCATCGACAGCGGAACCTGCCAGGCAAATTCGACGACTTCATGATCGAGCAGCGGCACACGCGTCTCCAGACTCACGCCCATTGCCGCACGATCGACCTTGACGAGAATGTCGTCGGGCAGATAACTCACGAGATCGAGAAACATCATGCGTTCGGTGAAATCTTCGATTTGCTGCGGGCAGCCCCCCAGAGTCATCGGCTCGTGGCCCCCGATAACGACGGATTCCGGCTGTTTCCAGAGCGAAACCAGACCACGATAAAAACCGTCGGCATCGCTCGCACCCAGCACCTCCGCCAACTTGTGCAGCTTGTCGCCAGGATTTGCATAGCGCAAACGGCCCGGCAGCAGGGGATGAATCAAGGCAAAGGCCCGGTTCCAGGTTTCCGGCGCCATGGCCTCCATGCCCGCCGCCAGTCCCAACCTTGCAGCGCGCGGAATACGACGCGCCTTACGCCACAAGCTGCGCCCCATAAAGTAGCGGTTATAACCACCGAACAGTTCATCGCCGCCGTCGCCCGACAAACTCACCGTCACATGCTGGCGCGCCAGTTGCGCAAGCAGAAAGGTGGGGATCTGCGACGAATCGGCAAAGGGCTCGTCATACAGTTGTGGCAAACGCGGGATAACGTCCATGGACTGCTGCGCCGTAACGTAGAGCTCCGTGTGCTCCGTGCCCAGATGCTTGGCGACGGCCTTGGCATGCTCGGCCTCGTTATAGCCATCCTCGTGAAAACCGATGGTGAAGGTTTTCACGGGCCGGCGGCTCTGGCGCTGCATCAGTGCAACGATGACCGAGGAATCGACGCCGCCGGACAGAAACGCGCCCAGAGGGACGTCCGCCATCATCTGACGCTGTACTGAGCGCGCCAGCAGGGTTTCCAGCACATCGCTAGCTGAACGCTCGTCGCCCGAGAATGGCGTGCGGGACCCTGCTTGCGCGATTTCAACCGCAGACCAGTAGGGCCGGGCCACGCCGGCCCCCGCGTTGCTGAAAGTCAGCACACAACCCGGCAGCAGCTTACGAACTCCCTGGTAGATTGAATATGGCGCAGGGATATAGCTATAACGCAAAAACAAAGCCAACGCATTTCGATCTATGTCGCCGAGCCAGTGCGGATGCGCACGCAGGGCTTTCAGCTCCGAGGCAAAAACAAATGTTTGCCCCAGCCAACCGTAATAAAGCGGTTTTTCACCCAAACGATCACGCGCGAGATACAGCGTCCCTCGCTCACGATCCCAGAGTGAGAGGGCAAACATGCCGATCATGCGTTGCAGCGAGGACTCTAGCCCCCAATGCGCAACCGCCGCCAATATCGTCTCGGTATCCGAATGCCCCCTCCAAGATGGCGCCGCGCCGGCGGCTTCCAGTTCGGCACGCATCTCAAGGTGATTGTAAATCTCGCCGTTGAAGGCAATTGCGTAACGACCGCAGGCAGACAGCATCGGCTGTTGCCCCGCTGGCGACAGATCGAGTATTGAAAGGCGGCGATGCCCCAACGACACACCGGCCGCCGCATCCCACCACAGCCCGCGGTCGTCCGGCCCACGATGGACGATGGCGTCGGCCATGCGCCCCAGCACCATCTCCGCATCGGCCACACTCAACACATGCTGAGCATCAACGAAACCCGCCAGACCGCACATACTGTTACCGCACTCCCGTTAAACGTAATGTCACGATTTCATCTCTCTGTGCAATTTGCCAGCCAACTCTCGCCAATTGGCAAGCACTTGCGGATCAGCCGGGTAAGTGCGGCGTCGAATAACCTCACGTTCAACCCCCAAGGCAATCGCCAACAAATCGCGTACAGCCGCAAATCCATTCAATCCCGCCGCACGCACGACGTCCTTCATTCCGCCATGTCCCCAGACGGCGCGCAGCGTATGGTAACGAGAAAGCAGCGTTTTCTTTGCCGACAATGCAGGATAACGATACGCCAACAAAGGCTGTGGCAAGCCAGCGAAACAACTCTGGCGCCATGTGCGATAAAGCAATTGCAGATCCTGCGCCTTCACCGCTCTGTCATCATAGGGATGCGACAAGAACCACTCACGCCGCCCCATCCAGGTCGGATGCGGCATGGGGAATCCAGCCCACGGTCGCCGCGTCAGCGCGGCATGGCTGGTGAACGACGGCAGGATGCCGACCGGCGCATCGGCCTCGTCGATCATCAAGGCAGCCGACGCCAGCAGATCAATTTCCGGATGAGCATCAAGGAACTCGGCCTGTAGCCTGAAGCGCTGTGGAAAGCAGACATCGTCGGCATCCATGCGCGCAATGTAATGCCCCCGCGCATGACGGATCGCCTCGTTCAGCCGTACCGCCAAGCCGGCGCTCGTGTCGTGACGGATCAAGCAAATGCGTGGATCATCATGAAGCAAGGGCAGGTCGGCGGAATCGTCGCTGGAGCCGTCGTCGATGGCGATCAACTCCCAATCCGCTTCATCCTGCCAGAGCAGCGAGCGCACAGCGGCACTCAGACCGGCGCCCGGATTGCGAAAGGACAAGGCCACGCTGATACGCGGCAGTGACTGATCACGTTGCGGCGCCATGACGTCAGCTCTCACGGTAGAACAGCCGGCCCGGCAAGCCGCGTGCGCTGTAAGTTTGCGCGCCACACAGACGCCAATAGAGTTCGAAGAAAGCCCGCCGCGCCGCGCGCGAACCGCGCTGACTCCCCCACACCACGCGGAACGGCAAACTCCATACGTCGCGCAGCAGCGCATTGTCGCGATGCGCGGCGGCCAATGCGAAAAAATCCCCCATGCGCAATGGCTGACAAACCTTCGGGCAAGCTGCAGCACGCGTCAGCAAGGCGGTGAAGCGGGATTCGTACAGATGCTCCGCCAGCGTGCGCCGGTAGCCCGCCCAGGCCAATGCATCGCGCCGTTGCGGGCTGTCGAGCAGCTCGCGGAGCTGGATCACCAGATCCGCAGCGCCGTCGAAGGTGGCGATTTCTTCGCCGACACGATAGTACTCATCGACATGATCGGCCGTTTCGGTAAGCAGGCAACCGCCAGCCGCCGGCACCTCGAAGACGCGCGCCTTGATCTGGCGGCTGCGATAGGGACGCAGGCCGCGCCACTGCAAACCTGAGTCGCCGAAATTCAGGCTGACGATGGATTCGCGATAAATCTCTGGAATACGCTCGGCCGCTACAGGGCCGTTCGGCCAACCCTGGCCAAAACATTCGACGGCGATACCCTGCCGCGCCAGCCGCTCGATCCATTGCCGGCGATTACCGTAAGCCGAACCGACGAAGCTCACGGCATGGCGGCAAGCCGATGTCGACAGCGGTTCCTGAGTGCGACTGCCGCTGGCGGCCCACTGCGTCAGCATGAACTGGGGCAGCCCCTCCGCCTGTGCCGTATCGAACGCTTCATGCGCCGTCGTCGCCCAGAGATCGACAGCCGGCGCCACATATCGCGAGAACTGTACGTACTTCCAGGAGTCGTCGGTACCCCAGTTCATCACGAAGACGCCGCTGTCGCGCACCAGTCGCAGGGTCTCCAGCCAGACCTCGTAGCCCATCAGCACGCAGAACAGCACATCCGGCTGCCATGCCGCAACCTTCTCCAGCAGCGACTGATTGAGTTCGACGAAGCCGCCCCAAGCATCACGATTCCAGGATTCGAAGCACTCGACCTCGTGACCGAGCGCACGCAGGGCCGGCAGGAAGTTGCTGTACTCATACCCATCGCCGCGACGCGGATCGCCGTAATTATGGCGACCGAAGACGCATAGAATCTTCATCGCGACACGGCACGGCGCGTCGCGGTGACGTGATATCCAACAGTGAAACGCTGCTCGTGGTCATAGCGGTCGAGCGCCATCGACGCCAGCGGCACAAGCCCCCCCAGCACAGGAAGCAACAGCAACCACAGGGGAGCCCACAGCAGACTGGCCAGAAGCGGGAGTCTGACGAATGGCTGCGTCATGGCGAGGAAACGCAACGACTCCTGCGAATAAAAACGCAGGGAACCTTCGTTGGCGACGATCTTGATGGCTTCAAAACCTGCCGTGCCGAGAAACTCACGATACCAGTAGGGCGTGTAGCCGCCATAGTAATGGTGCGGCTCCTGATGGATGCCGGAACCCAGTGGCGCCGTTAGAATCAGGCGACCGCCCGGTTTGAGGATGCGCGCCATTTCGCTGACCACCTGGATCGGTTCCTTCAGATGTTCGAGTACTTCGGTGCACAGGATGGCATCGAAACTGCCGTCCTCGACCGGCACGGCTGCCGCATCGCAACGGTAATCGATCTGCCCGTAGGCTCCATGACGCAACTGGTCGCCAGTCAGACTGGCGAAATCCTGGGCCTGATACTGGCAATGATCGAACAACCTGCGATAGGGGCACGAACCGGCGCCCATGTCGAGAATGCGGCTGCCGGCCGGCAGCCGCGCCGCCTGCTCGGCCACCCAGCGGTCGCGATTGACCAGATTGAAGGCAAACATCCGGCTCGATGCCAGCCATGCCCGAAGCCCCACTATGCCGCTCATCTCGTCCTCACGAATTCAAAAATCCCTAGGGAATATTCTCTTTCCGCCAACTGCCGCAACTGAGTCGCGTCCGGCGTCTCATGGCTGCTCACGACGCCTTGGCAAACATCCGTCAAGCGGCTCAGCCGCAGACCATGCTCTCCAGCCATGCCCACGATTTCGTGCGGATCGAAGATCCGGTGGCCATTGAATTCGACGCAGGCGATGCCGACTGGCACCGACAGGTAAAAAACGCCGGTCGGCTTCAGCAGGGCCGCCATATTGGCGAAACCGGCGCGATGCCCCAACGGATCAAGCGGGTCGCCATAGCGCCCCAGACCGAAATGCTCAAGGGCATGCAGACAGGACAGGGAATCGCAATAGTCAGTCATACCAGGCACCGGACTCATCATGTCAGCCTGCCTGAAGTTCACGCCGGGAATTGTCGTCTGGATAGGACGGATATCGAACACCTCAATATCTCGAAAACTTGCCACATGGGCCACAAAACCATCGACACGCGAACCAATGTCCACATGTTTCTGCGGGCTCGCCGCAAAGATGCGGCGAGCCACCAGAAGATCCTGCCAGAAGTATTCGCTGCGCGTCGTCCCACCTTCCTCGTACCAGTCGTGCAAACAGGGCAGCAATTTCATGCGTCCCTGATAACTACGGCGGAACCGCCAACCATCGCGCAGAAATCTTGGCAGACCACGCAGTGAACGAAACAAGATGCGCGGATCCAAGCCGAACTGCTGCGACAGGATCCAGTAAAGCCTTGCGAAAAATCGTTTCATCGACACACACTCAGTAGGAACGGTAGAGAGTCTTGGCTTCGGCATAAGCTGTGCGTGCCAGATTCGCAACGAAACGCCGCCATGGTGCGGTAAGGCACGCCTCCGGCACCGGCGGCAGCATACCGGCCACAAGCCAACAGGCATCGTGAATGTTGCCGACCATCGACTCGGGCACGCAGAAGTCGAACGATTCCGGCTGCCAACCCAGCGCTGGCGCCTTACTTCCACCAGTTGGTATCTGCTCAGGAATCGCCACATCAATGCCCATGGCACGCGCCGTATACCTCGCCGAATCGAGCAGAGCCTGCGGATCGAACGCACCGGCCGCATTCCGCAGCAACGCGCGCAGATACGCCGGCCAATGCGGCTCCGGCAAGGCCATGTCGGGCAAGCACTGCCGCGCCAGCATATACTCGCCCATTACATAATAAGCCGCTGCCGGTGCCCGATGCAGACGGGCATCGTACACGCGCCAGTTCTCCGCCATAAAGCGCGCCGCCGGACTGCCCTCCTCCCCTTGCTGTGGACGCACAATCGAGGTGCCATTGCTATGGCGCGAAGCACCGTTCACGGAGAACGGATAACTTGAATGAATGTAGTCATCAATGACGTTCGCCAGAACGATGCCCGAATGAACATCCGGCGAGACCGCATTGAAGAAAAGCCCGTTGGTCGACCGCACGGCGACCTTGTCCAGCAGCGATTTGCGGACAATGCCGTTGTACAGACAGGGAAGGCGGTTGTACCCGTCGAGAAACCGCATCACTTGCACGAGCTTGCGACGTGCATTGACCTTTCGCAAGCCGCCGCTGGTCGTCCGGATGGAAAACCAGTTGCGCCGGTTCTCGTCGGGATAATCGGGCCAGCAATACTCGACCTTGTCCCAGACCAGCGCTTCGGTACCAAATGCGTCGATAAGGTGCATAGCGTTGGCCAGGGCGCCGGGCAGGAAACCGTCGTCGTCGCCGAGGTAGGTAATGAATTCGCCGTGCGCATGTCTGAGGGCAAATTCCCAGTTCTCTGCCATGCATACGCGCTTGCCTGTATTAATGTAACGAAGTC
Organism: Pseudomonadota bacterium; assembly: GCA_052034445.1. GTDB lineage: Bacteria > Pseudomonadota > Gammaproteobacteria > Burkholderiales > Rhodocyclaceae > Sterolibacterium. The sequence goes on along the minus strand of JBPOIN010000249.1, from coordinate 12,329 downwards.
GCGCATCGGCGAAACGACCGACCACGGCCTGCGTGTCATCGATGCTGGCGTTGTCGCTGACAATGAATTCGCAATCGGCATAATTCTGTTCGATCAGGGTACGCAAGGCATAATGCAACGTGTCCGCGCGCTCGCGGGTCGGCACGATGACGGAAAGTCTGGTCATCAGTATTCCTCCTGTGGCATCAGGAATGCGCTCGCGTCGCAAAGGCAAAAATGCGCGCCCGCATCTGGCTTGCCAGCAGCGCCCCAGCAAGCGTCGCGGCCGTCCCAGTTACGACAAGAAACACCAGCCATGCGAAACGACCAGCGGCCATGCCCGGCCGAAGGAAATACGCCAACAACATGACAGCGGAGATACCCGTGCCCGGTAGAAGGATATCCGCACCATACCAGCGCCACTTCTCGCCGGGCAGTAGACGCTGGTGCATAAAGTGAACCGCGATCAGCACATAGCCGGCATTCAGCGCCAGCCACACCCAGGCGGCGCCGACCGCCCCCTGTCGCGGCGCAATCCACATGAGCACCGGCACGACGAGCGCAACGGCCACTAGGTTGGTGCGCAACGTCAGTGTCGTCCAGCCATGCGCCAGTTGCAGATGATAGGGCATGTGCATCAGGCCGTTGAGCAGGGTACCCAGCACCAGGAGCGACAGAATCGGCGCAACGTCGCGCGCGAGCACGACATCGCCGGACCAGAACAGCAGCACACCTTCGGCGAAGCAGGCAATCAGCAGCGCCAGCGGCACCGTCGCCACCGTGACTAGTTGCGCTCCCTGATGGTACAAGGTCGCCAGTTCCCCCGCATCGCTGCCCGCATGCCACTCGACCAGCTGCGGATAGATGCCTTGCGTTATCGGCACAATCAGGAGATGTAACACACTGGCCGCCGTCGCCGCCAGCGCGTAATGCCCGAAAGCTTCGAGCGTCAGCAGACGCGAGAGCAACAGCTTGTCCACCTGCGTCAGCAACAACGACAGCAAGGCGATGCCGAGCATGCCCCCGGCAAACGCGCCGATGTCCGCCAACGCCACACGCGAGAAACGCGGCGACTGCACTGCAACCGGCAAGCTGCAATGCGTCATCAGCGCCAGCACCGCTACTGTCACCAGAGAAATAAATGCCTGCCAGAGAAAATAAGCCTCGATGCTCGGCGTTATCCAGGCCAGCACACCGAGTGCGCCGACAGCACGGACCGTCGCCAATATCGCGTTCAATCCGTTGAACATCACCTGCTTCTGCAGACCAAGCAAGGCGCCACGATACAGCCCCTCGACCAGACGCAGAGAGGCCATCACACCCATCAGGGAAAGTGCCTGACTCATGGTAACGATCGGCAATTTCTCGGCCTGCAACCAGTGCACTGCTAGCACATCGGCGCACTCCCAAACAATGCACGCTGCAAACAACGCGACACCAAGGCAAATTAACTCCAGGCTGCGCAACAGGTCGCGAATCGATTGCGGCGAATGCGCGCCGGCCGTAAACCGCGCCATTTCCCGGTTCAGTGTGGGCGCCATGCCCATATCGAGCAGGGCGAAGGCCGCCTGCAGCATGGCGAAGAAACCGATCAGGCCATAGGCCTCCATCCCGAGATAGCGAATGTAGATCGGCACAAAAACCAGTCCGACAATGCCGGACCAGCCTTGCCCAAGGTAGTTGGCAACCAAGTTCCGCTTGAAGGACAACTGCGCAGCTTTCTTCGAACACAGGGGGAACGCTCAGCGCACCCGCTTCAAGTAGCCATCCGGCGCGACGCTGATCAAAAGTTTCTGATCGATCTGCCGGTCAATTTCGAACTCCGGATGCGTTTTCAGGTATTGCCAAACAGCCGTTTTCGGATTGTTGCCGGGGCCCCAAGGACGCTCGGGGTACATACCGGCGGGCAGATCCTCAATCACCGTGTCGAAGACCACGCAATAGCTGCCCACCGACGTCAAGGGCGCATAGGCTTCGAGTTCCGCCAAGGCATGATCGTGCGTATGGTTGCTATCGAGACAGACCAGCACACGCGTATGCTGCGCCGCGACCTGATGCACCTGCTCGATAATTTCGGGTGCGATGCTCGAGCCCTGGATCATCTGGATGCGCGACGCCAGCGGATGCGCCTCGATCGCCGCCCGATTGTGGGCGCGAATGTCGATGTCGATGCCAAGCACCTTGCGCTGCGAAGCCTTGGGATCGAGCATCGTCCCGTTGAGGATGGCATCGGTCATGTCCAGCAACGCCAGCATCGAGGCGCTAAGAATCAACGATCCGCCGTGAGCGATGCCGGTCTCGATAATGAGATCCGGCCGGATCGCCCAGATCAGCTCCTGCATCGCAACAATGTCTTGCGGATACTGGATGATCGGCCGCCCCAGCCAGGCGAAGTTGTACGAGTATTTCGGCTGGGTCGACTCGCGCATAAACGCAGCAGCCGCCGCGCAGAGGGGTTGCTGGGTAGGCATGGCGGCAATGCGCTCCGCGACTTCCTTCTGAAAATCATTCACGATCAACCTCGACATAGTGATAGGCGTTGTGGGACATTTCCCGGATTTCATCCAGGTAATTCGAATTCATGACATAAATCGTTGCGCCCTGCGGCAGAGCAACCAGGGCTTCTGCCGGCGATTGCACACGCAGTCCGGTAGCCGGCAGATATTTTCCCTGCTTCGCCGGGTTGATGTCGATCACCGTTGCCACCGGGCGACCGGCGCGTGCGCGCAGCAGGGCGAAGATGACGCCCTTGGAGGCGCCGCCCCAGATGGCGGCAGGACTTGCTGCAGAAGCAGAGGCGTCATTGCCGCAATGGCGCAGAAAATCCTCCGGAAAATCCACCGCATCGGCCGCATCAAACTGCGGCGTCCGCAACGAGGCCAGCTCCGCCACGACATAGAGATACTGCCCACCGAACAAACGGCCGCATTCGATGACATCGGCGAACATGCGGCGAAAATCCGAGAGGCGAAAATAGTTGACGTGCTCGTAAAAAATATCGAACCAGGCCCGGTGTTCGAGAATCCAGTCGAAACAAGGCACCTCGATGTAAATGCGCCCGCCGCCGCCATTCGCGGCCTGCAGCTGGCGCAGAAAATCATGTGGCGCCTGGATATGTTCGAGCACATGGCGCAACACCACCCCACGCGCCGCAATACCTGAACCCGGCGCGAAGCTGCGCCGCTCCACGCGAGGATTGTCGCCCTCATAGGCCGGATCGAAGCCGGTGATGTCGATGCCCCGTGCCGCCAGCATTTCGAGAAAAGTGCCCTTGCCGCAGCCGACCTCGACCAACGCCTGCCTTCCCAACGAGCGTTCGACGATAGCCATCGCCGCTTCGAGATGCATCTTGAACGATGGACTCAACGCCTGTTCGTTCTGGTAGTGCGCGTCATAGTGCAACAACTCGGGACAGAAGGCCGTGTTGTATACCAACCCGCTGGATCGATCCTCGATCAGCCAAATATCGCCGGTCGGGCAGGCCTGCGCCTCCGCCGCCGAATCGTACATGCGATTCTGGAATACCGGAAAATGATCCTGCCGGTACAGTGTCCTCAAGGCGCCGGCAGGATTCATGCGGAGATTTCCTGCCGGATGCCGACCACGCAGGGCGGGTCAACCAAATTGTCAGGACGCGCACCGAATTTCAGCAGTATGCGGCGGTCGGGGCCATATTCGTCGGCAATTCGCTCCGCCAGTTCGCGCACCGTGATGGCCACCCCCGAGCAGACATTGACGGCGCCCTGCACAGCCCCCAGCGTCGTTGCGACAATCATGCCGGCGGCCTCGGCGACATCAAGAAAATCGCGCACCTGATTGCCGCTCGTCAATTCGGCGGGTTCGCCAGCAGTCAGCCGGCTGCGCAGAAAAGGCACAAGCCGCCGCGTATCCTCGCCTTCGCCGAAGAGGTAGAACAGGCGGCACCAGGCAAACCCGACCTGCTGTGACGGCAACCATTGCGACAGCGCCAGATAGGCCGCTGCCTTGGCGCCGGCATAGGGTGTCAGTGGACGTAAAGGCGTGTCGATCGTCAGATAACCCGGCGTCAGATCGTATTCGAAGCAGGTGCCGATGCCGACGAAGCGGCGCACGCGAGCGAGCGCCGCTCCTTTCGCCAGTTGCAGCGTTCCCGACAGGCAATCGAGGTTCACAGGCGACTGCAGGTACTTGCCCGGCTCGGCATACCAGGCGACATGAACGACGATATCGACGTCCTTGCAGACGTCGGCCCACCAGTCGGCGCTTTCGGCAAAAAGCTGCGACGTGCCGACCACACTCTCAATACCCGTCTGATCGGAAAACTGCGCTTCCTGTCCGGCGCGCACTACAACGCGCACCGGCCGCTCGGCCGCAATCAATGCGCGCAAGACCTGCCGTCCGACGAAACCGGTGGCGCCGGTCAAAAGGACGATGCCGCTCATGCGATCTCCAGCATCGGCACGGCGGTGACGAACTGCGTGCCCAATGCCGCCAGATCAGCATTCTGCTGCCGAACCTCGTCGGCGATGTTCCAGGGCAGGATCAGCAGGTAATCGGGACGGCGCTCCGCCAGTGCCGCCGGCGGCAGGATCGGGATATGGCTACCCGGCATGAAACGTCCCTGCTTCGCGACCGCCGCATCACAGACATAGGGCAGCAGATCCGGCTTGACGCCGGCATAGTTGAGCAGCGTGTTGCCTTTTGCGGCGGCGCCGTAAGCGGCGACACTGCGCCCGGCGCGTTTCTGTTCGATGAGAAACATCAACAGATCGTCCTTGAGGCGTTCGGCGCGCTGTTGGAAGACCAGATACGGCGCTAGCGTTTGCAGGCCGGCGCGCTCCTCCAACGCCAGCACCTCGGCGACGGCCGGTGCAACCGGACGCACATCTTCAGCATGACAGCCGAACACACGCAGACTGCCGCCATGCGTGGGCAGTTGTTCGACATCGCAGACGCGCAGGCCAGCCACTTCGAAAATGCGCGCCACAACATGCAGCGACAAATAGGAGAAATGCTCGTGGTACACCGTATCGAACTGTGCAAGCTCGATCAGATTCAGGAGATGCGGAAACTCCAGGGTGATCGTGCCACCGGGTTTCAGCGCGATCTTCAGTCCGCGCGTGAAATCATTGATATCCGGCACATGAGCGTAGACATTGTTGCCGGCGATGAGGTCGGCCTGTCGTCCACTTTCAGCCAGCTGGCGGCCCAGACGTTCGCCGAAGAATTCGCGCAGCACGGGAATGCCCAGCTTTTCCGCGGTAGCCGCGGTGCTGGCAGTCGGCTCGATGCCGAGACAGGGAATGCCCGCCGCAAGGAAATTGCGCAACAGGTAACCGTCGTTGGACGCCACCTCGATAACCCGGCTGGCGCGCGTGAGCCCCAACCGGTCGGTCATCTGCTGAGCATACGTGGCGGCGTGCGCCAGCCAGCTCGTCGACGTGCTCGAAAAATAGGCATATTCCGGGCTGAACAATTGGTCTGCGTCGGCGTAATCTTCGGTCTGCACCAGCCAGCAGCAATGACAGACACGGATTTTCAACGGGAAGTAGGTCTCCGGGCGAAAGAGATCGGCCTCACTCAGATAAGCATTTGATGGTGGCGCAAACCCCAGATCGAGAAAAACATGCTCCAGCGGATTAGCGCAATGGCGGCACTTCACAGAGGCACTCCCTCAAAATCATCGTCGATGACGAGATGTTTCGCATCGCGAGCCGACAGCGCCCGAATAGGCAGCGGCCAGCCAATCGCCAACCGGTCATCCTGGGGGTTCAAGCCCGCCTCGGCGCTCGCTTGATAAGCCGCTGAATGGCAATAAAGCAACTCCACGTCGTCGCTGAGCGTCTGAAAACCATGCGCAAACCCTTCTGGAATCAACAGCGCCGTGAAATTTTCCGCCGATAGGCGTTCAGCATGCCATTGGAGGAAGCTCGGTGAGCCGGCGCGCAGGTCGACGGCCACATCCCACACCTCGCCGCGCAGACAACTCACCAATTTCATCTCGGCATGCGGCGGTAGTTGGTAGTGCATGCCGCGCACCGTGCCACGACTCGCCGTATGGGTATGATTGATCTGCGCAACAGGTTTGCTCCATCCGGCTTCAGCCAATTCTTCGGCGCAAAACAAACGTGACAGAAAGCCACGGCTATCGCCCAGGCGCTGACGCTGGATACGTTTAAGGCCGGCCAGCGGCAAATCAGTCACGTTAAATCGATTCATGCCGCAGCCTCGTAGGCGGCAATATCGGCCAGACACAGCGCACGGACATCGGCGCCAGCATGCTGCGCCTTGTACCATGCCATCGTGCGCGCCACCGCTTGGACCAAATCCCACTTGGGCCGAACACCCAGCGCCACGCGTGCTTTGGCGATTTCCAGCGCCAGCCAGCCAGCCTCATGTGGACCTTCGCTGCCGTCACCATAATGCACATCGCCCACGCCATAAGATTGGCGAGCCTGTTCCACCACATCACGCACCGTTGCCGCCTCATGGGTTTGCGGACCGAAGTTGTAGGCCCCCGCCAGTTCGGGGCGCTGCCACAGTGCTTCCGCCAGCGCTAGATAACCGGCCAGAGGTTCCAGCACATGTTGCCATGGGCGCACCGCCTGCGGACGCCTGATTTCCAGCGGTTGCCCATTCTGCCAAGCACGCACCGCGTCGGGGATCAAGCGATCGGCGGACCAATCGCCGCCACCGATCACGTTGCCGGCACGTGCGCTAGCCACCGCCACACCCTGCGCCGCAAGGAAAGCATCGCGATAGCTGGCGATAACAATTTCGCTGGCGGCCTTGCTGGCGCTATAGGGATCATGGCCACCGAGAGCATCGTCCTCACGGTAGGGGTAGGGCTGTTCGGTATTGCGATAGACCTTGTCAGTCGTCACCATCACGGCAACCCGCACATCGTCAAGACCGCGCAACGCATCAAGCAGATGCAGTGATCCCATGACGTTGCTGGCAAAGGTTTCCAGTGGTTCGCGATAACTGGCGCGCACCAGCGGCTGGGCCGCCAGGTGAAAAACAATTTGTGGGCGCACAGCGCAAACAGCTTCGGCCAATTCTGAAGCATTGCGAATGTCACAGAACCGGCTGTTCGTTCCGTCGGCAATCTGCGCCAGGTCGAACAGACTGGGGGTCGTCTGTGGCGCCAAGGCAATCCCACTGACACTAGCCCCGAGCTTTTGTAGCCACAGCGTGAGCCAACCACCCTTAAAACCGCTATGGCCGGTCACCAAGACGCGCCTTCCCCGCCAAAAATCAGGCGCCATGCCAGCGCTTCCACGGCGCTTTGCCGGTCTGCCACAAATCTTCGAGCAGATTCTTTTCGCGCAAGGTGTCCATCGGCTGCCAGAAACCGCGGTGCTCGAAAGCCATCAATTCGCCATCGGCTGCAATGTTGGCCAAAGGTTCGCCTTCCCATGAGCTTGCATCGCCTGCGATGTACTCCAAGCATTTCGGCGAGAGGATGAAAAACCCGCCATTAATCCAACCGCCATCGCCCTTGGGTTTTTCAACAAAACCTTTGACGGCCGCCCCGTCCATGTTCAATGCGCCGTAGCGCCCCGGCGGTTGCACTGCCGTTACAGTCGCAAGTTTGCCGTGCTGTTGATGAAATGCAATTTGACGTGAAATGTCGAGGTCGGCAACGCCATCGCCATACGTAAAGCAGAAGGCCTCTTCGTCGCGTACATAGTCAGCAACCCGCTTTAGCCGGCCGCCGGTGAGCGTATGTTCTCCGGTGTCCACCAGCGTCACACGCCAAGGCTCCGCTTTCTGCTGATGCACCTGCATTTCGTTGCGCACCATATCAAAGGTGACATCCGACATGTGCAAAAAATAATTGGCGAAATATTCCTTGATCACATAGCCCTTATAGCCGCAGCACACAACGAAATCGTTGATGCCATGCGTGGAATAAATCTTCATGATGTGCCAGAGAATCGGCATCCCACCGACTTCAATCATGGGCTTCGGTCGCAAGGACGTTTCCTCGCTGATACGAGTACCCAGCCCACCAGCAAGAATAATGGCTTTCATTCCGAGACATCCCGTCAATCAAAGCCGCCAAAGGAATCTTCGGCGCTTGTAGAAAGGCGGCATTCTACCTCACGCCGTCTTACGTAGAGCCATCGGGCTTGGTCCATTCACGCAACAAGTCAATATTGCCCCCGTCGGGCTTGATTCGGGCATTGTGATCGCCCAAACCATCAACATCATGATCAAGGCGCAGCAACAGGGGAATATTGGCCAGCCAGGGGCTTTCGACTTGTTCGACGCTCGGTACGACCGCCGGGCGCGCCATCATTGGCGAAAATCCGCCAAGCCAGAGATTATTCCCGAATATAACAACCCCAAGCCCCCCCAGCACCACGCCCAAAGATAGCGTGCAAACCAGAATCATCCCAATCAAAGGCGCCCCCATGGCGCGCATGCCGCCGCGAAAAGCCTGCCATTCGACCTTGAGTCGTGCCCGGCGCGTGATTTTGGCTTGCTGTGCGGCGCTGCGGCTGGCAGCGATATCGATTTGTAGCCGCTCCACGGCCTCTTTGCGCTCGCTAGCGATCAACTCAGCCTGACGCTCCATCTCGACGCGCTCAATGCTGCACCGATTCGCCTCGACCTCTGCCGCCGCCTTTTCGTTGGCCTGGCAAATGGCCAGATGATCGGTATCGATGCGTTTTGCCGCGGTGCTGATAGCCACTCGCTCGGCGACGACCAACGCATGGGACTGGGTGGCCTGAATCTGATCGGTGCGCGCCCGAATTTCCGCTAGTGCGGCTGCTTCGATTTCGGCCTCCTCGCGCAAACGAAAAGCCTCCAACGCCTGGCGATCTGCTTCGATACGAATCCGCACCAGACGCTCTGTTTCGGCAGCCTGACCAGCCTGTTCGGCCAAATGCTGACGCCGCCTCTGATCAGCAAGTTTTTGCCGCTTTGCAGCGCCTATCGCTGCTGCCTCTGCGGCGGCGCGACGTCCCATACTGGCGACCATCCCGGCCTCTGCCTGTGCTTGCGCTTCAGCCTGTGCCGCAGCAGCCTCCTCGGCTTGCTGGCGCTCCAGGGCCACAAGCTCAAGCCTGCATTCTGCATCCAAGCGCGCCTGCGCTGCGACACTGGCAATCGCCTCGACTTTTTCGCGCCGACGAGCCTCCACTGCAGCACGTCCTTCGAGGGCAATCCGTTCAACAGCCAAGGCTGCAGCCTGATGCTCGACCTCAATTTGCACGGCGCACTCGGCAGCCCGCCGGCGTTCCGCCTCAAGCCGCAGTTTGGCCGCCTCAAGCCCAGCCTGCTCGACTTCCAACGCATCCTCAGCCGTGCTGCCATTATTCATTTCGGCCTGCCCCCGCACAGAGCTCGTCGGCTCCAGCAGTATCGGCTCGATGACCTGTTCGACGATTGGCTGCAATGCAATCACACGTGCTGCCTGATTCATTGACTATTCCCGTTCAACTCCACGCCAGATGGCAACTGTACATTTTCCGCCAAGACGATGACAACGGGAATGCAGAAAACAGGCAGAAAAACCCTCTATCAGCGTTACTTTCAGACACTTACCCACCAGCCAAGCAGGCACACTGATAGCATCAGAACCTTCGAACATCGCGCAACGATAAAACCTGCGGGCCAGCAGGCTCGCGCGCTAAAATCATGCCATGCCTAAGGAAGCCGCCCTGCTCGTCAGCACCAACCTCCCCGACCAAGCCACCGCGCAGCACATGGCCCAGACGTTGATCGAACAACGCCTGGCGGCTTGCGTTTCGACCTTGCCAAGCTGCCGCTCGGTGTATCGCTGGCGGGGGGTGATCGAAGCCGCCGACGAGATTCCCCTGCTCATCAAAACCACGCAGCAATGCTACCCAGCGCTCGAAGCCGCGATTCGTGCGCTGCACCCCTACGAACTTCCCGAAATCATCGCGGTCCCAATCGTCGCCGGCCTGCCCGCCTACCTGACCTGGATTGCCACAGAAACCGCCTCCCCCGCTCCAACCCCACCATGAACATGATGCCCATGCGCCTTTTCCGGATTCGCTCACTGCTCACTCTGAGCATACGCCTGCTGCTGCCACTGCTGGGCTTGCTGACATTCCTCGCCCTGCCGCCCACAGCCCATGCCGGCGAAGAGCCGCTGGACCCAACACAGGCCTTCCAGCTTTCGGCGCGCATGACGAACCAGCGGACCATTGAAGCAACCTGGCGGATCGCCAGCGGCTATTACATGTATCGCGACAAATTCCGCTTTGAGCTGGGCGCAGGCGCCACGACCTACACGCTCGGCGCCGCCCAGTTCCCGCCCGGAAAACTCAAGGATGACGAACTATTCGGCAAGGTGGAAACCTATCGCGACACGTTGAAGGTACTGCTGCCCCTCGACGCGTTGCCAAAACCCGGAGCACCGTTGCCGACGACCATCACGCTCAAGGTCAGCGTGCAGGGTTGCGCCGACATTGGCATTTGCTATCCACCGATGCATCAGGAGGCGCAGATCAGCCTGACGGCAGCCCCCTCGACAATGTCCGCCGGACAGCAATCTGTCCCCCAAGCATCCACCGCGCCAGCGAATGCGCGCCTCGAATTGCCGCCCCTGCAGAGCAAACCTAGCCCCGTCACGGCGCCAACCCCATCGACAGAAGAACCATCGGCAACCACGCCCACCAAAGACGACGAGACTTCGCAAATCGCCCGCCTGCTCAAGCACGCAAGCCTGTGGAGCATCCTGCTGTTTTTCTTCACATCCGGCTTTGCACTAGCATTCACGCCCTGCATGTTTCCGATGGCGCCGATCCTGTCGAGCATCATCGTCGGCCACGGCCACCAGATCAGCAAAGCCCGCGCCCTCATGCTTTCGCTGACTTACGTGCTGGGCATGGCGCTGGCCTATGCGTTCTTCGGCGTCGCGGCGGGGCTGTCCGGCACCCTGTTGTCGAGCGCCTTACAGAATGCCTGGGTGCTCGGTGGTTTTGCACTGATTTTCGTTGCGCTGGCGCTGGCAATGTTCGGTTTCTACGAACTTCAGCTGCCGAGTTTCCTGCAAAGCCGCCTGTCCGATGAAGCCAATCACCAGCAAGGCGGCAGCCTGCATGGCGTGCTGCTCATGGGTGCGCTATCGGCCATCATCGTCGGCCCTTGCGTCGCTGCTCCGCTCGCTGGCGCCCTGCTGTATATCGCCAAGAGCGGCGATGCGGTGCTGGGCGGCAGCGCGCTGTTCGTCATGGCGCTTGGCATGGGGCTGCCGCTGCTGATCATCGGCACATCGGCGCGCCACCTGCTGCCCAAACCCGGACCATGGATGGCAGCCGTCAACCGTTTCTTCGGCGTACTGCTGCTGGGGGTCGCCGCCTGGCTCGTGACGCCCGTGATTCCGGTCGTCGCGCAAATGCTGGCCTGGGCAGCCCTGCTGATCTTCCCGGCAATCTACCTGCATGCCCTTGACCCCTTGCCAGCCCATGCCCATGGCTGGCAGAAATTCGGCAAGGCGCTCGGTGTCGTGCTGCTGCTGTGTGGCGCCGCACTGCTGATCGGCGTACTCGGCGGTGGCCGTGACCCCTTGCAACCCCTGGGCTTCCTGCGCGGTGCAACCAATGCAGAAGCGAACACACAGCCGCGCTTCGAACGCGTTCATTCGCTGACCGAACTCGACGCCCGCCTCAAGACGGCAGACCGCCCGGTGTTGCTGGATTTCTATGCCGACTGGTGCATTTCCTGCAAGGAAATGGAACGGCTGACCTTCACCGATCCAACCGTCGCGGCGCGCATGCAGCGCATGCTATTGCTGCAAGCCGACGTCACAGCCAACAGCGCAAGCGACCAGGCGCTACTCAAACGCTTCGACCTGTTCGGACCGCCGGGCATCATTTTCTTCGATCAGCACGGCAAGGAAATGTCCAGCCCGCGGGTAGTCGGCTTTCAGCCGCCACAGAAATTCCTATCGGTGCTGCAACAGGTCGAGCCTTGAAAAATCAGGAATATCACCATCAGCTTGGCGTCAACCTATAACTAATGATATAAATACCAGCCACTCGCAACCGCAGCACGCAAGAATGACGGCGGTTACCGACAGGTATAATCAATTCCTTTTGGCTGAAACCCTTATGTTCACCGGCATCGTCGCCACAATCGGCAAAATTTCTCATATCCAGACACTGGATCAGGGGTTACGCCTGACCATCGAGGCGCCTGAACTCGATCTGTCGGATGTTGCGATCGGTGATTCGATCGCCCATAACGGCGTTTGCCTGACCGTGGTGGTCAGGGAAGGCAATACCTTTGCCGTCGATGTTTCGCCGGAAACGCTGTCCTGTACGGTCGGCCTCGCGGCCACCGGGCCGGTCAATCTGGAAAAGGCACTGCGTCTCGCGGACCGCCTGGGC
>JBPOIN010000117.1:0-19046 GCA_052034445.1 Pseudomonadota bacterium | reverse complement strand
TGCCCATCGAGACGAGCAGCTTGGGCGTCTCGGGATTCAGGCGCTCCCAGGGGAAGTCGATGGTTTTCGGCCGATGGCTGATCGCCGGGCCAACGAAGTGATAGGTGGCCGGAAAGCGGTCATGCGTGTTGCCGAGCAGATCGTCGGAAGAAAACACGATCACGCCGAGCGGCGAAAAGTCGGGCCGTTCGATGATCTGTTTGCTGCCGTAGGACTGCTGCAGTTCGTGCAGCTGCGCGATGACCCAGTCATCGACCACATGCCAGACCTTGAGGATCGAGGCGGTGGTGGTCGCCAGCGTGACCCACGGGATGTCGAGCTGACGCGCGACCAGCGCGCCGGCCATCATCTGATGGTCACACACGATGAAATCCGGCCGGTACTCGCGCACCACCTTTTCGAGCGGCGCCAGGGACAGGCGCGCCAGCGGCAGGCAGAATTCTTCGTACAGAAAGCGCACGCTTTCGAGGCCGCGCACATGTTGCGACCGTTCCTGCAGACTCTGGAAACTCGGCTCGTTGGGCAGGGAAAAAATCTTCGCCTGGGGCGGAAAGATGTCGCCGGCCATGTCGTGATGCACGGCCCAGGCCACTTCGTGGCCAAGCTTTTCAAGTTCGGCGGCGACCGAGAGCGCCGGATTGATGTGCCCCGTAAACGGCGGCATGATCATCAGGATGCGCGCCATGCACTCAGCCCTGCAGATGGCTGCTGACGAAGTCGGCCAGATCGCCGACCTTCAGCGCGATGATCTGGTCGATTTTCATGGACGACAGCCAGTCGATGAAACTGACATGTTCGCCGTAATGTTCCTGGATCTTTTCGGCGATGCCGACGAACTCGATGCTTTCGAGTTCCAGGTCGTCATTGAAGCTGGTCTCGGCCGAGATGTCGAAATCCTCGATCCAGTCCTCATTCACCGTCTGGCGAATGATGGCGATGATCTGCGCGAGTACTTCCGGTTTGCTTGCTGTCATGTCAAACGGCCCATCCGATAATGTAGTTGTCATGTCTGCGCGTTTTCACCCAATGCTGATTCACGCGCAGATTCTCGCCATCAATGCGATCGATGATGAATTGCTTGGGCTTGCCCTCCAGCCCGGCGCCGCTCATCTTGGCGACCACCTCCTTGGCCACCCAGCAGCGCGCCAGCCATTCGTCGCGCTCCTGCGCCGGTAACAAGGCCTGCTCGGCGGCGCTGAAGGTCAGGTCGGCAAAGGCCTGGGTGCGCGGCTCGATTTTCTCGATATCCACGCCGACCGGGTTTTCCGCCGCGATCGCCACGGCGAACAAGTCCTTGTGGGCGATCGAGATGTGCAGCTGCTCGCTGAAGCACAGGCTGATGTGCGCATTGACGAGCGGCTGGCCCTTCGGCGTATTGCTGATGCGCAGCTCCTTGGGATAGATCGGCTTTGCGCCATGTTTGTCCCACAGATAGGCGCGCACGGCATCCTTGGCGGCCAGACGGCCGTTCAGCCACTGCCGGCGGCGGCGCGGTGAAATGCTGCCATATTCGGCAAACTCGGGCTGATTCAAGAAACGCCGCGCCATGTAATCGCGCATGATCGCCGTGTCGTAACGATCCTGGAACAGCACCACGCCGTCGTCGAGCTGCTTGCTGACCAGGTAGCGATCGATCTGCTTGGTGTGCATCCAGAAATCGCGGTCCATCTGGTAGCGTCGCGTCTGCCAGCCTTCCATGGTGATCAGCGAGCGGCCGTTGGCATCAATGAGCTGCAGATCAGTCACGCAGCTGATGCCATCCAGATGCCGGACCCAGGCCTGGCAGTCGAACTCCGAGCCTTCGAGCGGGTCCGGGCCAAAGAAGCTGACCTTGGAAACGCCGATCGGCATGGCCAGGCAATCGACGTCCTGCTCCATGACCCAATAGCCCGACAACTGCCCCATGTTGTCGAGCAGCGCGCCCTTGCCGGCCGTGGTCTTCAGGCGGCCGGCAATACCGTTGTCGCCGATCGGCCCGAGCTGGATCACGCCCTGGTAGGCCGGGCCATGGAACATCCAGTGGTCGTCATACAATTGGCGCGCATTGATCGCCGTTTCGCGCTGATTGATGAAGCGCGGGCCACGGTCGGAAGCATCGCTGCGATTGCGACGCTCGAACACTTCGCCGCGTCGGCCATCGACGCGCGCCGGCGGCTGCGGATACTGGCGGTCGATGATTGCCTTGGCCTTGATATAGCCGGCGATCTCGACCTCGATCTCGGGGAACTTGGTGAGCTCGACATGAATATCGATATCGGTCGGCGCTTCGACGATGAGCCAGTTGAAGGCGTGGATGTCCTCGATGCGGATCACCACGAACCCCGGCAGTTCGCGCTCGACCGCTTCGCGCAGCAGCATGATTTCCATGGTCAGCGGAATCACCGGATGGCGGTCGGCAATCACCGGCCAGTCCTCGCGCTGCGGGTAGAAGGCGTGGTCGAGCACCAGCGGAATATTGCTCTTCACGTCGAGATGCTGGCGCAGGGTCTTCCTGAACGGCATGACGGGCGAGACAAGCGGCTGGAGTTCGACGACCGAGGTGTACGCAGCGCCCTGCGGCGCGGCGGCCTGCGCAGCCACACGCTCGGGCGCCGGTGCAGCGGCCTGGGCCGACTTGTGCAGCTGAGCCTGACGTTCACGCCAGCAGTTCTGCACATCCATACTGGCCTGCTGAATGCTCGCGAAGGTTTCCTCGAACAACTGCTGCAACGGATCCTGCGCCTGACCGGGCGGCAGCAACGCCGGTTCGGCGCGCGTCAGCACGGCGGGCAACTGCAACGGCCGGTCGAGCGCAATCAACGGCACGCCGAGGCGCAGCTTGATGGTGCTCGACGACTGACGCACCTGCTCTTCGCCATCCTCTTCGGGCCCCAGCAGCGACAGATCGAGATCGGCGCCCTCGACCCAGAACGCCGCGACCAGATGGCACAACTGCGCCATGCCGCTGCGCTTGGCGACATTCGCCGCAATCGACAGATGCGGCTTGCCCTTCAGCGTGTCATCGACGAATCCCAGGATGCTGCCGGCGCCAACCTGCACGAAGGCGCGGTAGCCATCGGCATACATGTTCTCGACCAGCTGACGAAACTGCACGGGCTCCAGCAGATGCCGCAAGGCAAGCTGCTGCTTGGCCTGCATGTCCACCGGATAGGGACGCGCGGTGGTGGCCGACCAGAGCGGCACGCTCGGCTCATGCAGTTCGTTGTGCAGGTAGAAATCCTCATACGGCTGCATGTGGCCGGCGAACAGCGGCGAGTGGAAACCCGAGACGATCGGCAGCGGCTGGGCCAGCACATTCAGTTCACGCAGGCGTTGCTGGGCGATGGCGATCGAAGCCGGCTTGCCGCACAGAATGACCTGATGTGGGCAATTGTCATGCGAAAAATCGATATCCGTCAGCCCCTGCAGGACCGGACGCGCGGTATCGACACTGCAGGCCGCGGCGAGGAACAACACGTCGGGAACTTCCAGCGAGGCGGGATCGTGCGCCAGACCTTCCATGACAGCGTCGATGCGTTCCTGCGCCACCATATTGGATGCTGACATGGCCGACCATTCGCCGATGCTGTGACCGGCCATGCCGTCGGCGCGAATGCGCAACTGCTGCAGGACATTGAACAACAGCAGGTTGAGTTCGCCAAGACCCAGCACCACCTCGCCGAGCTGGGTGGCCGGATCGAGAGCGCGACAATGCACGGGCTGCGGCAGATTGAAGTAGCTGGCGACATCGGCAGCCTGCGGCTCGAAGGTGCTGTCCACGCCGGGGAACATGAAAGCCACCTTGCCCCCCGCCGCAATCATGCCGTCAGGCGAGAAATAGATCTGGTTGCGGCCATGCCAGGCCACGCCCTTGGACACCACCTTGAGCGCCAGGGCAATGCGCTGCTCGTTCGGTTCGATGATCGCCAGGCGCCAGGGACCGTGACCGGGCTGCTGATCCCAGCGCTGCGCCTGCAACCGCAGCGACAGGACTTCCTGCGTCTCGGCCGCGATGGTCACGACTTTCGGCAACAGGCTGTGCGGACGGGCAGCGACACCCGGGGCAACCTGCCCGGCCTGCTGCGGATAGGCACTCAACACCACATGCGCATTGATGCCGCCGAAACCGAAGGCATTCACGGCTGCGACGCGCGGCGCACTCCGGTCCGGTTGCGGCCATTCCTCGGCCTTGGCGACGACGCGGAAACGCGTCTGGGCCAGCAGCTCGTGCGGCGATTCGCAATGCAGCGTCGGCGGCAATACGCCGTGGTGCACCGCCAGCGCCGCCTTGATGATGCCTGCCACGCCGGCGGCCGGCATGGTGTGGCCGATCATCGACTTGACCGAGCCCAGCACCGGACGCTGCATATCCGCGCCCTGCCCGGCCGACCAGGCGCCGAAAAACTGTTTGATGGTTTCCAGCTCGGCCAGATCGCCAGCCGGCGTACCCGTGCCATGCGCCTCGATCAGGCCGATCTGTTCGGGGGTCATGCCGGTCTGTTTCCAGGCACGTTGCAGCGCCAGGATCTGGCCTTCGACGGCCGGCGCCAGCAGGCTGCTGCTGCGCCCGTCACTGGCCGAGGCAACACCATTGATCACGGCATAGATGCGGTCGCCATCGCGCTCGGCATCGGCGACGCGCTTGAGCACCAGCATGCCGATACCCTCGCCAGCCAGAATGCCATCAGCATCGACCGAGAACGGCCGCACCATCTGCGTGCGCGACAGAGCGCCAAGCTGGCAGAAGGTGGCCCAGAAGGTCAGATCGTGCGTGAAGTGCAGGCCACCGGCCAGCATCATGTCGCACTGGCCAGAGCGCAGCGCTTCGCAAGCCTGCTCGACGGCAATCAGCGAGCTGGCACAGGCCGCATCGACCGTATACGCCGGGCCGCGCAGGTCGAGACGATTCGCCAGCCGCGAGGCGACGAGGTTCGGAATCATGCCGACCGCCACATCGGGGCCGTAGTAATCGAGCTTGCTCTTGAGCTGCTCGCGCACATCATTCAGTTGTTCGCCCGACAGACCCGGAATCAGATCCTTGAGCGTCTGCAGTGTCTGCTGCACCAGGCGCACGTGCTGTTCGAGGCGCAGCGTACCGGCGCTCAGATAGTTGCCACGGCCGATGATGACGCCGGTCTTTTCACGGGCGAACTCGCGCGTCGCATAGCCCGCGTCGCGCAAGGCTTCGACACCAACGCGCAGACTCAGCAGCTGGTCGGGATCGGCCGACCTGGCGGCCTTGGGCATCACGCCGTACTGCAGCGGATCGAAATCCACATATTCGTCGACGAAACCACCACGCCGGCAATAGAAGCGGTCGATCTCGGCGGAATTCGGGTCGTAGAACACACCCGGCCAGCGCTGCTCGGGTACATTGCCGATGGCATCAACGCCGGCCGTGATGTTGGCCCAGTAATGCGCCAGATCCGGCGCACCCGGAAAGATACACGCCATGCCGACGATGGCGATCGGTTCGAATGCCGGCACGGCAGGCTTGGTGGTCACCTGCGCCACCTCAGTTGGCCAGATCCATGCTTTCAGGCGTGGCGCACATCAGCACGACCTGAGTGTCGGCCTGGTCGCCGAATTGCAACTCCTGCAGCAGCGCCTCAAAACCTTCCTGGAGCGGAATCAGGCCGATGCCCTTGCGCGCATATTCGCGTTCGAGCTCGGGCGACACCATGCCCTTGCTGGCCCATGGCCCCCAGTTGACCGACAGTACGCGACCCTTGATGCGCGCCTGCATGCTGTGCGCCAGCTTGTCGAGCACGTCGTTGGCCGTGGCGTAATCCACTTGTCCCTTGTTGCCGAAGGCGCCGGCCACGCTGGAGAAGAACACCACGAACTTGACGTCGTCGCGAATCAGTTTGTTGAGCACCAGCGCGCCATGCACCTTGGTGTCGAAGACGCGCTGGAAACTCTCGGCGGTCTTGTGGCGCAACAGCTTGTCCTCCAGGATGCCGGCGCCATGAATGACACCGTCGATGCGGCCATGGCGGTGATACAGATCCTGGATGTATCGCGAAAAATCGTTCATGTCGCGCACATCGAGCGCCGTGTAATTAACTTTTGCGCCCGCCGCCTCAATGGCCGCAAAGGTGGCGCGAATGTCGCGCGCGGCAAGGATACGCGCGCAGCGCTGCTCGACCTCGACCGGCCGCAGATCCGGATTGCTGCGGATCACCACCTGACGCAGGGTCTTGAGATCCTGCGCGGCAGCCGTCTCGGCGCCTTCGTCGAAATTCGGCAGCGGCGAACGGCCGACCAGTTCCAGCTGGCAGCCGTAACGGCGGGCCAGCATGATCGCCAGCTGGGCCGTGATGCCGCGCGCACCGCCCGTCAGCAGGACCACGCTGTCCTTGTCGAGATTCAGCTGATTGATTTCGCTGCTAAGCGGCAGCGCCGCTGCGACGACACGCGCCAGATAACGCTGGCCGGCGCGATAGCCGGCTTCGATGAGCGGATTCTCGGCCAACAGTTCGGTTTCGAGGCAAGCCGCGAGTGTGCCGGCCTGATCCTGCAGGTCCAGGTCGACACATTGCACGCGTACCTCGGGCCACTCCCTGACCACGGTTTTGAGCATGCCGGCCATGCCCGCGCCGTGCGCGAGATTGTCGCCAGCCGCTGACGCGCCGCTGCGGTCATGGCCGAAGTTGCCACCCATGCCGCTGGCCACCAGCAGCGATGAAGTCTTGTGCAACAACGAATCGCGCACGAGATTGAAGAAGCGCTTGACGTCGTCGACCGTGGCAGCCGGGTTCAAGCCATGCAGATGGACCAGGCCATCGACATTTTCGAGTCCCGTCGGCAACGGCGCGGTTTCGGCAAAATCAAGCACGCGCACCGCTGCGCCATGAGATTCGAGGCGCCTGGCGAGCTCGGCCGCGATGCCGCGGGTATCGTCGGTAATCAGGAACTGCTTGCCAGTCAGCGTCTGCTGACCGCGCACCGCGGCAGGGGCATTCGCGCTGCGCACGACATAGCGGGCGAGCGGCACAGCGGGCGCCGGGCTGGCGGCAGTGTCGGCATCTGCGGCATCCTCAGCGTCCGCCGCGCGCACCGCCGGGGCCGGCGTCTGCGCCACGACGACAGCCGGTGCTTCGCTGCTGGCGGCATGGGCATTCAGCCAATCGATGATGGCACGCAGGTTCTTCAGGGCGGCGAGGCTTTCGAGCGCGCTGTCCTTGTCGGCCAGGGTGTGCTTGAGGCCCAGTTTCTCGGCCAGTTCGCCGACGATTTCGAGTCGCTTGATCGAGTCGATCGACAGATCGGCTTCGAGATCCAGATCCAGATCCAGCACATCCTCGGGGTAACCCGTACGCATGCTGACGATGGACAGCAGGGCCTGACGCGCATCGAGCGCCACCGAGAAGTTGCGCGGCGAATGCACATCCACCGGCGCATCGGCATACGCCGTGACCTCGGGATTTTCCGGCAGCTTCTCGTGCAGCCAGGCCGTGATCGCATGCAGGGTCTTGTGGGCCGCAAGTTGTTCGAGCAAGGCATCGGCCTGATTGCCGAGCTTGTCGCGGATGCCGATGCGCTCGGCCAGTTCGCCGAGGATTTCGACGCGCTTGATCGAGTCGATCGACAGATCGGCTTCGAGATCGAGATCGGCATCCAGCATTTCGGCCGGATAGCCGGTGCGCTCGCTGACGATGGACAGCAGGATATCGAAGAAGCTCTGGCGGCCATTTGCAGCCGGCGCGGCCGGCGCACCAACAGCCGGTTGCGGCGCAGCGGCGCTGGCCGGCGCGCTGCGACTTGCCGACGTGGCCTGGACTGCCCGCGCCTCGCGCGTCACCGGACGCTGGCTATCCACGGGCTGACCGAGCAGGCTCAGCATGATGTCGCGCTGCGCCTCGGCCATCTCGCGCATGTTGCCGAGATACTGCGCCAGCGCCTGATCGGTATTCGATCCGGGCAGCGCCGGGCTGCCCGCTGCCTGGGCAACGCCCGGTGCGAGTTGCAGCGGCTGCAGCATCACCCGCATGGCCTGGTGCGGCAGCTCGCCCTTGCGCGGGTAGGCGCGGCCGCCATTGATCCTCCAGCAGGTTGCCGGCAGCTTGCGCGGCGCAGCGAGATCGACACGTTCGACGCCACGGCCGCGCCACAAGGTGGCCGGATCGAAGCCGTCGACCAGCACGGCGAGCTGCGCCAGCGCCGCCAGCAGATTCGGCACGCCGGCCTGCCCCTTCTGGTCGGTGGCGATCATGACATGCGGCTTGCCCGAGAGAATCTTCTGGATCAGTCCGCTCAGCACGCGCCCCGGGCCGGCCTCGACAAACACGCGCGCACCGTCGGCGTACATCTTTTCAATCTGCTCGACGAAACGCACCGGGCTGACGATCTGCTCGGCCATCTGACGTTTGATGCCGGCCGGATCGTTGGCAAACACCTGCGTCGTGGCGTTCGAATACACGGCGACCTTGGGCACATGCAGTGTCACGGGCTTGAGGATGCCGGCAAAAATTTTCTCGGCCTTGGCCACCACGGGCGAGTGGAAGGCGCACGCCACTTCAATCTGGCGCGCCGCGATGCCGCGTTGCTTGAGGGTGGCGAGCGCCTGTTCGATCGCCGGGCCGGGGCCCGAAATCACGGTCTGCGACTGGCTGTTCTGATTCGCCAGCACGACGCCCGAGCCAGCCGGGAAAACTTCGGCGAGCGCATCGGCGCCGGCGCTCACGGCCGCCATGCGACCGGGGTCCGCGCCGGCCGCATCGAGAATCGACATTCCGCGCAACTCGCTCAGCCGCAACAAATCGGGCAGATCGAAACAGCCTGCCGTGGCCAGCGCCACGAGCTCGCCATAGCTGTGACCGGCCAGCATGTCGGGACGGATGCCCAGCGACTGCAGCAAGGTCGCCATCGCATAATCGACCATGCCCAGCGTCGGCTGGGCGATGCGCGTATCGGTGATGGCCCGCTGCTGCGCCTGCTGCTGCTCGCGCGTATAGGCGGTCGGCGGATACAGCTTGTCGAGCCACTTCGAACCGGCCGTCAGGATGCTTTGCAGGGCCGGGAAGGTCACGAAGATGTCCTGCAGCATGCCAGGGCTCTGGCTACCCTGCCCCGGGAAGACGAAAGCCAGCTTGCCGCCCTGCAGTGCGGCATTGGCCGCATCGTCGCGATAGAAAATGCCGGCGTCCGCCGCATGCGTGGCCGCCAGTTCCAGTTTGACCGCCAGATTGGCCAGATCCGTCGCCACGAAGGCGCACTGCACCGCACCGCTGCCGGAATTGGCGACGGTATATGCCAGATCGCGCAAGACCAGCGGTGCATCCGAGGCACGCACAAACTCGGCCAGCTGACGCAACTGGGACGCTGCCTCGGCAAACGTCGCACCGCGCGCCACAAACAGCTCGGCGGGCCATTTGCAGACCCCGCTTGCGATCGGCGCAGCCGCTTGCTGCGGCCGATAGGCCGCCAGCACGGCATGGAAATTCGCCCCGCCGAAGCCGAAGGCGCTCACCGCGCCATATGCAGCAGCGGCCTGATCCGCGCCCCCGCCGGCGCTGCTCGCCGGCCAGGGCATCGGTGCGCGATTCAGCATGAACGGGCTGTGTGCCGGGTCGTACCAGGCATTGGGTTTTTCGATATTGATGGTCGGCGGCAGCACCTGATGGTGCAGCGCCTTGGCAACCTTGATGAGACCGGCGATGCCGGCCGCGCACTTGGTATGACCGATCTGGCTCTTCACCGAGCCGAGTCCGGCCTGCAGCGGCAAGGCGCCGCCGGCGTTGAAGATTTCGGTCAGCGTCTGCATTTCGGTGCGATCACCGACCACCGTGCCGGTACCATGCGCCTCGACGAGACCGACGCTGCCAGGCAGGATGCCGGCCTGCCAGTAGGCGCGTTCGAGGGCGCGCTTCTGACCTTCCTTGCGCGGCGCCGTGAGGCCCAGCCCCTTGCCATCGCTTGAACCGGCGACGCCGCTGATCACGGCGTAAATCCGGTCGCCATCGAGTTCGGCGTCGCTCAGCCGCTTGAGGACCAGCACCGCCACACCCTCGCCCAAGCTGATGCCGTCGGCGGTGTCGTCGAACGAACGGCAACGGCCGCGCGCCGACAAGGCCTTGACGCTGGAGAACATCAGGAAATCGTTGATGCTGTTGTGGAAATCCGCGCCGCCCGCGAGCACCATGTCGCTCGAACCGGCACGCAGCTCCTTGACCGCCAGTTCGATCGCCGTGAGCGAGCTGGCACAGGCCGAATCGACGGCGTAATTGACGCCGCCGAGGCCCAGGCGATTCGCGATACGCCCGGAAATCACATTCACCAGAATGCCCGGGAACGAATCCTCGGTGAGTTCAGGCAGCACCGCATCGAGTTCGGCCGGCATGTCGCCAAGGAAATGCGCGTAGTTGTTGCGGAACGAATAGCCGTTGGACAGATCCATGCCCGACTCGGCGCCAAAGATCACCGAGGTTTTCTCGCGATCGAACTGGCGCAGCTGATCGCCATAGCCGGCATTCACCAGCGCGCGTCGCGCTACTTCCAGACTCAGCAGCTGCACGGGTTCGATGGCCGCCAGCGACTGCGGCGGAATGCCATAGCGCAGCGGATCGAATGGCACATCGTCGATGAAACCGCCCCACTTGCTGATCGACTTGTCCTTGGTGGGCACGCCACCGTCGTAATACAGCGCGGCATTCCAGCGCTCGGCAGGCACCTCGCTAACCAGATCGCGACCTTCGAGAATGTTCGCCCAGTAGGTTTCGAGATCCGGCGAACCCGGATAGATGCATTCCATGCCGACAATCGCAATCGGCTCGGCTTCGGCGGCGCGCGGCAAGGCCGGCGCCTGACACGCCGACAGCCTGGCCATGGCGCGCGTGGTGACAGCGGCATGCAGTTCGGCGAGGCTTTGCGTGGCCTGCTGCAAGGCGGCCACCTGGCCGATCATGTACATGCCTTCAGCCTGCTGCGCCTTGACGCTGAGCTTGACGAGCTTGTCGCCCTCGCGCTGCACACCCTTGCTGGCCACGCGCAACCGACCGACATTCAGGTCCTCAAGCTGCTTCCAGATCGCCTGCTGATCGAGTCCGTCGGACTGCAGGCGCTGCTTCTCGGCATTGAATTGATCCACATAGCCCGACGGCAGGCAGCGTGTCGCATGACCTGGCGCAGTTTCAAGCAGCACAGTCTCGGCGCCCGAGATGACCTTTTTCTGGAAGGTTTCATTCACGGCGCCGCAGCTGACGGCCTCATGCGTCGTGATATAGGCCGAGCCCATCAGCACGCCGATCTTGGCGCCACTCGCCGCCAGCGGCGCCGCCAGCGCGGCGACCATGGCGGCCGAACGCGCATCGTGAATGCCGCCGGCAAACAGCAGATGCAATTCATCGGGACGCTCGAAGGCCTGCAGGATCTGGATCTGCTGCTCCCACAACACGAAGCTGAAGCGCGGCCCGACGTGGCCGCCGCACTCGCGGCCTTCGAAGACGAAATGCCGCGCATCGTCCTTGAGGAACAGACTCAGCAAGCCCGGCGACGGCACATGCAGATAGGCCGGAATGCCCTGCTCCTGCAAGGCCCGCGCCTGCGACGGCCGACCACCAGCCAGCAACACCACGGACGGACGGAACTCCTGGATCAGCGCCAAATGCGGATTGAGGATTTCGGGCGGCGCGAAACCGAGCACGCCGACGCCCCAGCTGTACGGACCTTTGGCCGCCACCGCAACGCGGGTTTCTTCGAGCAGCTTGCGCGACTGGGCTTCCTGCATCAGCGACAGGGCCAGGAACGGCAGGCCGCCATTCTCGGCCACGGCGGCGGCAAACGCCGCGGTATCGCTGACGCGCGTCATCGGCCCCTGGGCCACGGGATAGCGCGTGCCATGCGCGCGCGCGAGCGGGCTGTTCTCGCCCAGCAGATTCAATGCCGTCGCCTGGCGCAGATGGCCGGCAATGTTCATACGCAGCGTGTTGAGCAGGTTTTCGACATTCGCGCATTGCACGGCCAGCGGCTTGGCCAGCGCGGCGTCCTGACCGAGCGCCAGCAGCGAAGGCCGGACGCCGCCAGACAAATGCTCGCGTGCCTCGGCCGCCGTCATCTCGGGCAATTCAGCCGCCGGCTGACCCGGGCGGGCATACACGCTGTAGCCACCCAGCAGGCGTGTTTCGCTGCCGTCCATGGCCAGCAGACCGGACTTGATTTCCTCAGTGGCGCGCGACTCGGCCAGCAAGGCCAGCTGACTGTCCAGCACCACGCCGAAGGCCCCGCCGGCCACCGCCCCGGCCGCCGTGTGCAGACCGATACCGCCCTGACACCAGACCGGAATCCGTTTGGCTTCGGTTTGCGCCTCAACCAGCGCCAGCACGCGCTGCAACAGGATGTAGCTGCTTTCCTCGCCAACCGCGCCGCCGCTCTCCTGGCCCTTGGCGATCAGGCCGGCCGCGCCGTGCGCCAGCGCCTGCTCGGCTTCGCGCAACGAGGTAACCTGGACCAGCACGGGGAAGCGCGCGGTCCACTCCTTGAGCGAACGCTCGGCCGTGAGCACCACAAAACCGGCGCTGGCCGGCACATCGCCGGGCTTCAGCGTCACATGATCGGGAATCCGCACACCGCAGTAAGCCGCCGCCGTGCGTTCGACAAAGGCGAAACTGGCCGCCCATTGCGCCGTATCGCGGCCAATATCGATGGCGATGGCGGCCTTCTGTTTGCAGAAGGCGCGCGCGAGGCCCAGATCGGGTGTTTCAAACGGTGTTAGTCCCAGCAGACGGGCGGACTCGGGCGTCATCTCGGGACGCAGGTGTTTCCAGACAGTGAAATTTGCTTCGCAGTGTTGGGAACTAGTGGAAAACATTCGCATCCTTCAAAACAAAAAGTTTGTTTATTTCACTGTCAAATCGGTTTTTGCGTTTCAAGCTGCTTAAAGCAAAGCCCAACAAAGCTGCATAACCCCGCAAACCACGAAAACCTGCAGCATTTTGCGATGCGACAAACAATGGAGAACTGCAACTCCACAGCGCACCCTAGCGCCACCTGCACTGCATCGGCAGGATGCACATATCAACA
This sequence comes from Pseudomonadota bacterium, assembly GCA_052034445.1. Taxonomy (GTDB): domain Bacteria; phylum Pseudomonadota; class Gammaproteobacteria; order Burkholderiales; family Rhodocyclaceae; genus Sterolibacterium. Next base: position 6,047 of record JBPOIN010000117.1, on the reverse strand, counting down.
AATGGAATGAAATTAAAGACTTCCGCAAATATACTGAGTTGACCTCTGATTTTAGCTTGCATCCAACAGCCGTGCAATGAAAGTTTATGGACGGGTTTTCGCCGATTCTGGTGCAGAATTTACACACCAATCAAGAATTCAGGCTAGGGGAGCATTCCGTTGATGATTGCTGCTGCACGCCGTTAATCAATACAATGCAATCCCGCACGCCGGCGCCAGCCGTTGATTCCTCGCTGCTTGCCGCTCCTGCCTGAATTGCTATCGCCCCTGCCTTGTTGCTCTCATCGCTCACCGTGACTCGCCCCCAGTTCATTTTCGATTTTCCGCTGCATACGGATCGGCAAAATCAACGCGAACGCCCGCTGCTGGCCTTTGGCGCGCCGCGTGCAACGTTGATTGCCCGGCAGCCAGAGGAAGTCCCCGAGGTGCTGCGCAATGCCGAGATGCACGCCCGGGCTGGGGCCTGGGTGGCCGGTTTCGTGAGTTACGAAGCCGCACCGGGAGTCGACCCGGCGCTGCGGGTCCGCAGCGCCGCGGATCCGGCAGCGCATCTGCCGCTGGCCTGGTTCGGCATTTTTGACGCACCGTTGCCGGATTTCAAGCTGCCGGCGCCAGTGGCGCCAGAAGCTACGCTCGCATGGCAACCGAGCCTCACAAACGAGCAATTTGCCGCCGATCTGGCGCTGCTGCGCGAAGCCATCCATGACGGCGTGGCCTATCAGATCAACCATACACTGCGCATGCAAGCCGCCGATCTGCCCGTGGTCAACGATCTGCCCTGGTTTGCCTACCTGCGCAACGCCCAGCCGAATGGATATTGCGCCTATCTGAATCTCGGCCAGCAGCGCATTCTCTCGGCTTCGCCCGAACTGTTCTTCCGCCGCGATGGCGGGCTGATCACGACGCGTCCCATGAAAGGCACCGCCGCGCGCGGGCGCTGGGCTGCGGAGGATAAGCAACAGGCTGAGTGGCTGCGTACTTCGGCCAAGAATCAGGCCGAAAACCTCATGATCGTCGATCTGCTGCGCAATGACCTGTCGCGCATCGCACTGCCACACAGCGTGAGCGTGCCGACGCTGTTCAGCGTCGAACGCTATCCGACCGTGTGGCAAATGACCTCGACGATCACGGCGCAAACCCGGCCGCAGACCGGCCTCGACGAGTTGTTCGCCGCGCTGTTTCCCTGCGGCTCGATTACCGGCGCGCCCAAGGCCAAGGCCATGCAGTTGATCGCCGAACGCGAAACCACGCCGCGCGGCATCTACTGCGGCGCGATCGGCCTGCTGCAGCCGGGCGGCGATGCGGTGTTCAACGTCGCCATCCGCACCCTGCAGCTCGATGCACAGCGCACGCTCTGCGGCGTCGGCAGCGGCATCACCTGGGATTCGACGGCCAGCGCCGAATACGCCGAAACCCTCGTCAAGACGCGTTTCCTGGCCGGCGCGCCAGCGGGTTTCGGCTTGTTCGAAACCCTGCGCCTCGAACAGGGCGAGTATTTCCTGCTCGAACGCCATCTGGCCCGGCTGTCCGACTCGGCGCAATACTTGGGCTTCCCGTTCAATGCGGGCAGCTGCCGCGCCCGGCTCACGCAACTGGCGGCCCGCCACCCAACCGATTGCTGGCGTGTGCGCCTGAGTCTCGACGCCGCCGGCGCCATCGACTGCAATGCCACACTCTTCCCCGTCCAGGCCTCACAGCGCGCCAGCTTTGCTCTCGCGGCAACGCCGATCCCGCGCAACGCGCTGTGGTTGTACCACAAGACCACGCAACGCACGGCGTATGACCAGGCCCTCGCGGCCCGCCCTAGCGTGTTCGATGTGCTGCTGTGGAACGAGGATGGCGAACTCACGGAATTCACGCGCGGCAACCTGATCATCGAACTTGATGGCCGCCGTTACACCCCGCCGCAACACTGCGGTCTGCTCGACGGCACGCTGCGGCGCGAAATGCTCGAGCAGGGATCTCTGCACGAGCGCGTGCTGACACGGGCCGACCTTGCGCGCGCCAGCCGCATCTGCTTCATCAACAGCCTGCGCGGCGAAATCGAGGTAGTTCAGGCGAAGCCTGACTGAATCCCGCTTGATCGCTACAAACAGCCGCAGCGAAGAATAGGTTTTTTCCCGATACAACCAATCCGAGCAGTTCCTCTATACTGGCCGCGACTTGATGTCACACGGAACCATCCGTAACACTGCTTGCCGCCCCCCCCACACAGGAGGAAGCATCATGCCCCAACGCACTCTCGCCGATTGCCTCGGCCAACGCACTCCCATCGCCCTGATTGCCTCGGTCAGCGTGCTCGACGCCGCCCGCATCATGGCCAAGAACCATTGCGGCAGCATCCTCGTGGTGGCCGACCATGGCGATCTGATCGGCATCTTCACGGAGCGAGACCTGCTCACCAAGGTCGTTGCCCAGGGCCTCGACACCGGCAAGACCGCCATCGGCGAGGTCATGACGCCTGACCCGCGCACCGCGCACAAGTCGATGCCGACCAGCCATGCGTTGACGCTCATGCGCGACGGCGGCTTTCGCCACATCCCCGTACTCGACGACCACGGCGAAATCCTCGGCGTGTTCTCGATCCGCGACGCGCTGACCAGCGAACTCATTGACGCCGACCGCATCGCCGAGCAACAGGAAGTCATCGGCGCACTACTCTGAGATCGCCCGGGAGGCCATCATGCAGCGTTCGTTTTCGATCCGCGCCAACGAAATCAACACCTTCGTCGTCGAATCGTCTGCCGCGCAAGGCAAGTTCATTGCCGGCCAGCTTCAGGCCCTGGGCATCACCCAAGTAAAAATATTTCCGGACGGCAACAGCGCCCTGGAAGCCATGGATGAGCGCAAACCCGATCTGACCATCAGCGCCATGCATCTCGCCGACATGTCGGGTTCGGATCTGGTCAACAAAATGCGCGCCGACCGCCGCTTTGCGGGAATCGCCTTCATTCTGATCACCAGCGAACAGAATCCGCATCTGCTGGATGCCGTGCGCCAGGCGGGCGCCTGCGCGATCCTGCCCAAGCCGTTCACCAGCGAGCAACTCTCCAGCGCAATTGCCAGCACCCTGGAATACCTGAACCTGGAAACACTGGAGATCGGTCCCGACATCGATCTCGACAGCCTGCGCGTGCTGGTCGTCGATGACAGCAGCAGCTCGCGCTCCTACATCAGCCAGGTGCTCAAGACCATCGGCATCCGCAACATCACACTGGCCGAGAATGGCAAGCTGGCCACCGGCATCGTCGCGAATCAGTTATTTGACCTGATCATCACCGACTACAACATGCCCGAGATGAATGGCCACGAACTTGTCGAATTCATCCGCGCCAAGAGCTGGCAAAGCTCGGTGCCGATTCTCATGATGACCAGCGAGAACAATTCCGCGCGCCTTGCCGCCGTCGAACAGGCCGGCGTCACGGCCATCTGCAGCAAACCGTTTGACGCCCCGACCATCAAAAAGCTGATCGAAAAAGCGCTCGCGTCGTCATAGCGCACCAGCCCCCTGCCAACGCAGGCTCAGCCCTCGGCCAGAAACGCCTGCCAGTGCGGCTTGCCGAGCGACTCCAGATGCTGGCGCAGGAAAACAATCTCGGCATCGTGCTGCTCCGCCGTCAGCGCACCGCGCATTTTCTGGAAGCGCAGATACACCAGATAGGTATTCACCACGTCGGTTTCGCAATAGTCGCGAATCTCGTCGATGCGTCCTTCGCACCAGGCGCCCCAAACCGCATCGCCCGCCATGCCCTGCTTGCCGGGCAGCCCCATGAGCTTGGCGAGCTGATCGAGCGGCGCATTGGCGCGCGGCTGGTACAAGGCCAGCAGATCCATGAGATCGAGATGGCGCGCATGGTAACGGCTGATGTAGTTATTCCATTTGAATTCACGCGAGTCGTGATAGTCGCCCTCGCCGGTATCCCAATAGCGCGGCGCCACCACGCCATGAATCAGGCCGCGATAGTGCAGCACGGGCAGATCGAAACCGCCGCCGTTCCAGGACACCAGCTGCGGCGTGAATTTTTCGATGCCGTCGTAGAACCGCTGGATGATCTGCCCCTCGTTCGACTCGGGTTCGGTCAGCGAGCGCACCATGAATTTTTCGCTGTCGCGCAGCACATACGAAATCACGACGACACGCTGCAGATAATGCGGCAGGAAATCGCTGCCGTTCCTGGCGCGCTGCTTCTGGAAGGCGAATTCGGCCACCTCGTTGTCGGACAGCGTCGCATCGAGTTCATACAGGGTGCGCAATCCGGCGATATCCGGAATCGTCTCGATGTCGAAGACCAGCGTCGCGCTCATGTCCGGCTCACTTGCGCACCCAGGCGCCGCGCGCATCCTGCACCCACCAGCCGGCCTGCGCCTTGTCGCTCCAGCGCTGGGCAAAGGTGGAACGGATTTCCTGCTCCCATTCGGGCTTGCCATTGGCGCGCGCAATCTCGCGATACAGCACCGTGCGATCGGCATTCTCGGCGGCCACCAAAGTGTTCGCGGCCTGACGCTGGGCCAGCGGCACGGCATTCGGATCGCGCAGCTGCACGCTGCCGTCGCGCGCCAGACCGATCGCCCCGGCGGCGAACAGTGGCGCCAGCTGGGCATGGCGCGACTGCATCGCGCTCTTGAGCTGGCCGATGACCGGCGTATTGATTTCGAGATTGCCCTGCGCCTGCGCCACGCCTGCGACCAGCAACAGACTCACGGACAAGGCGGCCAGCAGTTGTTTGAGGATTCGGCTCATTTCGGATTTCCTTCCGCAGCGGGTTGCTGGACATGGGTTTCAGGCTTTTTGCCGCCCTGCAGCTGCCAGACTTCATCAATGATCTTGTCGGCGGCCTTCTCGGCGGCGGCGGCGGGGAAATAGATGTTGATTGTCACGCAGGCCGCCAGACTCAGCGACACCAACGCAAGCAGCAACGGTAGATACTGTTTTTTCATGATGCCCCTTTAACGGATTTCGGCTTTGCTGTTGCCGGCGATCACGGCCTGCAGCCGCTCGACGAGTTCATCCCAATGCACCCGGCGATTGTAGCCGATCACATTCAGCGCCGGGATGCCGCCGCCCTTGACGATCAGATAACCCGGGGCCGCCGGCGCCACGCCGCCCATCTCGCAGATGTCATTCACGAGGCGGCAGCTCAGGCCGATCTCATCGTAGCCGAAGGTGTTGAAGAAGTGCAGGAAGCTGCGCTGGATCGCCGCGCCAGCCCCCGCACCACCCAGCGAGGAGATGTTCTGCACGGCGCGCTGGCTGATGCGCTTGCGATAGTCGCCGGGCGTGCTGCGGATGCGCGTGTCAAAAGCCAGTGGCCGCAGGCCGGACATCTCGAGGCCCTTCACGTCGCCATCGATATAGCCGGTAATGTCGCCAAACGAGAAAGTTTCGGTGAGCATACCGAGATCGAGATGGCGCGCCTGGAAATCCACCTGCAGGCGCGGCAACCTGCCGAACGGATCGACCACCTTGAGGCCGCTGGCGGCGAGATAGCCATCGAACACCGAGACCATCATCTGGCCGTCGAGCGTCAGGGTCGCATCGGCATAGCTGATGCGCGGTATCGTCGCCGACAGCAGCCCGGTCATTTTCGGCCAGCCCAGCGCCTGCGTCAGCAGCGGCATCGAGACCGGCTCCAGTGCGCCGGCCAAACGCCACTGCCAAGCCTCCTTGACGCGCGCGGCATGAAAATCCTCAAACAGCAGCTTGCCGTCGAGCAGCGGGATCTCGACGCGCGGCAGATCGAATTCATAGCCGCGCATCGCCAGCGGCAGGTCGAAGGCGCCCAGCGGCAGCGCACCGAACTTGCCGCCGGCGGCATGGAACTGTGCCACGCTCGCGGCATCGCGACGCCAGAGGACATGCGCCTGGATGCCTTCGAGCGCATGACTGCCTGCCGCCAGCGTCGCGTCGTCCAGATCGACCTCCACGCTCTTGGCGCCATCCGCATCGAACGCCAGACCGAGCCGCGCCGTGCCGCGCGCCGTCATGCATCATACGGTCGTACGAATCGTGTGCTGCTAATTTTACTTGTTGCGATGCAGCATTGGTC
>JBPOIN010000229.1:0-5908 GCA_052034445.1 Pseudomonadota bacterium | reverse complement strand
AAACCCTGGCCGATGCGTAGACCGGGTAACCTGGGCATGGGGTTGGTTTGGTTCATTGCGGTTCTCCACGCTGTTGCAGGATCAGCCAGGCCAGATGCAGGTCGAGCGGATAAGTCACCTTGAAATTGGTCGCATCGGCAGCCACCAGTTTGGGATGAAAGCCCAGCGCCTCCATCGCGCCGGCCTCGTCGGTCACCTCCGGATGCGCCTCCAGCGCGCGGCGCAGATAGGCATGACGGAACATCTGCGGCGTCTGCGCCTGCCAGAGGAAATCGCGCGACACGGTGGCGGCGATATGACGCTGGCCATCGGCGCGCTTGAGGGTATCGGCCACCGGCACGGCGAGAATCCCGCCGGCATCCTCACCGCCAACCTCGTCGAGCAGCGTATTCACATGCCAGGTCGCCAGACACGGCCGCGCGGCATCATGCACCAGCATCCAGTCCTGCGCCGCGACCTGAGCGGCCGTCGACCGCAAGCCGTTGCGCACGCTTTCGGCGCGTGTCGCGCCACCGCAGAACAGCGGCGTGAGCTTGGGGCCGAGCGCCGACCAGTCATGTTTGCGCCATTCGGCATCATCGGGCGCCAGCACCACAAACACCTTGGCGATACGCTCGACCGCGCACAGCGTGGCCAGCGAGTGATAAATCAACGGCTTGCCGACCAGCGGCAGATATTGTTTGGGTCGCTCGCTGCCCATGCGCGTGCCGCTGCCGGCCGCCGGGACGAGGGCGAAATAGGAATTCAAAATGGGCATGGCGGGATTCTAGCAGCCTGCCAGTGGCGGATCAGGATTGAAAAATCAACGATTACAAATTTCCATTCAACCTAGAAACCACAGTTGTAGGCCTTCGAGTGTGCGCTTTTCGGGTCGTCTGGCAAGGTGCGATGAGGCGCATGGCCGCCCCCTGCAGCGAAGAGCAACGCGATCAAGCGGCCCGAAAAGCGTGCAATCGACGGCGTCCCCCAAGGGGGTTTCCTGCGGGGCATAGCGGTCTCACCCACAAGGTGAAGCCCATAGATGGCGCAAAACTTACAGTAGCAGCGGAGTTCGTGATCATGGCAAGCGGTCAACTGCGGTTTTCAGATTCAATCTAGCAGCCCGGCAGGTTGCCAAGCGCCGGCCATCAGACGCAGCCAGTAGCGTGTCGTCACCAGCCAGGGCGACAGGCAGAGGCCGAGAATTTCGGCGTTCGACACATGCGTCGAGAAATGCGTCGTATCGGGGTGCGCGAGGGCGCGCGCCGGCAGTTCGGCAAGCAAGCGCTGCACAGCCATGCTGACGATCTGCGCATCCGGCGTCGTATCCCCCGCCAGATCACCGATGACGCCGGACAGCGACAGCCAGGTTTTGCGCAACAAAACGAAATCTTCCCAAACCCCCGTGATGGCATGCAGGGCCAGATCATCGAGCAGCGCCACGAGCCAGTCAAATCCAGGGAGTGCGCCGCGCCGCACGATCGCGTCGAGCGCCTTCTCGACGGTTTCGACCAGAAGCGGGTCGTCGGGCCGCAGCGTGCCCAATGTCGAGATCGCCTGACACATACGCGATGCATCGAGCGTCAAACCGCCCAGAACAATCGCCACCAGGGCCTCGCGTTCTGCTTTGCCGATGCAGGCGATCAGGCTCCAGTCGAGGATGGCCAGTCGTCCGTCGGCAGTCAGAAACAGGTTGCCGCCATGCAGGTCGGCATGAAAAACGGCCTGCGGCGCATCGCTCCAGAACGGTTGCGCCAGCAGCGCGGAAATCATCGTGTCTGCCAACGCGCGCCTTTGCCGGAGCGGCAGATCCAGATCGGTGGCCTTGTGGCCGAACACGCGTTCCATAGCAGTCATGCGCGGCGTGCACCAGGGCAACGGGTGCGGAATCAGGATGCGCGGCTCTGCGCTATAGAAGGTTGCCGCAGCCTTCAGATTGTGTTGTTCGATATCGAGCCGCACTTCCTTGATCATCAGGCGCCGCACGGTTTCGAGGGTGTCGTGATAATCGATCTGCGGCAGTCCCAACTGCTGACTGCGGCGTTCGAGATAGCAGCCCAGCTCGACAAGAATGGCCAGCTCCGCCGTCAGCTTCTCCTCAATCGCGGGCTTGAGCACCTTGAGCACCCCATGCCGGAGCTTCGCATTCGCTGCGGTGCTGCGATAGGTAAACGGCACGACAATCGCCACGCTGCCTTCGGCCAGCGCCTGCGTGCCAAGCTGCAATTCGGCCCGCTCTCCGGCGGTGCCGGCCCATACGGACAATTCTTGCCGAATCGTCGCCAGCGCCTGCTCGAACGGCGTGATCGCCGGCATCGACTCAAGGGCCTGCAACTGACGCCGCAATTCGGGATGCAGCAGATGATGGCGCGCCAGCACCTGCCCAATCTTATGCAGGGTCGGACAATGGGCGAGCAACGTCACGAGACGCCGGGCCGAGGTGGCCGTCGCGGGCAGCTGCAATTGATCGGCAATGATTTCCAGCAATCGTGACGCCGGCAGGCTGGCCAAAAAATAATTCAGACCATCCGCCACCAATGGCCGCCACTCAGCCAATGGCGCGGGAAGCAGCTCGTCGAGTCCGAACGAACGCAGCATTTCTGCATCCAGCAAACTGCCGGCTGGAAGCAGATTCAATTCATGCTGTGCAGACTGCTTCCGCACTGCCCCTTTTCGGCTGGCCGCCATGATGCGAACTCCCTTCCTGGTGATTGCTTTTGTGCCGTCCTGACGCCAGCCGTGAGCATAACCTGAATGCCGTGACAGCACGCTGGTGCGTGGGCGGCATAGCATGGTTGAGTTGAAGCTTAAGAGTATTTCTAGATGCTGGGCACCGCCTCAAGCACCAAAATTTTCGCCGATTTCGAGCCGGATGGAATTTCACTTAAATGCTGTACATTTTGGTAAGCACCCTTCGATCTAATCAGCTTGTGTTACTTACCTCACTCAAAATCCACGAGTTCTTTGCCCCCCCGTCCAATGAATCATCGACTGACAGTTCCCGTGAAATATGGCTGGCAGTCCCATGCGACAGTTCTACGCTGCCGATCATAATGTCGTCCGATACGGTGAGCTGAGACCCAAATTTTGATGCTCCGGCCCTGAGTGCCCTTGCTGTCTCGGACAAATATAAGCATATTGTGTTATGCTTATATTTCTTCCATTCTGTTGCCGTGATTCCAATCCACAAGGAGTTCGCCATGAGCAAGTCATTCACCGAAATCACCACCAATGTCTCCAAAGCACTGGGTACGCTGCGCGCAGAAATCCCGGATACCATGAAGGGGTTTTCGGCCATGGCGCAAAGCGCGCTGGCGCCCGGCGCCATCGGCGCGCTGGAAAAGGAACTCATTGCCCTCGGCATCGGTGTCGCGGCGCGCTGCGATGCCTGTATCGGCTTTCACGTCAAGGCGCTCATCAAGCTCGGCGTCACGCGCCCGCAGCTCATGGAGGTGCTGGGCATTGCGACTTATATGGGCGGCGGGCCGAGTCTGATGTATGCCGCCGAGGCGGTACGCGCCTACGAGGAGTTCACCCAGAAGGCATGATTTGAAAAACGCTTGCCCCCTCTGCTGGAAACAGCGGAAAATCCTTTTCCCACCGACTGTGTATGCGCTCGCCAAATAAGGAGTTATCCCGATGCATCAACGCAAGCTGAGTTTTCTCCCGCTCTCCCTGCTGAGCCTGAGCCTGTTAGCCGTTTCACCGGCCAATGCCGATGAAACCAGACATCTGGAAGAGGCGCGTGGTGTGGCGGCCACCATTCCGCCCAAATTGCTGAAAGTGTTGCAGGACGAAATCCAGAAAGCCGGTCCCGAAGCCGCGATCAGCGTCTGTCGCGAAAAAGCGCCGCAGATGGCCAAGGATCTGAGCGAGAAGACCGGCTGGCAGATTCGTCGCGTGAGCCTCAAGAATCGCAACCCGAAAGCCGCACCGGATGCCTGGGAGCAGGAAGTCCTGAACGACTTTGATGCCCGCGCCAAGGCCGGCGAAAAACCCGCCACACTTGAACGCGGCGAAGTCGTCAGTGTCGGCAACGAAAAGACCTATCGTTACATGAAGGCGTTGCCGACCAATGAGCTGTGTCTGGGCTGTCATGGCGCGGCAGAACAGATGACGCCGGGAATCAGGGCCAAACTTCAAGCGTTGTACCCGGAAGACAAGGCCACCGGCTATACGGTGGGCCAGATCCGCGGCGCCCTGACGCTCAAGCGGCCACTCTGATCCCGCGCATTCCAACGCATGCGGGCAGGTCGCCCGCATGCGTCAGCTCACCTCGCGGGTTTCAAGGAAACGCAGGTCGGGAAACCGTTCCTGCGTCAGCTTGAGATTCACCATATTGGGCGCCAGATAGACATAATCGCCAGCGCCGTCGAGCGCCACATTGTTGGGATATTTGTCGGCGATCTGCCTGAGCTGATCATCGCTGCCGCGTAGCCAGCGCGCAGTGGCGACCGAATAGGATTCGAAAATCGCATCGACGCCATATTCGTTTTCGAGCCGGTGCGCGACGACATCGAACTGCAGTGTGCCGACCGCACCGAGAATCAGGTCATTGCTGGCGATCGGGCGAAAAAGCTGCGTCGCCCCCTCTTCAGCCAATTGTTGAAGACCCTTTTGCAACTGCTTGAGTTTTAAGGGGTTTCTCAAAATTGCGCGTTGAAAGAATTCCGGCGCGAACGAGGGAATTCCCGTGAAGCGCAGATCCTCGCCCTCGGTAAACGTCTCGCCGAGACGCACCGTGCCATGGTTGGGAATGCCGATGATGTCGCCCGCGTAGGCTTCGTCGGTGGTGTTGCGATCGCGCGCCATGAAGGTGATGGCATTGTTGATCGCCAGATACTTGCCGCCAGCGACCTGCTTGATTTTCATGCCGCGCTCGAAGCGACCCGAGCAGACGCGCATGAAGGCGATGCGGTCGCGGTGCTTGGGGTCCATATTGGCCTGAATCTTGAAAATGAAGCCCGAGAACTTGTCTTCGTAGGGATCGACCGTGCGGGTCTCGGCCGGGCGTGAAAGCGGCCCGGGAGAACGATCGACGACGGCATCGAGCAGAGACTGAACGCCGAAATTGTTGGCCGCCGAACCGAAGAACACCGGCGTCTGCCTGCCGGCCAGATAGGCTTCGGCATCGTAGGTATGCGAAGCGCCGCGCACCAGTTCGATGTCGAGACGCAGTTCGTCGGCCTGGGCGCCAATCAATTCGTCGAGGCGCGGATTGTCGAGCCCCTGGATGATCTCGGCGGTACCCTTTTCAGCATTCGGATCGAAAAACGCGATCGTGTCGTCGTACAGGTGATACACGCCACGGAACAGTCCGCCCATGCCGATCGGCCAGGTGATCGGCGCGCACTGGATGTTGAGCACCGACTCGATTTCGTCGAGCAGTTCGATCGGCGGCCGCCCCTCGCGGTCGAGCTTGTTGATGAAGGTAATGATCGGCGTGTCGCGCAGACGACAGACATTCAGCAGCTTGATGGTCTGCGCCTCGACGCCCTTGACCGAGTCGAGCACCATGACGGCCGAGTCGACGGCGGTCAGCGTGCGGTAGGTGTCTTCGGAGAAGTCTTCGTGGCCCGGCGTATCGAGCAGGTTGATCATGCACTCGCGGTAGGGAAACTGCATGACCGAAGAGGTCACCGAGATGCCGCGCTGCTTTTCGAGTTCCATCCAGTCCGAAGTCGCATGGCGGCCGGACTTGCGCGCGCGCACGGCGCCGGCCATGAGGATTGCGCCGCCGAACCACAGCAGCTTCTCGGTCAGCGTGGTCTTGCCCGCGTCGGGGTGGGAAATGATCGCAAACGTGCGACGGCGCCGGATTTCGGAATCGAGAGAGCTCACTGCCGTAGGGATGAATGAGTAAAGCCCGCCATTATACAAGCGCGGATGCATTATCCTGCGCATTTATCTTGTTCAATTGCCGGCGGAT
>JBPOIN010000255.1:0-7034 GCA_052034445.1 Pseudomonadota bacterium | reverse complement strand
GACGATCAATCCGACGGCCGATCTGAATCCGGATACCGCGTATTACGTCCGGTTTGCCGCCGGCGCGATCACCGACGTGGCGGGCAATGCCTATGCCGGCATCGGCAACAATCACACGCTGAATTTTACGACCCAGGATACGGTTGCACCGACCCTGGCGAGCGCCTCGCCGGCAGATAATGCCTACATCACGGCGTTGGGCAGCAACATCGTGCTGACCTTCAGCGAAGCGGTGCAGGCCGGTACCGGCGACATCGTGATCAGCGATGGCGCGGATACGCGCACGATCAGCGTGAGCGATGCGACGCAGGTGACGATCAGCGGCACGACCGTCACCATCAACCCGACGGCCAATCTGAACGCCAACACCACCTACTATGTGCAGCTGGCCAGTGGTGTGATCGAGGATCTGCAGGGCAATGCCTACGCCGGCATTGCCGATACCACGACGCTGAATTTCACGACCGACAGCGTTGCGCCGACGCTGTCTGGCAGCAACCCGAGCGACAATGCGACCGCCGTGGCGGTGGGCAGCAACATCGTGCTGACCTTCAGCGAAGCCGTGCAGGCGGGCACGGGCAACATCGTGATCAGCGATGGCGCCGGCGATACGCGCACCATCGCCGTGGGCGATGCGCAGGTGTCCATCGTTGGCAATACCGTCACCATCAATCCGACTGCCAACCTCAACGCCAACAGCAGCTACAGCGTGCAGCTGGCGAGCGGCGTCATTACCGATCTGGCCGGCAATGCCTATGCCGGCATCAGCAATGCAACGACGCTGAATTTCAGTACGCCCGATACGATTGCACCGACCCTGGCCAGCAGTTCGCCGGCCGACAATGCTACCGGCATTGTTGTTGGCAACAACATTGTGCTGACCTTCAGCGAGGCGGTGCAGGCGGGTGCTGGCAATATCGTGATCAGCGATGGCGCCGGCGACACGCGCACCATCGCGGTCGGCGATGCCACACAAGTCACCATCAGTGGCAGTACCGTGACCATCAATCCGACCGCCGATCTGAACATCGATTCCTCCTATAACGTACAAATGGCCAGCGGCGTGCTGACCGATCTGGCGGGCAATGCCTATGCCGGTATTGGCGATGCGACCACGCTGAATTTCGCTACCACGGACACACTGGCGCCGACCCTGGCCAGCAGTACGCCGGCCGACAACGCCACGGGTATTGCCAAGGGCGCCAACATCGTCCTGACCTTCAACGAGGCCATCAAGGCCGGCACCGGCTCGATCATCATCAGCAACAGCGTCGATGACTCTCGAACCATCAATGTGACCGACACCAGCCAGGTGACGATCAGCGGCAATACGCTGACCATCAATCCGACGCTCGATCTGCAGTCGAGCAACGGCGCGACATCGCAGGTGTATAACGTGCAGATGGCGGCTGGCGCCATTACCGACATGTACGACAATGCCTTTGCTGGCATCACCGATGCGACGACGCTGAACTTCACGGTGGCCGATTCGGTGGCGCCGACGCTGGCGGGCAGCACCCCGGCCGACAACGCCACGGCCGTGGCGATCGGCAGCAACATCGTGCTGACCTTCAATGAGACCGTACAGGCGGGTGCGGGCAATATCGTGATCAGCAATGGTACTGATACGCGCACCATCGCCGTGGGCGACGGTCAGGTGACCATCGTCGGCGACACTGTGACCATCAATCCGACCCTCGACCTGAATGCCAACAGCACTTATTACGTGCAGATGGCCAGCGGCGTGCTCACGGATGCCTCCGGCAATGCCTATGCCGGCATCAGCGACACCACGACCCTGAATTTCAACACTGCCGATACCGTGGCGCCGACGCTGGTCAGCAGCGCGCCGGCCGACAACGCGACGCAGGTCGCCGTGACCGGCAACATCGTCTTGACCTTCAGCGAAGCCGTGCAGGCCGGCGCTGGCAACATCGTGATCAGCGATGGGGCCGGCGATACGCGCACCATTGCCGTTGGCGACGGCACGCAGGTGTCGTTCAGCGGTAGTACCGTGACGATCAATCCGACGCTCGATCTGGCAACCGACAAGACCTATTACGTGCAGATGGCCAGCGGCGTGATCAAGGATCTCGAGAACAACAACTATGCCGGCATCGCCGACACCACAACCCTGAATTTCACGACGACCGATACCATCGTTCCGACGCTGGCTAGCAGTACCCCGGCAGACAACACCCTGAATGTTGCCGAAGGCGCGGATATCGTCCTGACCTTCAGCGAGGACGTGCAGGCGGGCACGGGCAATATCGTGATCAGCAATGGCGCCGGCGATACACGCACCATCAGCGTTGCGGATGCCACGCAGGTGACGATCACCGGCAACACCGTGACCATTAATCCGACTGCGAACCTGCAGTCGAACAGCGCTTATAACGTCAAGATGGCGAGCGGCGTGATCACGGACATGTTCGGCAATGCCTATGCCGGCATTGCCAGCGCGACGACGCTGAATTTCAGCACGGCGGACACCACGGCGCCGACACTGGCCAGCAGCTCGCCAGCCGATGATGCAACACAGGTGACGGTGGGCAGCAATATCGTGCTGACCTTCAACGAGAATGTCCAGGCCGGTACGGGCAATATCGTGATCAGCGACGGCGCCGGCGATACGCGCACCATCGATGTGACCGATGCCACGCAAGTGACGTTCCTCGACAATGTGGTGACCATCAATCCGACGGCGGATCTGGCAATCAACAAAACCTACAATGTGCAGATGGCCAGTGGCGTGATCGACGACTATGCCGGTAATCATTACGCCGGCATCGGCAACGCGACGACGCTGAATTTCAATACCACCGATACGATTGCACCGACGCTGGCCAGCAGTTCGCCAAGCGACAACGCCTATGTGGCCAACGTCGGCGCCAACATCGTGCTGACCTTCAATGAGGCCGTGCAGGCCGGTACGGGCAATATCGTGATCAGCGACGGTGCCGGCGATACGCGCACCATCGCTGTCGGCGATACCAGCCAGGTCACCTTCAGCGGCACGACGGTGACCATCAATCCGACGGCCAGTCTTGCCGGCAACACGGGTTATTACGTACAGATGGCCAGCGGTGTGATTGCCGATGCCCATGGCAATGCTTATGCCGGTATCAGCGATACGACGACGCTGAATTTCACGACCGATACGATTGCACCGACGCTGGCCAGCAGCTCGCCGGCAGACAATGCGACCAGCGTCGTGAAGAGCAGCAACATCGTGCTGACCTTCAGCGAGGCCGTCGCGGTCGGCAGCGGCAACATCATCATTACCGATGGCGCCAGCGATACGCGCACCATCAGCGTGAGCGATGCCGGGCAGGTCAGCATCAGCGGCAATATTGTCACCATCAATCCAACCTTCGATCTCCTGTCGAGCGGCGCCTATCATGTCACCATGGCCAGCGGCGTGCTGACCGATCTGGCCGGCAACGCCTATGCCGGCATCAGCGACAGCACGACATTGAATTTCACGGTGGCCGATACCGTGGCGCCGACGTTGACCACCAAGAGTCCGGCTGACGACGCCACGGCTGTCGCGGTGGGCAGCAACATCGTGCTGACCTTCAACGAGGCGGTAGAGGCGGGTGTGGGCAATATTATCGTCAGCGATGGCGCCGGCGATACGCGCATGATCAGCGTTACGGATATCACTCAGGTGACCTTCAGCGGTAGCACCATGACGATCAATCCGACGGCCAATCTCAACAGTGACAGCAGCTATTACGTTCAATTCGCAGCCGGGGTGGTCACCGATCTGGCCGGCAATGCCTTTGCCGGCATCACGACGATGACGGATCTGAATTTCAGCACGCCCGATACGATTGCTCCGACGTTGACCGGCAGCACGCCGACCGACAACGCCACAGGCATTGCGGGAGGCAACAACATCGTGTTGACTTTCAGCGAGGACGTGCAGGCCGGTACGGGCAGCATCGTCATCAGCGACGGCACGAATCCCTGGACCGACGACATCCGTACCATCAGCATCACCGATACGAGCCAGGTCACGATCAGCGGCAATACTGTGACCATCAATCCGACCAGCGATCTGGTCTCCAGCGGGCACTATAACGTTCAGATCGGCAGTGGCGTGATCGAGGATCTGGCCGGCAACAATTATGCAGGGCTGACGACCGACACCGCGCTGGATTTCACGATCCTCGATACCACGGCGCCGACCCTGGACGCCAGCAACAGCACGCCAGCGGCTGGCAGCGCCACCTATAGCCGGAGTGGTGAAATCATTCTGATGTTCGATGAGACCATCCAGCTGGGGACTTCGGGAACCATCGAGATTCACAACTACTTCGGCACCGACTCGATCAAGAAGTCGTATAACGTGGCGGCGCCGGGTGCCGCAGGCGCAACGATCACCATCGTGAACGGCAACGAGGTGCATCTCTCGGCGCCGGGCACCGCGCTCGCGGCCGACACCAAGTATTACTTCACGATCAGCGCCGGCGCCATCAAGGACGCTGCCGGCAACTCACTGGCAGCGATTACCACCGCGGATTACAACACCCTGTCCTTCACGACCTCCGCCGATGTCACTGCGCCCACGCTGGCCAGTTCGACTCCGGCCGATAACGCGATTGAAATACCCATCGGTAACGATATCGTGCTGACCTTCAACGAAGACGTGAAGGCCGGCACCGGTAATATCGTTCTGACCAACAGCACGAATGGCGCCGATACGCGAACCATTGCCGTGACCGATACCAGTCAGGTGACGATCAGCGGCACGACGGTGACCATCAACCCGACCGCCAATCTGGTCGGCGGCGACAGCTATTATGTGACCATGGCCTCGGGCGTGATCCTCGATATTGCCGGCAACGCCTATGCGGGCATCAGCGCCAGCACGACGCTGAATTTCACGACCCTCGATACCACGCCGCCCACCCTGGCCAGCAGTTCGCCAACCGACGAATCTTCGGGATTTGCGGTGGGGGCCAACATTACCCTGACCTTCAGCGAGAACATCGCCAAGGGTACCGGCTATATTCAGCTGACGGGCAGTGACGGTGATATCCGCATGATTGATGTGACGAGCGGCCAGGTTACCATCCTCAACAAGGTCGTGACCATCAACCCGACGGCGGATCTGCACGCCGATACGACCTATACCGTGCGGATCGATTCCGGCGCGATTGCCGACAGCGTCGGCAACGACTATGCGGGCATCAGCAGTGACACGACGCTGAATTTCAGCACGGCATCGAACGTCACCAATATCGCCACTTACGGGACCGTGAATGGCACGACATCGCTGGTGCCGGAACTGCTCGGCACTTCGGCGGCCGATACGACCAGCGGTGGCCTGGTCGGTGGCTCGGCCGACAACACGCTGACTGGAGGTATGGGCGCCGACATCCTGACCGGCAATGGCGGCAGCGATGTGTTCATTGTCGCGCTCGGCTACCATCCCGATGCGACGGCGCTCAATAACGCCACCACGGCGCTGAACAACGACAAGGCGGATGGCGATTTGGATGGTTTCGTGGGGTCGGACGACACGATGCCGATCGACGAAAACCTTGTTGCTGATCATTCGGCCATCGCCGCCAACCGGCAGGCGCTCGAGAATCAGCATACCGCGGACAATGATGTGAAGACGCAACGTGGCGTGCTGAATTTTGCTGTCTGGTGGTATTCACCCGGCGGCCCCGGCGCTTCCGATCCGGATGCGGCGGCTCAGCTGACCACTGCGACAAACAATCTGAACCTGCATAAGGCGATTTACGGCGAAGATGCGGCCGTGAATCAGAAGGAGGCCGACTCTTTGGCGGCGCTGAATGCGGATATTGCTGACCACGGTTCAACCGCAGCGTTAACCAATCGCGTGACGCTTGAACAAAACTACAGCACGGCGCTTACGGCGTATAACGCCGCTTCGGTGAATTCGCATTCGATGCAGGCCGGTATGGATCAGATCACCGATTTTGCCGCCGGTACGGATACCCTGCATCTGCTCGACCATAGCGGTGCGGATCTGGCGTCGCCGTCGGGCATCGCGCGCGTCGACGACATTGCGACGTGTGCGACTGCCGATCTGGCGGCCACGCTGCAAACGGCTTTCTCCGGGGTCATCACGGCGAATGCCGCCGGCATTGTGGTCATCAATGCGGGTACTGCGGCCGGCACCTACCTGTACATCAACGATGGCACGGTGACTTACGACACCACCGCCGATGTGTTCGTTAATCTGACCGGCATGACCGGGCTTGGTGGCGATGGTTCGGGGGTCGATCCGCTGACGCTCAGCGACTATTTCTCCGATACCATCATCAGCGGAACCGCTGGCGACGACACGCTCAATGGCTCGGCGCTCGACAACCAGATCAAGGGCGATCTGGGCGCCGATACGCTGACCGGTGGCGGCGGTCAGGACGTGTTTGTCGAGGCCTTCGGACTTGCCGGTGGCGCACCGGTGGCGCCCTCGTCGACGATTGGCGGCATGGATCTGATTTCCGACTTCAAGGTCGGCGCCGACACGATCCATCTGACCGATTCCTCCGGTCTCGACGTGACGGCTCCGACGGCGCTGACGCGCGTGGCGGATGAGGCGACTGCTACCCCCGGGACTCTAGACAGCGTTCTTTCCACGGCATTCGCGGGCATTGGTGCGGATGAGGCAGGACTTGTGGTGGTTACCGGAGGAGCTTCGGCCGGCACATACTTGTACGTCAACGATGGCACGGCGGCTTTCGACACTGCCACCGATGTTTTCGTGAATCTGACCGGCATCACGGGTCTGGAAGCGGTGGGCAGTCTGACCGTCAATCACTACATTGCCTGATCATGCCGGGGGGGCGGGGTGAAATCCGCCCCCGGCAGGTTGGCGGCAAAGACAGTCGCTACCCGTCGGGTTTTTGGTCCAGCCCAAAGCGCAAAATGCAAACGGCTCCCGCAAGGGAGCCGTTTGCATTTGTCTGGTGGTGATAGGTGGACTTGAACCACCGACCCCCGGATTATGAATCCGATGCTCTAACCAACTGAGCTATATCACCAAGTCGTTC
>JBPOIN010000167.1:0-39460 GCA_052034445.1 Pseudomonadota bacterium | reverse complement strand
TGGCCGTCCCGGATGCGGCCCCGGCCACGAGCGTCTCGCTGACAGCATTCGCAGCGGGAATCTTGGAGCTCACTTTTGAACCTGAACCAGACCATGTCCCCAATGTGGTTGCCAATCGAACACTGGCCACATTGGTGCCGGAAATCGTGTTCGGTACAGAAACGTTCATTGCTTGCGATGAACCAAGCTGCAGCGAAGTCGGGCTGGTTGCCGGAGAGGTGACAGCAAATGCGATACCAAGTGCGGTAACGGTCATCGTCTTGGTGTCCGACAAGGTTACACTGCCGGAGGAATTCAGCCATTCCGTAGTGACTACCACAGTACCCGCTGCGGCCGGGGTAAACACCACCGCTGGCGCAATGCCCGTACTGGCGGTCGTCACGGTCTGAGCGGTTGCAGTGCCGGTTCCGCCGCTCAGTGCGCCATTTCCGGCAGGAATCGATACGCGAATGGTCTGATTATTGACGCCTGCATTAGCAGCATCCTTCGCCGTCGCAACCAGCGAAGCCGAGGCCGGGGCGCCACCAACTTGGAGCGTGGTTGCTGAAGCCGCCACGGACAAGGTCGAGCCAGTCACCTGGATCGCGGTCTGGCCGGTAGCCGAAACCCCTGTCACTGCTGCCGTGATCACCGCGGTGCGGTTTGTCTGATCCGCTCCCGCCGAGAACGTGATCGTGACCTGTCCGCTTGAATTCGAGAGGCCACCGTTAGAAACGGCGCCCAACTGACCGGTCGGCGTCGAAAAAGTGACAGGCGCATTTGCAACGATGACATTACTCGAATCCAGAAGGGTTGCAGTAATCGTCGAAGTATTCGAATTATCCGACTTCACCGAGGCGCTCGATGTCGTCAGGATAATCTGTGTTGCGCCGCTGGTTGTCGGCGGGGTTGTCGGTGTTTCCGAGCCCCCTGCGCCACCCCCGCCACAACCTGTCAATGCGACAGCTCCGGAAATCACTATGGAAGTGAGATATTTTTTAAAGTTTGATATGGACATGGTCATTTCCGTCACAGGTTGTGTGGGTTAATACAAACGGCACTACTGCGCAACAAGAACAAATTTAATGCAAAAAAGATTTCAACTTTACCAAAAACTTCAATGATTATTGACTCCATACGGGATCGTCGTCACAGCACCCGATGGCAGGGTCACCTTGATATTGAAAGTTCCCTGGACATTGCCGGTGAAAGGCGGATCGGTAATATTGCAGCCCGCTGCCGTCACTGTGACCTGATGCTGGGTGCCACCCGCATGCGTTGAATCCGGCACGGTTTTTTGCGTCGTCGCCATGCTGGCGCTCGCGGCGACCGCCGAGAACGGATTTGCAGGATTCTGCAGATAACTCAACTGCACATTGGCAATATCCAGCGTCGTGCCTTGCGGCAACGGATTGCCATTCTCGTCCATGAGCCAGAAGCTCAGCGTTCCCGAACACAGCGGCCCCAGATAGTAATCCTTGTTGACACGCGGCGAACTACCCGAGAACACGATCACGGCGTTGCGACGCACCCAAGCCCCGCTTTTGGCGCCATCCATGCTGTTGTTGCAGGTGTTGGTCGCATTCAGCGCATCCACATATGTCGGATTCAGTACGCTATGGTCAAAAATGAGTTCCACCGGACTGCTCTTGTCGTGCGCGGCACACGCCTCGGAGCCACTGATCGCACTGCTGATTTGCGGCTCCAGCGCCACACCGAGAAGATCGGTCGTCATCTTGCCGTCTTCATTCCTGTCGAGCAGCGGGTTGCCCATGTCGAAATAAACTTCATCCGCATCCCAGCGGCCATTGCCGTTCTTGTCCGTGAAGCTCTTTTCACCAGCTGCATAAGCAACCAGACTCACACGGCCATTCTGCACATAGACCGGCTGTGCCGCTTGTCCATAGCGGTCAATCGAAATGCTGGCGCTGCCATCCTTGGCGGCCACGACGCCGCGGCCAAACAAATCCTGCTCGCCAATCGGGCGGTATTCGGTATTTTTCAGCCGGATCGAGCAGGCCCCAAACTGGTTGGTCAGACACTGGGCTTGCCCTTGCGTCGAGCCCTGCAGGGTGCCGCCTTCGCTGACAAAGTTCACTACCGTGCCTTGCGGCGCCGGATTACCGCGTCTATCGTAGGCAATCACGTTGATGACTGCGGTTGCATCGGCCTCGATATTGTGCCGGCTGATGTTCAGATAAAAATAATCCTGGGTTGGCAGACCGGCGATTCCAATGGTATCGGAGAGCCCGGTGGCCAGCACCGAAAATCCGGAAAGCAGATCCGCCTTGACGTTGAGGTGGGCAGGCAGGGCGCCGGCACTCACGCTTACACTCACCTCGCCATTCGCATCGCTGATTTGCCACGCCGAAGACAGCGAGGCATCGGTTTCCGTTGCCGAAACCAGCGAGAACCAGACAAACTCACCCGCCTTGGCGGCGCCCGCAGTATTCAGGACCTTGAATTTGACCACCGCTGTTTGCGCCAGATTGTCGAAACCGAGGCCTCTGGCGAAAAGTTTCGTCGTGCTGGCGGAAACAAACTTCAGGTTGCTGCTCGCCAGGGCGCTAACGCTGCTGGTCCTGGTCGGCCCTGCCGCCCACATGCCACCGCCGGCCACCGTTGCGGTAATGGTGTCCGAATTCGCGCAACCATTGTCCTGATACACCGCTTTCGCCACCCCGTCCACATCACTCAACGCCGTGGAGATGGTTGCCTTGCCTGCCTGCACGCACGCGGATGTAAGCGTCACGGCCATGGGCACTGCCACCGGATATGCATTTGGCACATTATCAATGGAAACCGAATGGACCACGGAAACCGGCAGGCTCACGGTCGCGGAGCCATGGGCAGACACCGGAGAGGCCATGGTTATGGCGCCAAGGATGATTTTTCCGCTGCCTGTCGCATTGCTGAATACGGTGAACCCGTATCGTCCACTGGCTGCGCGCGATCCATCCGGCATCAGCACCGAAGCCATCACGTAGGCAGCTCCCGCACCATCCTGTCTGGCTTGCAGACTGACTTGGGCCGTGCCATTCACAACCTGGGCGCTAGTTATCGGCAAGGACGCCGCGGCGGAATTCGACAGCGAAAATTCGACAGTGGCGCTCGTAATCGCATTGCCGGCCGAGTCCTTGACCGTGGCGACCACCCAAGCCGACTCTTCCGTATCGGCAGCCAGGGCGCTGGTTGCATTCCCCAGAGAATCTTTAACACTCAACGTAACGACCACATCGGTCGCCGTCGACGCCACAGAAGTGCCGGCGGCCGGCGCCGTTTCAGCACCTCCGCCACTGCATCCCTGCAAGCTGACTCCCAGCATCACCAATATGGCAACGACAAGAAAATTGAGAAATTTCGCGATCAATATGAATTCCTGGTTTGCCTGGCTTAATGGACCGCTGCCTGCAGCAGTTCATCAATGATCCGCGGCGTAATGAAAACCAGCAACTCCTTGCGCGCCTGCGTACGGGTATTGCTCTTGAACAGATTGCCGACCACGGGCAGATCGCCAAGCAACGGTACCTTGTTGGTGGTTTCCTGCTCGTTCTGTTCGAAAATGCCGCCGAGTACCACGGTACCGCCATTCTCGATCGAAGCGCGGGTCTTGATGTTCTTGGTATTGATCGAAACCCCCGAGGTATACACGGTGCCGACCGTATCCTGCGAAACATCAAGATCCAGAATCACCGTGCCATCCGATGTGATCTGTGGCGTCACGGACAGCTTCAGCACCGCATTCCGGTAGGAAGTCGTCGGCGTGCCATTGGTACTGATCACGGTATAGGGAATATCGACCCCCTGAGAGATCAGGGCCTGGCCGCCATCCTCGGTCACCACCCGCGGACTGGCGATGCCTTTGACCCGCCCATCGGTTTCAGCCGCTTGCAGTTCGAGATTGATGAAGCGCGCCAATCCGGACTTGAAAAGACTCACAGCGATCGAACTTGCGGCCACGCCGCCTTGATTGGTTGCCGGCAGGTTCACAAAGGTAGACTGCGCGACCGACTGTGCCGACCCGGCAGCCGTTCCACCGCCATTCGTTTGACCGGTCAGAGAGAAGATGCCTTCCAGGTTGCCGCTCACCGTCGAATAAGTGCTCGTGCCGGGTACCTTCGAACCAACCCCCTGGCCGGGTACCGTCGATGTCAGGTCGTTGTAACCAAGGCGAACCCCCAGACTGCGACCGAAATTATCTTCGGCGCTGACAATCCGCGCTTCGATCAATACTTTCTTGACGGGCTTGTCGACCTGAGCGATGAGTTTGCGCACGCGCTCCAGATAGGTCGGGAAATCCGTGACGAAAATCTGATTGGTGCGCGCATCGACCGTCACGACACCGGAGTTCGACAAATACTCGCCACGCTCGCCAATCCCGCTCGGCGATGCGCTGCTGGCTGCTGGCGTTGTCTGCGCGGCAGACTCACCGGCTGCGTTGGCTGCCGGCGCCTTGGCCTTTTCAGTCTTCTTGCCCGAGAGCAAGTCGGCAACCTTCTCAGCCTTGGCATAATTAATCTGAAAGGTCTCGGTCTTGATCGGTTCGGACATGCTCAAGGCCTGACGCGATTCGGCCTGCTGCTTGTCGCGTTCGACAATTTCCTTGTGCGGCGCAATCCACAGCACGTTGCCGTTCTTGCGCATGCCGAGCCCCTTGGATTGCAGAATGATATCGAGCGCCTGATCCCAGGGGACATCCTTGAGGCGCAACGTGACATCACCCGCCACGCTATCACTGGTAATGATGTTGAAATTCGTGAAATCGGCAATCACCTGCAACACGGCGCGAATATCGATATTCTGGAAATTCAGCGACAGCTTCTCGGCCTGCGCAGCATCACTTGTACCCTGCACCAGTTTGTTCGGATCCAGACTCACGGGGCGAACTTCGATGACGAACTGATTGTCGCTTTGATAAGCGTTATGCTCCCAAAGACCGCGTGGCGTCAGGGTCATGCGCACATTGTCACCCTGCTGGCGCGTATGAACAGCCGTAACAGGTGTCGCGAAGTCCGTGACATCAAGACGACGATTGAGTTTCTCGGGCAACACGGTTTTCTTGAAATCGACCAGCAGATTACCCCCCTGCTTCTGGATATCGATGCCGACATTCGGATCGGAAAGATCCACAAGGACCCGCGCCTCCCCATCGCGACCGCGACGGAAATTGATATCACGCAGGCTTTGCACGGCAGCTTGCGGCTTGGTCGTCGAGAAATGTGACACGAGGGGTGCGGCCGTGCCGCCGACTTCGGCGATGGCGGCAGTTTGTGGCGCAAACGTGATGTACAGCGCCGCGCCGTCAAGCCGCGTCTCATAGCTGGCCATCTTGTTCAGATTCAGCACCAGACGCGTACGCTCACCAACCTGGACGATATTGATGCTGCGCAGTTCGCCCTCATTGACCTGTTGCGAATTGCGCCCCAGACCATTCGCCGTAGCCGGAAAATCAAACGCGACACGCGCCGGGTTGGCGATGCTGAAGCTCGATGGCACCGCCGCCAAGGGCTGCTTGAGTGTCAGCTTGACGATCGTCAGCCCCCCCTGCTGACTGATCTGCAAACCCTCGATATTGTTTTTGGCAGCAACCGCAACGGCAGACTCGACCTGCTGCGCAAAGCCATACGCAGTCACGGAACACAATGCCATGGCCAGCGCCAGCCGACAGCCAATATTATTCAAGCGGTTCATTTCTTTGTCTCCTGTTCCTGCAACTGCAATGTGCTGGCCCGCTCCACCCAATCGCCGGAGGAATCCTGCACCAACTCCCTGAGTTGAACTTCAGTGTCGGTGATATTGATGATCATGCCGAAATTCTGGCCCATGTAATGCCCAACCTTGACTCGATGAACCGTCTTGTCCGCCATGATGATCGCGTTAGTCATCCTGCCCTGCTTGAGCAATCCGACCATTTTCAAGGCTTCGAGCGGATAAGCCTCAAGCGGCTCCTTGATGCGGTCGAAATCCGGTTTGAGACCGCCGCCAGATGCACCCTGCAAATTTTTGTCGGGCTCGATCTTCGAGGGTTTAAACGGGTCGATCAGATCACTGGTTTCATAAGACACGATCGGAAATGGCTTGATCTCGGGCAACGCCATGACCTTACCCTTGATGTCCTTGCTGGCATCCTGCATCCACTGCTTGAGATCCTGATGTTCGTCAGCACCGCATGCCGAAAGCATTATACCGACCAAGACCAGAGACCACCCGGTACGCCGTTTCATTTCTTGCCACCCTTGGCCTGCGCCGCCAGTTTGTCTTTCTTCTGCTTGGCGACCTCGGTTTCATCCAGATAACGGAAAGTTTTTGCCACCATGGTCATGGCAAGGGTGTCATCCTTTTGCACCGCAATGTCAATATCGTTCAATGTGACGATCCGCGACAACTTGGCGATGTCGCCCGTGAATGCCCCCAGATCATGATAGTTGCCGATCAGTTTGATTGTAATCGGCAATTCAGCATAGAAGTCTCTAACAGCCTCGCTGCCTGGTTTAAACAAATCAAATTGCAAACCGCGCCCCACACCAGCCTGGTTGATGTCGATCAGCATCGACTCCATTTCGGCCTTGTTCGGCAATTGCCGCAGCATGGCGCCAAACGAGCGATCAATTTCGGCCAACTGTCTGGTGTACTCGTCAAGGTTGACTGCCTGTTTTTTCTTGTCAAGCCACTCTTCCTTGAGTCTGAGCTCTTGGTTATGCTTGGCTTCGAGTTCTTCAAACTGCGGGTTCCAGCCAAACCACCAAGAACACAACAGCAACGCCACAAACAATCCAAACAGAATCACCAAACGCGGCAGTAATGGCCAAAGGCCTGGATCGCGTGGATCGAGCGTTTTGAAATCTTCCGCCAGTGTCTTGAAATCAAGCGGCGGCAATTTGAGTTTCGGCAATGTGGGCGCCTTCATCGTTTACCGTCCTTTGCAAGCCCAGATCCGGCAGTTCCCTTGCCACTCTTGCCATCATCAGTGGTCTGGCGCGTAATCGCGACATTCAGCGTAAACTGGTTCAAACGTCGGCCGTTCACGTTTACCGACTGGATTTCGACCAGATCCGGACGCTCCAGCAGCGGCGAGGCTTCAAGATTGCGCATCATGGTCGAAACCCGCGAATTCGATTGCGCATAGCCGACGAGATTCACCTTACCGCCCCCCTGCTTGATGCTCTTCAAGTACACACCCTCGGGAATCTGGCGTGCCAACTCGTTGAACAAATGCACGGTTTCGGCACGATTGGCCTGCAAGGATTCGATCACGCGCTTGCGCGACAGCAGGGAATCCGTTTGCTCCTTGAGGCGCTTAATCTCGTCAATAGCCTTGTCAAGCTCGGCAATCTGGGCCTTCAAAAAGGCGTTCTTGTTGTCCTGGGTGCTGATGTAACCATTGATGACCCCATAGCCCATGAACCAGATCAGACCCGCAAGGGTCGTGATGAGTCCGGCGGTGGCATAGAACTGATGACGCCTTGCCTTGCGCTTTTCTTCGCGGTGAGGCAGCAGATTTACGCGGATCACTGATCAAACCTCCGCAAGGCCAGGCCACACGCCACCAGCAACGAAGGGGCATCCGCCATGAGATTCTTGGGCCGCACGCGCGGCGAAGTCAGCATATTCACAAAGGGGTTGGCGACCATCGTCGCCACCTGAGTGCGCGTCGCCACGATTTCCTCGAGTCCCGGAATCACGGCGCAGCCACCTGCCAGCACGATGTGATCGATCTTGCTATGCGGCGTCGAGCTGAAGAAAAACTGCAAGGCGCGCACGATTTCGAGTGCCAGATTGTCCATGAACGGTCGCAGCAATTCCGCCTCGTAATTCTCCGGCAGCGAATGATTGCGCTTGGCAGCCTCGGCCTCATCGTTGCTCATGCCGTAGGCACGCATGATGTCTTGCGTCAATTGACCGCCGCCAAAAGCCTGCTCGCGCGTATACAACTGCTGGCCATTGCGCAGCACCGTGACATTCATGACATTCGCACCAATATCGACCAGCGCCAGCAGGCGATCCTTGCCGCCATCGGGCAACTGCTTCTCGACCAGTTCGAATGCCGCGTGGGCCGCATACGATTCGACATCCATGACCACCGCCTTGAGCCCCGCGGCTTCGGCGCAAGCCACACGATCCTCGACCTTTTCCTTGCGCGAAGCGGCAATCAGAACTTCCACCTCCTCGGGGCTCGACGGCGCCGGGCCAATGACCTGAAAATCGAGATTGACTTCCTCGAGCGCAAACGGAATGTACTGATTAGCCTCCGACTCCACCTGGATTTCCATTTCCTGCTCGCGCAGGCCGGCCGAGAGAATGATTTTCTTGGTAATCACCGCAGCCGACGGCAAAGCCAAGGCAGCATATTTGGTCGGCGAACCAAGACGCTTCCAGGCGCGCTTGACGGCCTCGGCAACCAGTTCCAGATTGGTGATATTGCCGTCCAACACGGCATCGCGCGGCAGCGGCTCAATGGCGTAACGCTCAACACGCTGAACCCCCTTGCCCGCATCAGCCAAT
This sequence comes from Pseudomonadota bacterium, assembly GCA_052034445.1. GTDB lineage: Bacteria > Pseudomonadota > Gammaproteobacteria > Burkholderiales > Rhodocyclaceae > Sterolibacterium. Next base: position 30,979 of record JBPOIN010000167.1, on the reverse strand, counting down.
TCAACCATCTTGACCGAGGACGAACTGACGTCCAAGCCAATCAGTGGCCGGGCTTTCGGGTTGAAAATCGACAAGTCGAGTTGCAAGAGAATGTCCTTATAAAATCTTGCGTTAGGCGCTATACGGATAATTTACATCAAATGCTAGCAGCAACTATGTCAAGAGTAAAGATTTTTTATTGTGCGCCGTCTTCGATCAGCGCCACGTCGGAAATCATTTTCTGGTCCCGCACACCTCTGTGCCCAAAGCTCCGCGTCAAACCCTCGCCGCCTCGCTTGCCAAACAAAACTTCTCAATAGCCAAGGCATATAATGGCGACCCCATTTCCACCCGGTCGAGATCCCCTTGCCTTCTGCCATCCGCTGGATACTTTATCTCGTCGCCCTGCTTTTCGGCGCCGCGCTTGCACTCGCCTCCCTGATCGGCATCGTGGTCATCCTTGCCTACCCGCAACTCCCTTCGCTGGAAGCGCTGACCGATTACCAACCCAAGGTCCCCCTGCGCATCTATACCGCCGACGGCCACCTGATTGGCGAATTCGGCGAAGAACGACGCGCCCTGGTGCGCATCGAGGCAGTCCCAGACATCATGAAACACGCGATCCTGGCCGCCGAAGATGAACGCTTCTACCAGCACGGCGGCGTTGATACGCTCGGCGTATTGCGCGCCGCTTACTCAAACTTCCTCGGCGGCGGCAGACACCAAGGCGCCTCGACCATTACCATGCAGGTGGCGCGCAATTTCTATCTATCGAGTGAAAAAACCCTGGTGCGCAAGCTCTACGAAGCACTGCTGTCATTCAAGATCGAGCACAATCTGTCCAAGGACGAGATCCTGCAGGTTTATATCAACCAGATCTACCTCGGCCAGCGCGCCTACGGCTTCGCCTCGGCAGCCCAGATCTACTACGGCAAGGCGCTCAAGGACATCAATATCGCCGAAGCCGCCATGCTGGCGGGTCTGCCCAAAGCGCCCTCGGCCTACAATCCGGTCGTCAACCCCAAGCGCGCAAAACTGCGCCAACTGTATGTTTTGCGGCGCATGCACGAACTCCGTTTCATCGACGATCAGCAATACGCCGACGCACAGAAATTACCGTTGAGCATCAAACACGACAGCAACGATTTTGGCATCCATGCCGAGTTCGTGGCCGAAATGGCGCGCCAGATTGCCTTCGAGCGTTTCCAGGACAACACCTACCGCACGGGGCTGCGTGTCATCACCAGCGTCACGCGCGCCGAACAGGAGGCTGCCTACCTAAGCCTGCGTAAAGCCGTCATGGATTACGACCGTCGCCACGGCTATCGCGGCGCCGAAGCCTACTTTGACATGAAGGGCATCCAGACCGACCAGGACGAAGCGCTCGAAGACGCGCTCGGCGAACATGATGACTCCAACGACCTGCGCGCCGCCATCGCCCTCGAAGTCACGCCACGGCAAGTGCGCGCCTACCTGCGCGGCGGCGAAATCGCCACCATCGTCGGCGATGGTCTCAAATTCGCCGCGCGCATGATCGACGACAAGGCGCCGCCCAACAAGCGCCTGCGCCGCGGCGCCATCATCCGTATCCAGAAGGATGACAAGAGCCAATGGCAAATCAGTCAATTACCCGAAGTCGAAGCCGCCTTCATCGCCGCCAGTCCGATCGACGGCGCGATCCGCGCGCTGGTCGGCGGTTTTGATTTCAACCGCAACAAGTTCAATCACGCCACCCAGGCCTGGCGCCAGCCGGGTTCGAGCTTCAAACCGTTCATCTACTCAGCCGCACTCGAAAAAGGTTACACCCCGGCCTCCGTGATCCCCGATGAACCCATCGTGATTTCCGCCGAAGAAACCGGCAGTCAGACCTGGTCGCCCAAAAACTACGACGGCAAATATGAAGGACCGATGTCGCTGCGTACCGCGCTGGCAAAATCCAAGAACATGGTCTCGATCCGGCTGCTCAAATCCATCGGCGCCCAGTACGCCCAGGATTACGTCACGCACTTCGGCTTCGACGCCGACAAGCATCCGCCCTACCTGACCATGGCGCTCGGCGCCGGCTCGGTCACGCCCTGGCAACAACTTACGGCTTACGCGGTATTCGCCAACGGCGGCTACAAGATCTCGCCTTATCTCGTGCGCCAGATTCTCGACGACAAGGGCGCCGTCCTGGCCGAGACCAAACCCGACATCGCCGGCGACGAACAGCTCCGTGTAATAGACGCGCGCAACGCCTTCCTCATGGACAGCATGATGCACGACGTCGTGCGGCGCGGCACAGCCACCCGCGCCATGTCACTCAAACGCTACGATCTGGCCGGCAAGACCGGCACCACCAACGACTATGTCGACGCCTGGTTCTGCGGCTATCAGCCCACCGTGGTCGGCATCGCCTGGATCGGTTTCGACCAGCCAAAAAAACTCGGCAGCGGTGAAACCGGCGGCTCGGCGGCCTTGCCGATCTGGATCGGTTTCATGGAAAAAGCCCTGCAAGGCGTACCCGAAAGCAGCATGGAGGCGCCCGAAGGCCTGATCAGCATCACGGCCAACGACCCGGCCAAGGGCAAGAGTCGCGAATTCATTTATCAGGAACACCTGCCGCCGGCAGAAGAAACTCCTGGCGAAGGCGCCCCGACCACCGCCCCCCATGACCGGCCACTGGAAGCGCTCATCGAGAAACCGCAGAGCAAGTCTGCCGAGAAACAACAAGCGCCGGCGCCGGTACAGGACGCGAAACCCCGCTTGATTCGCCCGTAGGGCAGGCGCCAAACGAAGCATCCGCCCCTCGCGGGGCAGCGACTGATCAGTTCGCTACGTCACTTCAACCCAGCTTCGAATTTGGGATCTTCTCGCTATGCATCGGCAAGCGTCACGACCACCCCGCTCTGCTCGCCGATGCAGCGCGCCAGCAGACTCAACAGCTCGACGCCATCGCGCGTACCGACCCAGCGTGCCGGATCGCCCGCGACGTACTTGAAATGAAAGCCACCCGACTTGGCCGCCAGCCAGATCTCGCGCGCCGCCGTATGGCGGTTGATGATGATCTTGCCGCTGGCGGGATCGTCGAACGCCACCTCGATAATACCACCCGGCTTGACCTCGATATCCAGATCGGCCGGGCACGCATCGAGCAGCTGCTCGATATGCGCCAGCATGGCATCCGCCTGCTGATTGAATTCCCGCTCATCCATGCCGCACGCCCTCCCGGCCAATCGCCACGGACGAGCACACGCCCCCCCGCCCCTCTCCCCCACCTGGCGGTGGAGAAGGAAGCCAAATACGATGGCTCTGGCCAATCGCCGCGCCAGTCTCTGTGATACGATCAAAAGTTCTCATTTTGTTTCCCGGCTCCCTGCCGCCCCATCATTCATGCGTGCTTCATTCCTCATCATCGGCCTTATGCTCGCCAGCCTCGGCAGCCTGAGCGCCTGCGGCACCAAGACCGCTTTGACATTGCCCAAGACTCAACCCGCCAGCCAACCCGCTGCGCCCGCCAAAGCGCCGGATGATAGCAACAAACCCGCCACAGGAACCGCACCATGACCCCCCCTGCATTCGCCTACCAGCACAACACGCTCTGCGTCGAAGGCCTGCCGCTGACGCAGATCGCCGAACAGTTTGGCACCCCCTGCTACGTCTATTCGCGCGCCGCGCTCACGGCCGCCTTCGAGGAATACCGCCAGGCGCTGGCCGGCCGCGACGCGTTGATCTGCTATGCCGTCAAGGCCAACTCCAACCTGGCGATCCTCAATCTGTTCGCCCGTCTGGGCGCCGGCTTCGACATCGTCTCGGGCGGCGAACTGGCGCGCGTGGTCGCTGCCGGCGGCGACCCGGCCAAGGTGGTGTTCTCGGGCGTCGGCAAATCGTCCGCCGAAATCCGCCTTGCCCTGCAGGCCGGCATCCACTGCTTCAACGTCGAATCAGCCAGCGAACTCGAACGCCTGAACGCCATCGCCGGCACGCTCGGCCTCCAGGCGCCGATCTCGCTGCGCGTGAATCCGAACGTCGATCCCAAGACGCATCCCTACATCGCCACGGGCCTCAAGAGCAGCAAGTTTGGCGTCGCCTTCGAGGACGCCCTGCCGCTGTATCGCCACGCGCGCACCCTGCCGCATCTGGCGATTCGCGGCATCGACTGCCACATCGGCTCGCAACTGCTCGACCCCGCCCCGGCTGCGGAAGCCGCCGAAAAAATCCTCGGTCTCGCCGACCGCCTGGCCGCCGAAGGCATGCCGTTGCACCATCTCGACCTCGGCGGCGGCAAGGGCATCTGCTATCGGGACGAGGAAGTACCGAGTACCGCCGCCTACCTCGCGCCAATCCTCGCGCAACTCGAAGGCCGCACGGAAAAACTGCTGGTCGAACCGGGCCGTTCGCTGGTCGGCAACGCCGGACTGCTGCTGAGCCGCGTCGAAATCCTCAAGCATGGCGGCGAAAAGAATTTCGCCGTGATCGATGCAGCGATGAACGACCTCATGCGCCCGGCGCTGTACGATGCCTGGCACGACATCCTGCCCATCAATCAGGCTACCGCCGAGCAGCAGCAAACCGCCTACGAAATCGTCGGCCCGGTTTGCGAAAGCGGCGACTTCCTCGGTCATGAGCGCAAACTGGCGCTGCGCGAAGGCGACCTGCTGGCCCTCATGTCGGCCGGCGCCTACGGCATGGCCATGAGCTCCAATTACAACTCGCGACCGCGCGCCGCCGAAGTCATGGTCGATCAGGGCCAGGCGCACCTCATCCGCCAGCGCGAAGACATCGCACAACTCTTCGCCAACGAATCGCTGCTGCCCTGAGTCGCGCATGAAGCACCAGCCCGCCATCCTCAGCGTCGCGATCCTGCTCGCCGCCGGCGGCGGCTGGTACGCCTGGTACGCGGCCCAGCCGAATCAACCCGCGCCTGCCGCAGCCGGCAACACTCCGGCGATTTCCATCACCAGCGCCCTGGTGCAGCGCCAGACCGTGCCGGTGCAGCTCGAAGCCACGGGCAATGTGACCTCGCTCAACAGCGTCGACATCCGGCCGCAAGTCAGCAACCTCGTCAGCCAGGTGCATATCCGCGAAGGCCAGTCGGTCAAGGCGGGTGACCTGCTGTTCACGCTCGACGAACGCAGCGACCGCGTCAATCTGCAGAAGGCCGAAGCCCAGCTGGCCAGAGATCGCGCCAGCCTCGCCGATCTCGAACGGCAAAATGCGCGCAGCAAGGAATTGCGCCAGAAAGGCTTCATCGCGCAAAGCGCCGCCGACACCGTGCAAAGCCAGCTCGACGCCCAGCAGGCCGCCGTGCGCGCCGCGCAGGCGGCGCTCGAAGGCGCGCGCGTCACGCTCGGCTTCAACCGCCTGCACGCGCCCTTCAGCGGCCGCACCGGCGCCATCGCCGTGCGACCGGGCAGCCTCGTGCAGGCCAACGTCACCACACTCGTCACCCTGACCCAGCTCGACCCGATCGAGATCGCCTTCACGCTGCCCGAGCGCGAACTCAACGCGCTGCTCGCCGCGCGCCAGAAAGGCGACATCCGCGTCAACGCCCGCCTGCCTGGCAGCCAAGGAAAAGAATGGCAAGCGCAGGGCAAACTCAGCTTCATCGATAACACCGTCGACACGCAAAGCGGCAGCATTCGCCTCAAGGCGTTGTTCGCCAATGCCGACCACGCGCTGTGGCCCGGCGCCTATGCCGGCATCCGCATCACGCTGCGCGAACTGCCGGACGCCAACGTGATTCCTCTGACGGCAGTGGTGAACGCCGTCGATGGCACGCACGTGTATAGCATCGGCGCCGACCAGCGCGTACAGCGCCGCAAAATTGAAGTCCTGCACCGCTTTGGCGTGCAGGCCGCCATCAAAGGCCTCGACAGCGGCGAACGCATCGTCGTCGATGGCACGCAAAACCTGCGTCCCGGCGCCAGCGTGCGCGAAGCCGGCAAGAGCGGCGACGCCAAACCCTAGTGCAGGGTTGCATTCTTGATGTGACATGAAAAAAGATACCCACCGTCATTCCCGCGCAAGCGGGAATCCAGTACGTACCTGGGTCCCCGCACCCCAAGGGCGCTTCCGGGGCGCTTGCGCGGAGACGACGAATCTCGTGGTTTATAAATACCAAGCTGCATGAAAAACTACCCTAGCAGCCCGATCCCATCACCCGCCATGACACTCGCCGAACTCTGCATCCGCCGGCCGGTCATGACCGTGCTGCTGAGCCTCGCCATCGTCGCCGCCGGCCTGGTCGCCTATCTGAAGATCCCGGTCGCCGCCCTGCCGAGCTACAACACGCCGATCATCAACGTCACAGCCGTGCTGCCAGGCGCCAGTCCCGACACCATGGCCGCCTCGGTGGCCCTACCGCTCGAAAAGCAACTGTCGACCATCAGCGGACTCAATCTCATCAGCTCGACCAACACCATGGGCAGCACCTCGGTGACGCTCGAATTCGCTCCCGACCGGGACATCGACGCCGCCTCCGTCGACGTCCAGGCTGCGCTGTTGCGCGCCCAGCGCAGCCTGCCGATGGAGATGACCACACTGCCGTCGTATCGCAAGATCAATCCTGCCGATGCACCAGTGCTCATGCTGGCGCTGACCTCGCCGTCGCTGAGCCTGGCCGAGATCACCGACTACGCCGAAAACCTCATCTCGCCCAGCCTGTCGACGCTCGACGGCGTGGCCCAGGTGAATGTCTACGGCCTCAAACGCTATGCCGTCAGGGTCAAAGCCAACCCCGACCTGCTGCGCGCCCGCAACATCTCGCTCGACGAGCTCATGGCCGCCATCCGCGCCGCGAACGCCAACTCGCCGGTCGGCGTGCTCGACGGCCCGCGGCAGATGCTCACCATCGAAGCCAATCGCCAGCTCAAAAACGCCGCCGAATTCGCCCGCCTCATCGTCGCCAGCCACAACGGCCTGCCGGTGCGCCTGAGCGATGTCGCCAGCGTCGAGGACAGCGTCGAATCGGTGCGCACGGCCAGCCGCTTCAACGACGAACGCTCCATCGTACTGGCCGTCCTGCGCCAGCCGAATGGCAACACCGTGGCCGTCGTCGACGCCATCCGCGCCAGACTGCCGCTGCTCAAGAGCCAGCTGCCCGGCTCGATCAATCTGCATCTGCTCAACGACCGTTCGGCCTCGATCCGCGACGCGCTGCATGACGTCAATCTCACGCTGGCGATCACCGTCGCCCTGGTGGTCATGGTGATCTTCCTGTTCCTGCGCCGTTTCATCGCCACGCTGATTCCCACGCTGTCGCTGCCAGTCTCGCTGATCGGCGCGCTGTCGCTGTTCTACTGGCTCGGCTACAGCCTCAACAACATCTCGCTGCTCGGCATCACGCTGGCCGTCGGCCTGGTCGTCGACGACGCCATCGTCATGCTCGAAAACATCGTCCGCCACATCGAGGCGGGCGAAAAACCACTGCAAGCCGCACGGCGCGGCGCACGCGAAGTCAGCTTCACGATCCTGTCGATCTCGATCTCGCTGGTCGCCGTATTCATCCCGATCTTCTTCATGCCCGGCGTGATCGGCCTGCTGTTCCACGAATTCGCCGTCGTCGTCTCGCTCGCCGTGCTGGTCTCGGCGGCCGTCTCGCTGACCCTGGTGCCGATGCTGTGCAGCCGCTATCTCGACAGCCATTCGACCGACGCCGGCAATATCGTCAGCCGCAGCTTCGAACGCATGTTCAACGCCCTGCTGCGGCTTTACTCGACCACCCTCGACTGGAGCCTGCGCCGCCAGCGCGGCATGCTGGTCGTCGCGCTGCTGACCTTCGTCGCCACGGCCTGGCTGTTCGTGGACATCCCCAAGGGCTTCTTCCCCGAAGAAGACATCGGCCAGATCAGTGTCACCACCGAGGCGGTCGAGGACATTTCCTACCAGGCCATGATCGAACTGCAGAACCAGGTCGCCGACATCATCCGTCAGGACCCCAACGTCAGCAGCTTCGCCTCGGTGATCGGATCGAGCAGCAGCACCAGCAACAGCGGCCGCATGTTCATCAACCTCAAGCCCGCGCGCGAACGGCAGAAAATGAGCGTACTGCTCGAAGGGCTGCGCAAAAAACTGCGCGCCGTGCCGGGCATCGCCGTGTATCTGCGCCCGGTGCAGAACCTCCAGCTCGGCGGCAAGATCAGCAAAAGCCGCTACCAGTATGTGCTGCAAAGCATCAGCGCCGACGAGCTCAACGACTGGGCGAACCGCATGATGGAACACCTGCGCAACGATCCGATGTTCCGCGACGTGAATAGCGACTCGCAGCTCAAGGGCCTGCAGGCCACGCTCGACATCGACCGCGACAAGGCCAACCTGCTCGGCATCCAGATCGAAAGCCTGCGCAGCGCACTCTACGACGCCTTCGGCGAGCGCCAGGTGTCGACCATCTACACCAGCAGCAACAACTACAAGGTGATTCTCGAACTCGCCGAACCCTACAAGCGCGACGAAGCCGCGCTGGAAAAAATCACCCTGCGCAATCGCGCCGGCGAACTGATCCCGCTGACCAATTTCGCCAGTGTGCGCCGCAGCGTCGGGCCGACCGCCGTGAATCACCAGGGCCAGCTACAAGCCGTCACGCTCTCCTTCAACCTGGCGCCCAACGTGCCGCTCGGCGACGCCACGGCCAGGATCGAGCGCTTCAAGGAAGAAATCCAGCTCCCCGCCAGCGTGATCACCACCTATGGCGGCGATGCCGCCGTATTCAAGGAATCGCAGACCGGCCAGGCCCTGCTGCTGATCATCGCCCTGGTCGTCATCTACGTGCTGCTCGGCGTCCTCTACGAAAGCTACATCCACCCGCTGACGATCCTCTCCGGCCTGCCCTCGGCCGCCGTCGGCGCACTGCTCACGCTGCGCCTGTTCAACATCGAACTCACGTTGATCGCCACCATCGGCATCCTCATGCTGATCGGCATCGTCAAGAAAAACGCCATCATGATGATCGACTTCGCCCTCGACGCCCAGCGCAACCAGGGCCTGCCGCCCGGTGAAGCCATCCGCCAGGCCTGCATCCTGCGCTTCCGCCCGATCATGATGACCACCATCGCCGCGCTCATGGGCGCACTGCCCATCGCCCTCGGCTGGGGCAGCGGCGCCGAACTGCGCCAGCCCCTCGGCCTCGCCGTCGTCGGCGGCCTGCTGTTCTCGCAAGTCATCACGCTCTACATCACCCCCGCCATTTACCTGGCGCTCGACCGCTACAGCGGCCAGGGTCCGCTGCAACTGGAGAGCGATACGGCAGCGCCGCAACCGGCGTAGCAGTCGATTCATTTGGCATCAACCTTTTCTGATGCACCGGCCTGCAACCCTTGCGATACGGGACAATCACCCAGCGATTTTTTGCGCCCCTGAATTTTCGGCAGCAACCTCCACTGCTGGCAAGGCCATCCGGCCAGGCGCGCAAAACCTGAATATGTCAGAATACTAATCCGCTTGCCGAGTCAGATCAGGCTGATGTTTTGACGATTGGAATGGAATGCGTGGAATGAAGAACGATGCGACTCTGAGCCAAATGGCACTTAACGAGTCCCTACAAAGGTTAAAGAGAATGGAAGCATTTCCTTATATTTTGATGGCAGTATTAACAATTGCTACTAGTCAAGCTTACGCATATGAGCGGACAATTTATATTCCGCGCTCGGTAACCATCCACTCGAATCAATACACCATTTCCAAACCAAACATGGAAGCCCTCACCGCAATTAAGAGCGCCGGTGTGAAGCTATATGTGGGTCAGTTCACGCCTGCCACTGGAGACGATGGATCAATCATGTGCAGAGGCTGGTTTCCAATTGCACCGAAGCGCGGCGTTTCGTTCAGCGAATTCTTAAAATCAGCACTTACAAGTGAACTCACTGAGGCGGGCATTTACTCAGAGACTGAAGGCACCGAGTTATCTATACAAATCGAAGAGATTGATTTCACCTCTGCCTTTTCGGGAATGTGGAAGTTTCGAGTGCGTATTGCAACAGCGAAAAAGGAGGCTGCTGTCTTTACTTTTGAACGTTCCTTCGAAAATTCATATGCTGCGGCAGCGGCATGTGCGAGCGTTGGAGCAGCCTTTGTTCCTAGTGTTCAAGAATTTCTCAACTCAATTTATTCAAACCAGAAGTTCCTCGACTTATTCACTGAGTAGCAGTAATCCTCGGGGGGCTCAGAGTCGCAATGATTCACAGCACCTCCAGCACTCTATGCCGCAACACAAAATGCCTTCCGGATTGACCGAATTGCAAACATTTGCCCGCAGCCCTTGCTGCGACCCACGATTACAGACGAAATTTCTCAACGCAGAATTTTTCAGCCGCAAGCAGCGCTGCCAGCAAGGCTCAGCGGCCAACGGCGACAAAAACAACTATCCCAAATGAATGCATGACTCGTCGACGGCTGAACTACTCCAGCCCCAGCGCGCGCCGCACGGCGGATTCGGTGAGCAGGCCGGAGACGGCCAGTTTGCCGCCGTGGCCGTCGAACAGCAGCGTGCGCGGCAGTTCGCCGCGCCATTTGGGATCGAGCGCGAAGGCCAGCGCTTCGGGCTGCTCGCTGCCGAAGGCAAAGCGCCGGCCGGGCAGGGCCAGGCGGTCGAGCGGCTCGGCTTGTGCGACGTCGAAAGTCTCGGTGGCGATGGTGATGAGCTGCAGCCGGGGTTCGCGGTGCGCCATGGCGGCGAACAGCGCGAGGTTTTTTTTGCAATGCGTGCACTCGGCCGACCAGAGGGCGACGATGGTCGGCGTGGCATGATTGGCGGCTTGCGCGAGCGCAGTGGCGTTGAGCCGATCCAGCGGCTGGAATGCCGACATGATCGGCGTCTGCGCCAGCACGCTGGCACTGCCCAGCAGCAGCCACAGACAGGACAGCAGCAGGCGCACTCTCATGGCGTCTCCGGCAGGGCGAACACGCGCAGGCCTTCGGGCTCGCTGCGCCAGAAGGCGAACAGTTCCGCGCCGCGTTGCAGCAGGCGCGGCTGATCGGAGGCGCCGCGTGTGGCGGCGAGATTCAGGCGCTTGAAACTGTGGCCGCCGTCGCCGGAAATCTCGGCGCGCAACTGCACCTGCTCGCCGTCGAACTCCTTCCACACCAGCGCCACGCGCTGGCCGGCTGCGGCGAGATCGGCATGGCTGGCCTGTTCGCTGCCCACCGTGCGCTGTCCCTCGACGCTGCCGGAACGCAGACGTCCGTACCAGACGCGACCTTCGCCCTCCTTCTGGTTGAACCACACGGCATGCCGCACGCCATCCGCAGCCACCGCCAGCGACGGGCCGTGATGCGGGCAGGCGTCGATCTTCCAGCGGTCGAAGGTGGCGCGCTCGACGCGCGGCGGCGCGCCATCCGGCGTGAGTCGCGCCAGCGCATGATCGCGCTCGTTGGGCGCGAACACATGGCGCCACATGATCAGCGGCACGCCATCGACATCACGCGCCGCGGCGATGCGGCAGCATTCGCAGGAATGATCGGCGACCTTGAACTCGGGCTTGAAGCTGCGTCCGCCGTCCTCTGAAACGGCGGCATAGATTGCCGCGCCACGATAGGCGGGCTTGCCGCCGGGGTGGGCGATTTTGTCCGCCTCCAGATCGCGCTTGTCGATCCAGGCCAGATAGATGCGGCCGTCGCCGCCGGTCAGCAGCGCCTCGAAACGATGGGTGATTTCGCTGCGATCCTGATGCACCGTGAGCGGCGCATTGAAGACGCTTGCGCCGGGCTCCAGACGCGCCAGGCGGATCTCGCCGGCATAGGGCTTTGCCAGCGGCCGCGTCCAGGACACCAGCAGCGCGCCATCCGCGGCAAAGGCCAGCTTGGGGCGGTTTTCGCCATCGGCCGATATGGCCTCGGCTTGCGCATTCACCATCTGCGGCGCGCTCCAGCTGCGCCCCTGATCGGCGCTGCGCTGGATCACCACATGCTCGCCGGCGCGTAGCGCCGCCACCAGCATGCCGTCAGGCGCGAAGGCCGCCGAGCTGCCGAGCTGCGGTGCGGCCTTCTTCTTCATGGGCATGGCGTCCGCCGCCACGGCATGGCTGACGGCAAGGTTCACCAGCGCGACGCACCACAGCGCCGCGACGATTCGGTGGAGGCAGGTTTTCAGCATCAGTAATCGAATTTGAGTTCGGCCAGCAAGGTGCGCTGCGGATACGGATGCGCGACGTAGGCCTTGGCATTGTTGAGATTATCGACGCCCACGGCGGCGCTCCATTGGCGATTGACCTTGTAGCGAACGCGCGCATCGACGATCAGGAAGCTGCTCGTGCCGCCATATACATCGGGATTCACATCCGAGTTGTCGATGGTATTGAACTGCCGGCCGCTGTAGCGCGCCCCGGCCGAATACGACCAGTGATCATCCGCTCGATAGGTCGCCGACAGCGTGGCGCGCCAGTCGGGGATGCGCGGCTGTTTCTTGCCGGTCGTCAGCGGATTCTTGTTGTTCTGCTTGATCACCGAATTCGCATACGTCACGCTGCCGTTCAGATCCAGCCCCTGGATGCCGACATCGCTGGCCTGATAGGCGACTTCGACACCGTCGGTGCGGATTTTGTCGATGTTCTGGATGTTGGTCACATTCGGCGTCACGCTGATGTTGGTCTGCGAATACAGCGCGTCGCGGGTGTTGTCCTGGAACAGCGAGACGCGCAGCAGGCCGTTGCCCAGATCACGCTCGGCGGTGAGTTCGAGCGCCTGGGTTTTCTCGGGCTTGAGATCCGGATCGTTCTTGACGATGGTGTTGGCGCTGATCGAGCCCTGGTACAGCTCGGCCACGGTCGGCATACGATACGCTTGACCATACGCTGCGCGCAGCGACCAGAGCGGGGCGACGCGCCAGGCCAGACCCAGCTTGGGCGAAAAATAACTTTCCTTGCGCGTTGCGAACGGCAATGTCTTGGTGGCATCGGAAATCGTTCCATCATGCGCCTTCCATTGCTCCCAACGGCCGCCCACGGTCGCCTTCCAGTCGGGGGAAAAGCGCCAGATATCCTGGGCATACAGCGCACTGGTTTCGGTATCGCCGGTGAACCCGGAAACCCGCGTCGTCGCATCGCCGCTGATCCAGCTGGCGGTGTTCGATACCTGCGTGCGCAATTTGTAGTGATCGGTATGAACACCAAAACTCACCTCGTGCGCACCCGGTGCGCCGAATGTGTCACCACTGGGACGCCAGACGCCGCGCAGATCGAGGCTCTGCCAGCCGGTGCCCTGCATGTCGGTGATTCTGCCGGCGCCGCCTGCATCGGCGGCCGGCAGCGCGACGGTCGGCGTGCGCGTCCTGTCGCGGCGATAATCGTAGAGGCTGACCACGGCTTCCCAATCCCATGCCGCGCGCGTATTGGTCTTCAGCGTCAGACCATGCATCAGATGCTCCTGGTCGGAACGGCTGGGGTTCAGATCAGTTGCCGCCAGCGTGTAGCGCTTGCCGTCGATATTCACGTTGCCGCTATACACGGGAGCACCCGCAGCATCGCGCAGATAGCTGACGACACTCGCCTGTGCCGCGTTCTGCCAGAGCCCGAAGGTATACGCGGCGCGCAGGGTCGGCGTGATGTCATAGGCAAGCTTGAACTTGGCATGATCCTGAATCGTGTGCGTAATGCTGGTCGGACCCAGAATCATGCGCCACTTGCCGGTGGCGTCGATATCGCGCCGGGCGCCCGTGACCACCGTGTCGGCGCCACCCGCATTGGTTGTGGAAACAGGTTTGGTCAGAAAACTCATGGGTTGGCCGTGACTGTCGATGCGGTCCATATCGAGCAGCCAGGACCAGTCGCCGCTGCGGCTGCCGAGACCAGCGGTCAGATGCTGACCGTCATAGCGTTCACTGGCGCCGTAAAGCTCGTAATCCTGGGAAAAATACTGCGCGGCGGCATGGGCTTCGAATTGCTCCGGCATGCGCGTCGTCATCAACAATACGGAACCCGAGGCATTGCCCGGATACAGCGCCGAAAACGGACCGTAGATTACATCGATGCGCTCGATCTCGCCGGCCGTCACGAGACCCCAGCGCGGCGGATAAGCAAAGGAATTGCCAAGCAGGTTCGACAGCAGCAGATTGTCGCCATACACCAGCGAGCGCGCACTGGTCAGCGTGCCGGCGGTGCGTGAGGCCACAATCCCGTTCGTATCGCCGGTAAAGCGTTTGCGAATCTGGATGCTCGGCAGATACTTGAAGGCATCCTCGGTATTCACGACATTGATCGATTCGGTCATCTGCTGGGCAGTCAGCCCTTCGGTCGTCGCCGGCAGATCCTTGGGCAAGGAGACATTCCGGCTGCCATTGACGACGATTTCACCCAGATGTTTTGGCGCAGCGCCGGCCGCCAGCTGCAACGGTTCAGCCAGTGCGCCGCTGGCACAAACGACCGCCAACATGGCGGCGACAGAATGACGCCTGAATTTCTCGCTATACATCGAACGCTCCGGACCCTGAAAATCGATAGCCGGCGATGATAAGGCCTGCCCCGAGCGAAGAGTTGCGACATATTGCCGCATGCGGCATGACGTCACAACATGACATATATACGCATGAAAGCATTGAAAAAGCCGCCCGCAGGCGGCCTTGCTGGCAGTGCAAATCCGCGGTCAGTGGTGGTGGTGCGCATTAACCGCACCGGCCTGCGCCGTCAGATCACGTACTTCGGCCTTGATCTCCAGGGTCGTCGGCTTCTTGTCCTTGCCTTCGATCTTCAGCGTCAGCGGCACGCTGTCGCCTTTCTTGAGGGTCTGCTTGAGATCCATCAGCATGAGGTGATAGCTGCCCGGCTTGAGCGTCACGGTCTTGCCGGCCGGCAGATCCAGTTTGGGCATGGCGCGCATTTTCATGATGCCATTGTCCATGGTCATCTCATGCACTTCGCTGACGCCGGCCACCGGGCTACTGACGCCAACCAGCGTGGCGGCTTCGCTGGCGGTGATTTCCATGAAGGCGCCGGTGGCGCCCTGGCCGGCCACGGTGCCGCGCACCCAGGCGCCATTCACGGTCACGCCGGCGGCGCTCTGCGCCCAGACCGGTGCGGTAAAACCAGCCGACAATACCGCAGCCAACAACACACCGCGCCCCAAGATGGATTTGAATAACATGGCGACTCCTTCCGTAAATGACAGCCGCGCAGCCTATCACAAGGCCGTTTGGCAAGGAATGTCGTGCGTCAGATTGCCGCACGGCCGAGCCAAGGGCCTGCGCTAGAATGCGCCATTCGCACCATCGACCGCAGCAAAACGATGCCGTCACACTCCAACATTCCCGCCGCATCCGCCCTTGGCGCCGCAGCGGCAACAGCCCACACTGCCGGTCACGAAAACCTGCGCCGCCTGCAATGGCTGCGTGATTTCGCAATCGCCGCGCTGGCCTTGCTCACGGCGCTCGCCGAGCCGCTGTTTCATACCCTGCTGCCACTCGCACCCATCGTCATCCTGCTCGGCCTTTGGGCCGTCGTCAGCATCGTCACCTGGGTGCGCCTGCGTCATGCAGCGGCAGTCAGCGATCGCGAACTGCTGGCCCAACTCGGCATCGATGTCGTCATCCTGACGGTCTTGCTGGCGCTCTCGGGCGGCCCGGCGAATCCGCTCACCGCACTGTATCTGCCAAGCGTCGCAGTCGCTGCCGCGGCGCTGCGCGCCCGTCACGCCTGGATCGTCGCGCTCGCCAGCGTGGTGGCCTATTCGCTGCTGTGGAAGTTCAGCCTGCCGCTGACCGTCGAGGATGTCGACCGCGCCATGCAGATGCACCTGATGGGCATGTGGCTGATTTTCGCCGCCGCGGCCATCCTGATCGCCGGCTTCGTCGCCCACATCACGGCGGCGCTGCGCGAGCGCGAGCGTCAACTAGCCGCCGCGCGCGAGCAGGCATTGCGCGACGAACGCATCGTCGCACTCGGCAATCTGGCGGCCGGTGCGGCGCATGAACTCGGTACGCCGCTCGCCACCATGGCCGTACTGAATGGCGAACTGCTCAACGACCCGGCCACACCGCCCATGCTGCGCGCCGATCTTGAACTGCTGGGCACACAGATCCAGGCCTGCAAGCACATCATCAGTGGGCTGTCGAGGCACGCCGGCATCACGCGTCCCGAGGGCGGCAGTGCGATTCGCGTCGATCGGTGGCTCGAACAACTCGTCGCGCGCTGGCGCAGCCTGCGTCCGCAAGTCGTGGTGCAACTGGACCTGGATGCCGACCACCAACCTGCTGCACCGCTGATCTTTGCCGAAACCACGCTTGAGCAAGCCTTGCTAAACCTGTTCAACAATGCCGCCGACGCGAATGCAACGGTTGAAAATCCAGCCGCCGTCGAGATTCAGGTCCGCTGGTCCGCCGACACGCTGGAAATGGATATTCTCGATCGCGGCCCGGGCATCGACCCCGCTCTGTTGCAACGCGCCGGGCATGAATTCTTCAGCACGCGCGCCGATGGCGTCGGTATCGGCCTGTTTCTGGCCCATGCGGCGTTCGAACGGCATGGCGGCCACATCAGCATGAGCCAGCGCGAGGGCGGCGGAACCCGAACCCGGGTCATGCTGCCTTTGCAAAACCTGAATGCAGCCCGGGAGAATCCATGCTGAATGCGGCAAAAACCGTTCTCGTGATCGACGACGACCCGACCTTCAATAGCGTGTTGTGCCGCGCGCTGGTGCGTCGCGGTTACACGGTCAGCGGCGCACTGAACGCCACCGACGCGCTGGCGCAGGCGGAGCAGACCCACCCCGAACTCATTGTTCTCGACCTCAATCTCGCCGGCGACTCGGGCCTCGCACTGCTGCAGCCGCTACAACGCAGTTGCCCGCACAGCCGCATCGTCGTGCTGACTGGCTACGCCAGCATCGCCACCGCCGTCGAAGCCATCAAGCTCGGCGCCACGCATTACCTGGCCAAACCCGTCGAAGTCGATGAACTGCTGGCCGCCTTCCGCAGCCATACCAGCCCGCCGACCGGACAACACGCCGCACCGCCGGTCGAACCGCTGACCGTGGAACGCATGGAATGGGAACACATCCAGCGCGTGATGCTCGAACACGGCGGCAATATCTCCGCCACCGCGCGCGCACTCAAGATGCATCGCCGCACGCTGCAGCGCAAACTGGCCAAGCATCCGGCCAAGGAATAACTTCACCCACG
Organism: Pseudomonadota bacterium; assembly: GCA_052034445.1. Classification (GTDB taxonomy): domain Bacteria; phylum Pseudomonadota; class Gammaproteobacteria; order Burkholderiales; family Rhodocyclaceae; genus Sterolibacterium. Next base: position 13,920 of record JBPOIN010000167.1, on the reverse strand, counting down.
ACTTAACGCTCACTCCGGGGCGCGCAAAATCTTTGCTGGATGCGGCGCGCCGCCGATTAAAATTGCGCTGCGGTCGCAAACTTGCGTACCGCTTCAAGTTGATCGGGACATGCAATGGGCAAAACCGAACCAGCAGCCGCACTAACTTCTACGACAAGCACCAGGCTCCCAGCGGTTCCGGCTGAGCAGATCAATCTGCGCATCCTGCGCGAGTTTTACACGCGCGCGCAGGAATCCGTGCTGCTCGGCGTGCCAGCCGTCATCATGCTGGCCTATGCCCACCTCGACGCCCAGCCGTTCTCACGCATCCTGACCTGGACGCTGCTGGTGCTGGCGTTCATGGCCTTCCGCCTGTTGGTCGCGAAACGCTTTCTGGCGCGCGACGAGGCCGACACCCGTGGCAGCGAACGCTGGCGCCTTCTGGCCTGCGCCGGCACGGTCACCTTTGCCGCCAGCTGGGTGAGTTGTCTCACGCTGCTCGGCGGCCCGACGCCTGACGGGTTGTTTTACCTGCGCCTGCTGTGTCTGGCGGGGCTGGCGGCCTTCATGCTAAGTACGCTGGGTGTCGCGCCGCGTATCTACGCCGGATTCCTCATCACCTTCGGCGTCGGCGTGCTGGGCCAGCTGTATTTTCTCTACCCGGGCTACTTGCTGGCCCAGCCGGCGCTGGCGCTCATCACGCTGATCTATCTGGTGCTACTGTTCCGCCGCAGCCTCAGCGATCATCAGCATGTCTCCGAATGGATCACGGCGCGTCTGGCCCAGGCCCTGCTGGTCGAACGCCTCTACGCCGCCATGGCCGACGAACAAGCGGCCACGCACCGGCTGCAACAAAAGACCGCCGAAATCGAAGCCATCAACAAGCAGCTCCACGAACTTGCCACCCACGATGCGCTGACCAAAGCCTACAACCGCGCGCACATGCAAAAGGAAATCGGCCAGCGCGTGTATGCCTGCAACCGCTACCGCCAGGAATTCTCGCTGCTCATGCTCGACATCGACCACTTCAAGCTCGTCAATGACACCTATGGCCATGCCATGGGCGATACCGTGCTGTGCAAGGTGGTCGAAGCGGCAGTCAGTTGTCTGCGCGAAGCCGATGTGTTCGGCCGCTGGGGCGGCGAGGAGTTCATTGCCGTACTGCCCAGCACCAATCTGGAACAGGCCGGCTGCGCCGCGAACCGCCTGCGCACAGCCATCGCCGCCATCCCCTTCGATTACGAGGGACTCCGATTCACGGTCACGGCCTCAATCGGCGTCTGCGCCGCGCGCGCGGATGCCCAGGAAAGTCCAGAATCACTCGTCAATCGGGCCGATGCCGCGCTTTACGCCGCCAAGCACGGCGGCCGCAACCGCGTGATCTTGGCAGCCGACACCGGCGCGATCGCCGATCAGAGTACGTAGCGCGCCAGATCCTCGCTCTGCGCCAGGTCCTTGAGGCGCGCATCGACATACGCTGCATCGATGGTCACCGTCGCCGCACCATGGCTGGCGGTGTCGAACGAAATTTCTTCGAGCAGTTTTTCCATCACCGTATACAAGCGGCGCGCGCCGATGTTTTCGGTCTTTTCGTTCACCGCAAAGGCGATCTCGGCAAGCCGACGGATGCCGTCGGACGCAAACTCCAGCGCCACCTGCTCGGTGCCCAGCAGTGCCTGGTACTGGCGCGTCAGGCAGGCGTCGGTGCTGGTCAGGATGCAGGCGAAATCGTCGACCGACAGCGAGTCGAGTTCGACGCGGATCGGGAAGCGGCCCTGCATTTCGGGAATCAGATCCGACGGCCGCGCCAGATGGAAGGCGCCGCTGGCGATGAACAGGATGTGATCAGTCTTGATCATGCCGTACTTGGTGGTGACGGTGGTGCCTTCGACCAGCGGCAGCAGATCGCGCTGCACGCCCTGACGCGAGACATCGGAGCCTTGGGCATCGGAACGCGTGGCGATCTTGTCGATCTCGTCGAGGAACACGATGCCGTTCTGCTCGACATTCCTCAGCGCCTGGGTCTTGATCTCCTCGTCGTTGATGAGACGCGCGGCCTCTTCGTCGGTGAGGATCTTCATGGCTTCACAAATTCTGAGTTTGCGCGTCTTGCGCTTGCCCGTGCCGACGTTCTGGAACATGCCCTGAATCTGTTGCGTGAGCTCCTCCATGCCGGGCGGCGCAAAGATTTCCATCTGCGCGGCCAGCACGGCGACCTCGATCTCGATCTCCTTGTCGTCGAGCTCGCCTTCGCGCAGCTTCTTGCGGAATTTCTGCCGCGTCGAGGAATCCTCGGCGCCGGCGGTTTCGGTGTGCGCCGCGTCGTGAAACCCGGCGCCGCGTGCGGGCGGCAGCAAGGCATCCAGCACGCGATCCTCGGCGGCGTCCTGGGCGCGCATCTGCACGGCCTGCATGGCGGCCTCGCGGCCGTCCTTGATCGCCGTCTCGGCCAGATCGCGGATGATGGTATCGACATCGCGACCGACATAGCCGACCTCGGTGAACTTGGTCGCCTCGACCTTGATGAACGGCGCATGCGCCAGACGCGCCAGACGCCGCGCGATTTCGGTCTTGCCGACGCCGGTCGGGCCGATCATCAGAATGTTCTTCGGTGTGATCTCGGTGCGCAGCGGCTCGGCCACCTGCGCGCGGCGCCAGCGATTGCGCAAGGCGATCGCCACGGCTCGCGTGGCGCGCGCCTGCCCGACGAGGTGTTTATCGAGTTCGGAAACAATTTCCGCGGGCGTCATCTGCGTCATGGGAAGTCCTTTGGGAACGAGAGCGGATTATAGAGTCGAGAGTGGCTAGTCGAGAGTGGTTTCGTGCCTGCTGAACCAGTTCTGCCCGCTCCGCCCCCACTCGCGGTTCATCGCTTTCATCTGCCTTTCCCGACGCTCGACTAGCCACTCTCGAATCATTTGGCTATGCTTGCGCCCTGCCTCACCCACTGCGCGCAACGGCACCTATCCATGCAACTGATCCTGATTAGCGGCCTGTCCGGCTCCGGCAAGAGTATCGCCCTCAACGTGCTTGAGGACGCCGGCTATTACTGCGTCGACAACCTGCCGGCGCCCTTGCTGCCGCAGCTCGTCGACCAGTTGCGCAGCGATGGCTATACCCAGGTCGCCGTGGCGATGGACATGCGCGGCGGTGCCAGCATCTCGGGACTGCCGCAGCAAATTGCCAACCTGCGCCAGCATCGGATCGAAGTGCGCTTCATCTTTCTCGATTCGCGCAACGACATCCTGATCCAGCGTTTCTCCGAAACACGGCGCCGTCATCCGCTCGCCAACCAGACCACCACGCTGGCCGAAGCCATCGCCCTGGAACACGACGCGCTCGAAGACATCGCCTCGCTGGGCCACCACATCGACACCAGCAATCTGCGGCCGAATGCGCTGCGCAACTTCATCCGCGAATTCCTCGGCCTCGACGGCCAGATCAGCCCCGTCAAGGATGCGCCGCTCACATTGCTGTTCGAATCCTTCGGTTTCAAACATGGCCTGCCGCTCGACGCCGATCTGGTCTTCGATGTGCGCTGCCTGCCGAATCCGCACTACGATCCGCTGCTGCGTCCATTCACCGGGCGCGATGCCCCAGTCATCGAATTTCTCGCCGCCCAGCCCGAGGTCGCACGCATGGCCGAAGACATCCGGCGTTTCGTGCATGCCTGGCTGCCGGCCTATATCCGCGACGCACGCTCCTACCTGACCGTGGCGATCGGCTGTACCGGCGGCCAGCATCGCTCGGTGTATCTGGCCGAGCGCCTGGCGGCCGAATTCCGCGATGCCGCACAGGTGCTGGTGCGCCACCGCGCCCTGGGTTCGTGAAGCTGCAGGATGCGCTGGGGCTGCTGCGCCCCGGCGACTGGCTGGTGCTGGCTCTGGCGCTGTTTGCCTGCGCCAGCCTGCTGCCGCTGCTGTGGCAGGGCGGTGCGGCCGACAAGGCAGTGATCAAGCGCGATGGCGAAGTCGTCGCCGAGGTCAGCCTGAACAGCGCACGCAAGCTCGAAGTGCGCGGCCCGCTCGGCACCACCATCATCGAGATCCAGCCCGGACGGGCGCGTGTACTGGCCGATCCCGGGCCGCGCCAGTATTGCGTGCATCAGGGCTGGCTGACGCGCCCGCATGCGATCGCCATCTGCGCGCCGAATCATGTCAGCCTGACGCTGGTCGGGCGCGAACCGGGCTACGATTCGCTGAGCTACTGATTGAACACTGGATATCCCCGCTGCAACGAATCGGGGGTAGACTGGGCGCCATCTCACTGCCCCCGCGAGTTTGCCATGAAGCCTGCTCAAACCCCGCCGTTTTCCGAAGCCGATCTCGACCGTCTCGAAGAGTTGCTCGATTCCGAAGCCTTCATGGGCGAGTCCCTGCAGCTCGACGAACTGCAAGGTCTGCTGTGCGCCGTGATCAGCGGCCCCGATCCCATCCCGCCCAGCGTCTGGCTGCCCGCCGCACTCGGCAGCAATCCCAACTACGAGTCCGAAGCCCAAGCGCGCGAAGTCACCGACCTGCTGATGCGCTTCCACAACTACATGGCCGAAGCGCTGGCCGAGGGCGAGGGCTGGGAACTGATTCTCTACCCCTACGACGACGATCTCGAAGCCCTCGACTACGCCGCCTGGGCCGATGCCTACATCTTCGGCAGCCAACTTGGCAGCGACTGGTACGAAGCCGTCGGCGAACATGCCGAGGAACTCTCCGACATGCTGCAGCCGCTGTTTCTGCTCAACGGCATGCTCAAGGAAGATGCCGAGGCCCACAACGAAACCTGGCTCACGCCGTCGCAGGAAAAGCGCGCCATCAAATACGCTCAGGAAGACCTGCCCAAACTGGTCTCGGCGATCTACGGCTTCTGGCGCGTCAAGCTCGCGCAGAGCAAGACGCCCGTGCGCAAATCTTCCCACGTCGGCCGTAATGAACTGTGCCCGTGCGGCAGCGGCAAGAAATACAAACAGTGCTGCGGCAGCCCGGAAAAGCTGCACTGAAGCGCCACTAAAGCCGCACCAGGCAAGGCGCGCCCTGCAGGGATTTCCTTCGGTCATCATTGCCGCCTTCGCGGCAATGACGGGAACGGATGCTGCAGTTTTCTGGATGCTTGCTGATGTGCACTGCGAATCAGGTTCTTCTTTGATCGCCTAATCCCGGCGGTGCAATCTGCGCTACCATCCTCCGCTGAATTTTCGTGGATCATGGCATGCGCATCGACCTCAAACGTTTCGTCCTGCATTACCTCGTCGCCGACACACCGCCGCTTGCTCCGCCCGAGCGCCTCAAGGCTTCGCTCGGTGCGCTGCTCGGTTTGGCGCTCGCCGGCGCCCTGGTGCTCGCCGCGCCACAGGACAGCGTCTGGCTGGTCGCCACGCTGGGCGCCTCCTCGATCATCCTGTTCGCCCTGCCGCACAGCCCACTCGCCCAGCCCTGGTCAGTCATGGGCGGCTACCTCGCGGCAACGCTGTTCTCGCTGATCAGCGCCAGCCTGATTCCCTCGCCGCTGCTCGCCGGCGCGCTGGCGCTGGGCGCCACGGTGTGGTTCATGACACGCTACAAGTGCCTCCACCCGCCCGGCGGCGCGCTGGTGCTGCTGGTCGTCGAGCAAGGCGCGCCGACGCTACAGCATGCCGCGCACCTGATGGGCGTAATGCTCGCCAACTCGCTGGCGCTGCTGCTAGCGGCCTTCCTGATCAACAACTTCATCCTGCGCCGCCGCTACCCGCAATGCCGCGCCGACCTCCTCGCCAGCCTGCATCAGACACGCGACGAGCTGCCGACCGAACGCACCGGCCTGACCCACGAGGATCTCGACCACGCCGTACAATCGCTCGGCACCTTCGTCGACGTGCAGGAACAGGAACTCGTGCGGATTTACAACGCCGCCATCGGCCACGCCTTCGAACGCCATCTCGGCGTCTCCTGCGGCGACATCATGGCGCGCGACATCGTGACGGTCGAATTCGGCACCGAGCTCGAACAGGCCTGGAACCTGCTGCGCAAGCACAAGATCAAGGCGCTGCCGGTAGTCGATAATTTCCAGCGCATCATCGGCATCGTCACGGTCGCCGATTTCCTGCGCCAGCTCGACGACACCACGGCCGCCGGCCTCGCCGTGCGCCTGCAAGGCCTGCTCAAGCGTACTGCGGGCCCGAGTTCGGAAAAAGCCGAGGTCGTCGGCCAGATCATGAGCGACAGGGTTTATACCGCCAGCATCGACACGCCAGTTGCCGAACTGGTACTCAAACTCTCCGATCTCGGCATGCACCACATTCCCGTCGTCGATGAAAGGAAAAAGCTCGTCGGCATGGTCACGCAGTCCGACCTCATCGCCGCGCTGTACCGGCGCGTGGCGCTGACGGCGGCATAAGGCCAAGCGCCCACTGCGCTACCAGCCTTTCAAGCAACATGACCACCATGCTGTTTTTGTTTAAAAAACAGCAAATTGCCGCTTAGCGCCATGAATAATCTGACGTAAAATCAAAGCCTCGTGGAAAGGGGGGGATCATGACGCAAGATCTTTTGGCGCTTGAGCAACAGGCCTCGCGATTGCCGGATGAGGAAAGAGCACAGCTGGCTTTATTTTTGCTGGAGTCTCTTGAGCCTGCCGAGGCCGGTGATATCCAGGAAGCCTGGCGCATCGAAGCAGAAACGCGCCTCGCCGAAGTCGAAAGCGGCGCGGCACGTTTGGCGCCGGCTGAAGAGGTATTCGAAAACCTGCGCCGTCGCCTGAGTTGATTCCCGTTCAATTTCACTTCGCGGCAGAGATCGAACTCGGCGAGGCCGTTTCGTTCTATGAATCACGGCTTATTGGTTTGGGCAAATCGCTCGCTGCTGAAGCACACAACTCGGTTGGTTTCATTCGAGCTAATCCCGATGCAGGCTCGCCCCCCGGTCATCAGCTGCGAATGGTTGTTGTCAGACGTTTTCCTTACTCGATTATTTACCGACGGGAAGCACAACAAATCCTCATCTTGGCGGTCGCTCACCACCGCCGTCGGCCCGGCTATTGGAAAGTTCGGCGCGCAGCCGGCTAAATAAGAACCTAACCGATGATGCCGCCGGTCCCGGTTATGTCAAACAACTGGCATTAAATCCTGATGGAAGAAGCCGATCAATACGCTCAAGTCCTTCGGTTGCAGGATTTTTCAGCTGAGCGACCCCGCGCAGAGCGCAACGCATGAATTCCATTGTCATTCATGAATTTTGACTTATCCACCCACAGCCCTTGCTGCGGGCGGCTAGCGCCAGAAGAAACCACGACGGTTTAAACTCCGCGACCAGCCCTCAATACCAGCAGGGCCGGGCGGCCAGCCGATCGCAACACTCAGATGTCGAATGAATACTTGCCTGACGCCTTACGCTGCCGGCAGTCCTTCGAGTTCTTCCTGCTGCGCCAGCCAGCGCTCTTCGGCCTGTTCGAGCGAGCGCGCGAGTTCGCCCTGGCGTTTCTGCAAACCCAGCGCGAGGCTCTTGTCGGGGTTGGCGTACAGCGCCGGATCGGCGAGGCGGGTATCGAGCAGGCCGAGTTCGCTTTGCCAGGCGGCGATCTGCTTTTCGAGCTTGTCGATTTCCTTCTGCAGCGTGCGGCGTTGCGTCTGCAGGACCTGCAGGGCTTGCGGGCTCGGCTTGCTGGGCGCGGCGACCGGCGCGGCGCTGGCGGCAGCGGCCGCACTGCTGGCGGCGGCCTTGACGTCGGCGGCGCGTTGCGCGGCCAGCCATTTAGCATAGTCATCGAGATCGCCGTCAAACGGCCGGGCGCAGCCGTCGGCAACCAGCCAGAGTTCGTCGGCGGTGCTCTTCAGCAGGTGACGGTCGTGCGACACCAGCACCACGCAGCCTTCGTATTCCTGCAACGCGATGTTGAGCGCCTCGCGCATTTCGAGGTCGAGGTGGTTGGTCGGCTCGTCGAGCAGCAGCAGATTGGGTTTCTGCCAAATCAGCAGCGCCAGCGCGAGACGCGATTTCTCGCCGCCCGAAAAGCGCCCGCACAATGACGTGGCCATCTCGTCGCGGAAATCGAAGCTGCCGAGATAGGTGCGCAGCTCCTGTTCGCGCACGCGCGGAGCGAGGCGGATCATGTGCTGCAGCGGCGATTCGTCGGGGCGCAGCTGTTCGAGCTGGTGCTGGGCGAAGTAGCCGATCTTGAGTCCCTTGCCTTCGACGCGCGTGCCGCACTGCGGATCGATCTCGCCCGCCAGCAGTTTGACCAGCGTCGACTTGCCGGCGCCGTTGCGGCCCAGCAGCGCGAGGCGCTGACCCGGCCGCAGCGTAAGCTGGAGGTTGCCGAGAATGGTGCGCTCGCCATAACCGGCGCTGGCGCCATCGACGACCAGCAGCGGATCGGGCGCCAGACCGGCATCGCGGAAACGGAAGGTGAATGGCGTGTCGACATGCGCGGCGGCGACTTCTTCCATACGCGCCAGCGCCTTGATGCGGCTCTGCGCCTGGCGCGCCTTGGTGGCCTTGGCGCGAAAGCGTTCGATATAGCTGTGCAGGTGCGCGCGCTCGCGCTGCTGCTTTTCGTACATCGACTGCTGCAGGGCGAGATGCGCGCTGCGCTGGCGTTCGTAGTCACTGTAGCCGCCGCTGTAGAGCTTGAGGCAGCGCTGGTCGAGGCTCAGTGTGTGGTCGGCAACGGCGTCGAGAAAATCGCGGTCGTGCGAAATCATCAGCAGCGTGCCCGGATAGCTCTTGAGCCAGTCTTCGAGCCACAGCACGGCGTCGAGGTCGAGGTGGTTGGTCGGCTCGTCGAGCAGCAGCAGATCGGAGCGGCACATCAGCGCGCGCGCCAGGTTGAGGCGCACGCGCCAGCCGCCCGAGAAATCGGCGACCGGGCGTTCGAAATCGGCATCGGAAAACCCCAGGCCGTGCAGCAGTTCGGCGGCGCGCGCGCGCGCCGCATAGCCGTCAATCTCGCCGAGGCGGCCATACAATTCACCAACACGATGACCATCGTGATCGGCATCGCTGCTGGCTTCGAGCGCCGCGAGTTCGCGCTCGATGGCGCGCAATTCGACATCACCGTCGAGCGTGAATTCGAGCGCCGCATCGGGCAGCGCCGGCGTGTCCTGGGCAACGTGGGCGACGACCCAGGACTTCGGCAATTCGAGGTCACCGGCTTCGGCATGCAGCTGGTTGCGGAGCAGCGCCAGGAACGACGACTTGCCGCTGCCGTTGGCGCCGATCAGGCCGATTTTCCAGCCCGGGTGCAGCTGCAGGCTGGCCTCTTCGACCAGCATGTCGCCGTTGCGGCCAAAGCACAGATTGCGTAACAGAATCATGGAGTGGACCGCGAACTTTCCTGCATGTCTGCAAAGATGAAGGGCGCCTGCTGGGTGGGATATTTACCCCGTCGCTCGGCATACACCTGCGCCATATGCGCCAGGTCGGCGCGCTCATCGCCGGTGGGCATCAGATAGCCGTCAATACCGACTTCGCGTCGTGCATAGTCGATGACGCCAAACATCAGCGGCGCCTTGGCCGCTAGGGCCAGGCGATAAAAACCGCTCTTCAGATGCGGTCGTGCGCTGCGCGTGCCTTCCGGCGTGATGGCAATATAAAAGCGTTCATGCCGCGCAAATTCATCGGCCATCTGGGTCACGAAACCCGTGCGTTCGCGACGATTCACCGGCACACCGCCCAACGCGCGAAACAACGCCCCGGCCGGGCCGCGAAACAGCGTGTCCTTGGCAGCAAAGCGCAAAGGCATGCCACTGGCAAAGCGAAACAGAATGCCGATGATGAAATCCCAGTTCGAGGTATGCGGATACACGACGATGACGGCCTTCGCCATCGGCGTTGGCGCATACAGCATGCGCCAGCCGGCCAGCCGCAGCAGGTTGGCGCAAAACCAGCGGATCATTCGATCCCCTGGCTGGCGAGGTAGTCCTCGTAGTTGCCCTTGTAGTCGACGATCTTGCCGTCCTTGATTTCGAGGATGCGCGTGGCGATCGACGAGACGAATTCGCGGTCATGCGAAACGAACACCAGCGTGCCGCTGTATTTGGCCAGCGCAGTGTTCAGCGATTCGATGGATTCCATGTCGAGGTGGTTGGTCGGCTCGTCCATCAGTAACACGTTGGGTTTCTGCAGGATCAGCTTGCCGAACAACATGCGCCCCTGTTCGCCGCCGGAAATCACCTTGACCGATTTCTTGCCGTCGTCGCCCGTGAACAGCAGACGGCCCAGCGTGCTGCGCACGATCTGCTCGTCCTCGCCTTCGCGCGCCCAGCCCTGAATCCAGTCAACGAGCGTCTCGTCCTTGGCGAAATCCTCCGAGTGATCCTGGGCGAAATAGCCCGGACGCGCCTTCTCGGCCCATTTCACCGTGCCGCCCAGCGGCGTCAGCCCGCCGATCTTCTCGCCGGCCAGACAACGCAGCAGCGTGGTCTTGCCGACGCCGTTCTCGCCGATGATGGCGACTTTCTCGCCGGCCTCGATGAAGGTGCTGAAGTTCTGGAACAGCGTGCGGTCGAAGCCGTGACGCAGGTTCTCGATCTCGACGGCATGGCGATGCAGCTTTTCCTTCTCGTCGACCTCGAAGCGGATCCACGGATACTGGCGGGAGGACGGCTTGATGTCGTCGACCTTGATCTTGTCGATGAGCTTGGCGCGCGAGGTGGCCTGGCGCGCCTTGGACTTGTTGGCAGAGAAGCGGCGCACGAATTCCTGCAATTCCTGCACGCGGTCCTTGGCCTTGGCGTTGGCGGCCAGCTGGCGTTGCCGCGCGGCCGTCGACGCCTCCATGTAATCATCATAGTTGCCGGGGTAAACCTTGATCGTGCCGTAGTCCAGATCGGCCATGTGGGTGCACACCTGGTTCAGGAAGTGGCGATCGTGTGAAATGATGATCATCGTGCAGTCGCGCTGATTCAGCACATCTTCGAGCCAGCGGATGGTGTTGATGTCGAGGTTGTTGGTCGGCTCGTCGAGCAGCAGGATGTCGGGATTGGCGAACAGCGCCTGCACCAGCAGCACGCGCAGCTTCCAGCCTGGCGCCACGGCGCTCATGGGGCCAAAGTGCTGGTCGATCGAAATGCCGACACCGAGCAGCAACTCGCCGGCGCGCGCTTCGGCCGTATAGCCATCGTATTCGGCGAACTTCGACTCCAGTTCGGCAGCGTGCAGATAATCCTCTTCGGTCGCTTCGGGATTCGCGTAAATCGCATCCTTGTCGCGCATGCAATCCCACATTTCCTTGTGGCCCTGCAGCACCACGTCGATCACGCGCTGCTCCTCGTAGGCGAACTGGTCCTGCTTGAGGAAAGCCATGCGCTCGTGCGTATCCAGCGCGACGTTGCCGGCGCTCGGTTCGAGCAGGCCGGCGAGAATCTTCATGAACGTGGTCTTGCCCGAGCCGTTGGCGCCGATCAGGACGTAGCGGTTGCCCTCGCCGAACTTGACCGAGATATTTTCGAACAGGGGCTTGGCCCCGAACTGGATGGTGATATTTGAGGCGACGAGCACGGCGGAAATCCTGTGTGAGGCGAGAACGGAGGGGAAGCGGCAAGACGGCAGCGCCATGAAAATAGCCACGCCCGTCGAACCGGCAAAGGGTCGCTATTTTAACCGCTTTGCCCATGCCACGCCTGTTGCAATGTTCGAGCGCCAGAGGCTGCCCGATTCCAGGCCGGCCATCAATTATGCCCAACGGGTTTTTAATTAGTCCGAACGGGCTATTTCTCGGATCAACACAAACCAATATGCTGCGCGACTTGAAAATCTGGCGGCCTGTATCGATGCAAACCTTGAAATCACTCGCACTGCTTGGCGCACTGGCGCTGGCGTTTCCGGCCCAGGCCGCCCCAGTCAGCCTGACGAATGCCGGGTTCGAAAATTCGTGGACCAGCACCACGCACGTGGGCAGCGATGGACACGTGACCTTCAACTACCAACCCAGCGGCCCCAACATGGGTTGGTCATTTGGCTCCGCCACCGGCGTTTCCAGCAGTTACGATTTACTCAGCGCCTACGAAGGCAGCCGGTTTGCCTTTCTGCAAGTCGCTACCGCCCCCTTGTCGCAAGGCTTCGCACTGGATTCCGCCGCGGCGGTAACCCTTGATTTTGCGCTGGCCCTGCGTCCGAACTATAGGCCGGGACAAACAGTCCAGGTTTCGGTTGATGGCCAGCAAGCGGGACTGTTTGATGCGGCGTCAAGCATCTGGAGCGTCAAAACCCTGAGTCTTGGCCACCTGGCAGCCGGCAATCACACCCTCTCCTTCGCTGGCATGGCGCCCTATGCGGTCTACGGGGACACCACCGCATTCATTGATGCCGTGCATCTGAACGCCGCCCCGGTGCCGGAACCAGAAACCTACGCCATGCTGCTGGCGGGGCTCGGCTTGCTGGGCGGCATCGTCCGCCGCCGCAAGCAACCGCAGTAAAACTACCGCACTGAAGCAAACCGGGCCGCGCATGCGGCCCGGTTTTTTTCCACACGCCAGACTGCTGACGCTACGGCTATCGCGATCAGGGATTCAGGCCTGGCTGGACAGCCGCATGTTCTCGTTGATTTGCAACACCGCAGCATGTTGCGCTTCGGTCAATGCGATGAACAAACCCTTGGCTTCGGCCAGCAGCGTCTCCCCGGCAAACAATTTTCCGCTGGTAAAAATCTTGCGCCCCTCCATGCCCTCATACACGCCTTCGAGACGCAGATCAGTCAGCAGCGGCGTCGGCGCGCGATAGACAATCGTCAGCGTCCCGGTCATGCCCGGCTGTTTCGACAGCCCCTGCGTGAAGCCCAGCAGCTCGTCGAACACCGCGGCCACATGGCCGCCATGCACCAGTCCCGGCGCGCCCTCGAAACCGCGACTGAAATGCACCTGACCATGCACCCGATCGCCTTCGATCCACAGATCCACGGGCGGAGCGATCGGATTCGAACGCCCCGTCAGTGGACTGAACTCGACAAAGTCGCGCGCATCCTCGGGGCTCATGCGGCTGCCAAATCCCGTGCGGCTGATTTTCTCCGGCATGGCGGTCAAACCATCGGCCAGCGCTTCGAGCTGGTTCGCCAGCGCCGCCATTGCCTGTGCATCCGGATGCTTCATGATGATGCCGTCGATGATGCGACGCAACGCAGCCCCGGCGCGCCGCTTCTCCAGTTGCAAGGGATTCGGATCGGTCGGCTGCGGGAAATTCACCGCTGAATTTTCTGCGGAAACTTTGTCGGATTTCTGGCTGCTCATGCGGGGGTTCCTGATGTATGGCTGATCGGCGCAGCGAGGAATTGTATCGACTTTCGTCGGCGCGCCGTGACCGAGAAAAGCCTTTTCCCCTCAAGCCGCTCAGCGGCTATCGTTCCCGCGCAGCCTCATGAAACGCCTTTTGTACCGGCGAGAGCAAATATTCGAGAACGCTGCGTCGGCCGAGCAAAATTTCGGCCGACGCCTGCATCCCAGGGCCCAACGGAAAGTGTTCGCCATCCATCTCTAGTTGCATCGCCTTGAGGGCAACCAGCGCCTTGTAGAGCAAAGGTTGGGATTTCGCCGCCTTGTCGCTTGAGATCGGATTATTGCTGGTATTGCTATCCGCTGCATCCGCACTGACGTGCTCGACCGTGCCTTCAACCATGCCGTATTTCTGAAACGGAAAAGCGGCCAGTTTGATTTTCACCGGCTGCCCCTTGCGGATGAAACCGATGTCTTCGTTTGACAACCAGACCTCGGCACGCAACTTTTCCTCTTTGGGCACCAACGTCAGCAGCACCGTCCCCGGCTGCACCACCGTGCCCACGGTGTGCGTGGTTGGTCATGAGGGCATAGGCGTGAATGTGGCAGTGCCAATCGGCAGCCGATTTTTCCAGCCAGTGGGGGTAGAAGTGATAATCCTCCTCGGCGAAAAAACAGGGCTCCCGATTGATTCCGCGCTGAACAATGTGCTGCGGCATTCCGGCCAAGTTAATGCGTGGGCGACGTGGCATGGCTGCTCCAAAAAGAAT
>JBPOIN010000082.1:0-6529 GCA_052034445.1 Pseudomonadota bacterium | reverse complement strand
AAGTCAGGATATGACCATATTTGATCAACTGTGAACAGCCCCTTGCTATCCCCTTGACTGTGAACGATTTCTTCAGCCTTGTTTTCGTATGGCATATCAGGATTCAATCAATTGAGAACAGGCCCTAAGGGGGATGAGGCAATTTTTTCTGACAATGCAACAATCACGCTCCTTGTTTACCCCATCCCCACCCTTGCCCACCTATTGAAGGCTATCGCATGCACAAGCATCCCCTCGCCCGCTTGCGGAAGAGCACATTAAAATCAGTAACTTGTGAAATGCGCGCATACGATAGCCAGTTGAAGTGGAGGGAAAAAGCTTCACGCGTTTGCCCTGCCACAACATGGCGCGCGCCTTGCCCTGCCGCCCGGCGCGCTGCACAATGCGCCGTTTCCCTCCCATAGGCTTCCGTGACATGACGCGCATGAAACCGTTCGAGTCCCGACGCTGGCGCCGCTGCTGCGTAAGGCTGTGCGCCACGAGCGGCCTACTGCTGGGGGGTGTGGCGCACGCTGATTCGCCGCCTGGCGACGGCATCCAGGTCGGCAAACCTTCGGCGCTGACCCAGTTCGTGCCTGCCGCCAACGTCGAGCGGCAGGCGATGCAGGAATATGAAGCGCTCAAGCGACAGGCCACCGAGAAACGCGCGCTGGCGCCCGACGGCCATCCAGATCTGCAACGCCTGCGCGCCATCGCCGCGCGCATGATTCCTCTCGCCAGCCGCTATAACCCGCGCGCCAGCCAGTGGCGCTGGGAGGTCAATTTGATCGGCTCGTCGCAGATCAACGCCTTCTGCATGCCGGGCGGCAAGATCGCGTTTTTCTCCGGACTACTGACGAAACTCAAACTCAGCGACGATGAAGCCGCCATGGTCATGGGGCATGAAATCGCGCATGCGCTGCGCGAGCATGCGCGCGAGCGCATGGCGAAGAGCGAACTGACCAATCTGGGCGCCAATCTGCTCGGCCAGATCCTCGCCCAGGGGAAGTACGCTGGGCTGTTTCAGGCCGGCGGCAATCTGCTGACCCTGCGCTTCTCGCGTGACGATGAAAGCGAAGCCGATCTGGTCGGTCTCGATCTCGCGGCGCGCGCCGGTTATGACCCGCGTGCCGGCGTCACGCTGTGGGAAAAGATGGGCGCCGCCAATCGCGGTGCGCCCCTGCCCTGGCTATCCACGCATCCCTCGGGCGAGAACCGCATCCGCGATATCGAGGACCACCTGCCGCAGGTCATGCCGCTCTACGAGCGAGCCCATGCGGAACAGGAGCGCGACGCACGCCAGAACAGACAATGAAGCCAGGAGCCCGCATGCCCCGAACCCTGAATACCCGCGCAGCGCTGGCGGCCCTGCTGCTGTGCCTGGGAGCCAGCCGCGCGATAGCCACGCCGCCCGCGCCGCAGAACCTGCAACGCTCCGCCACGCCGCTGATGCTGGCCCTGCCATGTACAGGCTGCCATGGCTCGACGGGCATCAGCACAGCCGGCGACATCCCGAATCTGGCCGGCCAGACGCACATGGCACTGACCGATGCGCTGCTGCGCTTCCGCAGCGGCGAACGGCCTGCCACCGTCATGGGCCGCCTCGCCAAGGGCTATTCGGAAACGGAAATCGCCGCACTGGCGCAGTATTTCGCCGCACAGCCGCTGGCCAGAGCGCCGCAAACCGCGCTGGCGACCAACCTGATCGCGCGCGGCAAAGACTTGCATGTCAAACACTGCGCGGCCTGCCATCGCGCCGCCGCGCCGGAGACGCAGGCCGACCACGGCCAGGCGCCACAAACCCAGGCCAACCTGCCCGCGCTGAGCAAACTTTCTGCCGCGCTGGCCGCAGCATCCGCCCCCATACTCACGCAGCAATGGCGGGCTTACCTGCAAACCCAGATGGATGATTTCTCCGCCGGAAGGCGACCGATGGCGCCAGCGATGGCCGAGCAATTCGCTCCGCTCGCGCGCCCCGATCTGGAGGCGCTGGCGCATTACTACGCCAGCGGCGCAGGGTCGGAAACCACACGGAGCAACGCCGCAAGCGCCGTACAGAGAAACGGGAACCCGCCATGAGCCTCGACCGCAGAAAATTCATCCAGCACCTCTGCGCCACCACCAGCCTCACGGCAGCCAGCGGCGCACTCGGTTTGCTGGCCGGTTGTGCGAGCGCCCCGGGCCAGGCGCCATTGATCGGCAGCCGCGCCAGCGAACTGCTGCCGCGCCATGGGCCGCGTGTCGTGGTGATCGGCGCCGGTTATGGCGGCAGCATTGCGGCGAAATATATCCGCCGTCTCGATCCCGGCATTGAAGTGGTGCTCATCGAACGCAACCGCACGCTGTATTCAGGGCCGTTCAGCAATCTCGTGCTGGGCGGCATCCGCGAACTCGACGATCTGCGCTTCGCCCCCAGCCGACTGGCAGCAAACCACGGCATCCAGCTGCTGCATGCCGAAGTCCGGCAGATCGAGCCGGCCAGCCGGACCGTGGTTCTTGACGAAGGCATATTAACCTATGATCGTCTGATACTATCGCCGGGCATCGATTTCCGCTTCGATGAAATCGAGGGCTATGCGGCGCACAGCACGCCGCAGGAATTCCCGCATGCCTGGCAACCCGGCGCTCAAACCGCGCTGCTGCGCCGACAGCTGCTCGATCTGCCTGATGGCGGCACTGTGCTCGAAACCATCCCACTGGCGCCGTATCGCTGCCCACCCGGCCCCTACGAGCGCGCCAGCATGATCGCCATGTATCTCAAGCAGTACAAGCCGCACGCAAAACTCATCGTCCTCGACGCGAATCCGGATATCACGTCCAAAGGCCCATTGTTCAGGAAAGGCTGGGCGCGCCACTACGCGGACATCATCGAATATCGCCCGGTGGCCAAGGTCACGGCGCTCAATGCGCGCCAGCGCACGGTGCTCGTTGAGGGGCTGGATGCGGTGCGCGGCGATGTGATCAACCTGATTCCGCCGCAACGCGCCGGCGTACTCGCCAACCGCAGTGGCCTGGTCAGCGCAGGCAGCCACTGGTGCCCGGTCAATCCGCATACCTTCGAATCCACGCTGGCGTCCGGCATCCATGTGATTGGCGATGCCTGTGCGGCCGGCGCCATGCCGAAGTCGGGGTATTCAGCGAACACCCAGGCCAAGATCTGCGCCGTCAATCTCGTCGCGCTCATGAACGGCCAGGCGACGGTTGACATGTCGGCGCTCAATGTCTGCTACAGCTTCCTGACGCGCAACGAGGCGATCAGCGTTGCGGCGGTGTATCGCGTCACGGATGGCAAGATCGTCGCCGTACCGAACTCCGGCGGCATCTCGGCCGATCTCTCGACCCGCGAAGCCATCCATGCGGCCGGCTGGCTGCAGAACATGCTCACTGAAATGACTCACTGAACGTACCTCAGCCCGAATTGACTCGGTTTGGCCATCAGAGTATTTCTGCCGACCCGATGGACGGCAATGCTGCATGCACAAACGCAGGCGTTTCGCGTATGCTTTCCTCCTATGTCGAGAATACCGACCGTCCCGAAGGAAATGCCATTGTCGCCGCCATCGTTGCTGCGGCAAGGCTTTCGCCGTGCGCGCACACATTGGCGCACGCTACTGCTCGGCATGGTCACGAGTGTGCTGGCGCTGCAAGCCAGCGCGGCCACCGAAGCCGTACTGCCATCATCGCGCAACAAAATCGATGCACCCTCCCTCGTTGAATCCGGTGCGCCTGGCGCCCCGGCGGCGCAGCCACGCATCCTGTTTCTGCAATCGTATGGCTATGCCGGACGCCCGGTGGTTCAGCGCTATGTCCAGAGTTTCATTGCCGAGCTGTCGCAGGGCGGAATGCCGACCGAGAACATCATGGTCGAGTACCTCAACCTAGGGCACAACCCGGATCAGGAGTTTCTCGCCCTCAAGCGCCAGATGCTGCTGTATCAATACGGCAAGCAGAAAATCGATCTGATCCTGGTGCTGCAACAGCCCGCCTTGAATTTCCTGCTCAAGGAGCTCAGGGAGCTGGCGCCCGAAGCACCAGTTCTGGCCGTGCATGCCGCCCTTCCCGAAGGGGCCTCGATCGGCGCCCATCGTTTGTGGATTCAGGCCTCCACCCCCGACATCCGCGGCACCATCAGCCATGCACTCAAGCTGTTCCCCGATACCCGGAACGTTTTTGTTCCGGTCGGTACGGATGCGCAGGATCAGGCGCTCAAGCGGGCATTCCAGCAAATCGCCGCCACATGGCGCGGCAAGCTGAGTTTTGAATACAGCGATCACCTCTCATTCGAGCAAACCCGCGAAAGAATTGCGCATCTGCCGCCGCATACGGTGGTCATCTCGGCCACACTCAGTCGCGACAGTCTTGGCCGCACCATGCTGCCGCATTACTCGAGCCTCCAGCTGATGCAGGCTGCCAATGCGCCGGTATTCACTTTGTACGATTACCATGTGGGCAAAGGCGCCATCGGCGGTTCGATCATGAGTACGGCCCAAGCCGGCCTGATTGCCGCACAAGCCGCGCGCGACATTTTCAGCGGCAAGCTGGTGCTGGGCGATCGGGTTTCGATCCAGTCCAACCAGGGCGTGCCAACCTTCGACTGGCAACAACTGGAACGCTGGAACGCCAGGCAATCGGAACTCCCCAAAGACAGCGTGATCGTCAACGAGCCGCCCAGCCTGATCGATGAACATCCATTCATCGTCAGCGCCGCGCTGCTGGCTTTCATCAGCCTGACCAGCCTGATCGTCGCCCTGTTGATCCAGAACCAGCGGCGCAAACAGATCGAGAGGGAACTGCAACAGCATCAAGAGACGCTTGAAACTCAGGTGAAGACACGCACCGCCGAACTTCAGGAGCAGCAGGCGCATTTGACGGCGCTCATGGAAAGCACCTCGGACCTGGTCTGGTCGGTGGAAAGCGAAAACTTCCGACTGACCTCATTCAACCAGGCAGTCAGAAATTTCCTCCAGAGACACACCAGTATCGCCCTCCGGGTCGGTTTGATGCCGCACGAATTCATGCCGCGCAACATCAGCGACGAATGGGTCGGACATTACCAGCGCCTGCTGCGTGAGGGGCCATTCCATTTTGAACACCAGCCCAGTTTCAACAACCAGAAATTCTTCGACTTCGCGTTCAATCGCATCGAACGTAACGGAAAAATCATCGGCATTTCGGTATTTGCCCACGACATCACCGACATCAAACGCAGCGAAGCCGCGTTGCGCAACAGCGAAGAGCGCTTCCGCACCTTCATCGACAAGGCGCCGATTGCCATCGGCATCGCGCGCAATCTCAACTACGTGTATGTCAATCCGGCCTGGCTGGCGATGTTCCGCTACGACACGGCCGAAGAGGTGCTGAATCGACCAATCACAGAATGGATCGCCCCCAGCGCGCGCCAGGTTTTCATCGAACGGGCGAAAAGCCGCTTGCAGGGACTGCCCGCGCCCAGCACCTATGAGACATTGGCCGTGCGCAGGGATGGCAGCGAATTCCCCATGCAGGTCACCGCCAATTTCATCGAGTTGCCGGATGGCGATGGCCACATCGGCTTTGCCGTGGACATCACCGAGCGCAAACAGCAGGAAGCACTACTCAAGGCAGCCAAGGAAACCGCCGAATCATCGACGCAGGCCAAGAGCACCTTCCTCGCCAACATGAGCCATGAAATCCGCACACCGATGAATGCCATTCTGGGTTTGACGGACTTGGCCCTGCGCACCGAACTCACGACGAAGCAGGCCGATTATCTGCGCAAGATCAAGCTTTCCGCCGATTCATTGCTGGGCATCATCAACGACATTCTGGATTTCTCGAAAATCGAGGCCGGCAAGTTCACCATGGAAAGCCGAGCCTTCTCACTCAAGGAAACGCTATCCAAGGTCGGCACACTCATCGAGCAGAAGGCCCGCGAGAAGGGGCTCCGCCTGGCATTCCGCGTCGCCGACGATATTCCTGATGCGCTGCTCGGCGACCAGAATCGTCTCGTGCAGATACTGACCAATCTGAGCAGCAACGCAATCAAGTTCACCTCGCACGGAGAAATTCTCATCGGTGCAGTACTGGAACAACCGTCCTCCGCCACCGGACATTTGATGCTGCGCTTCAGCGTCAGCGATGAGGGCATCGGCATCGACGCGACAAACATTGCACGCCTGTTTGAGCCCTTCACACAGGCCGATGCCAGCACCACACGCCGATTCGGTGGCACGGGCCTGGGACTCGCCATCTGCAAGCAACTCGTGCACATGATGCATGGTGAAATCGGCGTGCATAGCGAACCGGACAAGGGCAGCACGTTTTACTTCACAGCCTGCTTTGGCCGCGCCAGACAAAGCGACAACCTGCCGAACAACAGCGCCACGGAAGTAGTCTCTCTCGCTGAACCCGATATTCACGGCGCACTGCAACGCATCAATGGCTTGCGCATTCTGCTGGCCGAAGACAACGATTTCAATCAGCAAGTCGCTCATGAACTGCTGACCGGAATCGCCAGCACCCAGCTTACTATCGTGGAAAACGGTCAGGAAGCGCTCGACAGGCTTGGCAA
>JBPOIN010000076.1:0-4055 GCA_052034445.1 Pseudomonadota bacterium | reverse complement strand
CGTGCGACGGCGCCGGATTTCGGAATCGAGAGAGCTCACTGCCGTAGGGATGAATGAGTAAAGCCCGCCATTATACAAGCGCGGATGCATTATCCTGCGCATTTATCTTGTTCAATTGCCGGCGGATAGGCGACAATACGCGGTTTCAGCCTTGCATCGAATTTTCACCATGACCGACCAAGCTTCCAGCCCAAGCGCACCCATTGCCCCCGCCCAGGACGAGAACCACATCATTGCCGAACGCCGCGCCAAGCTCGCGGAATGGCGCAAGAGCGGCAAGGCCTTCCCGAATGATTTCCGCCGTGAAAACACCGCGGAACGCATCGACGAACTGTACGGCAACAAGACGCGCGAAGAACTTGACGCAATACCGGTCGAAGTGCGCGTCGCCGGCCGCATCATGCTCAAGCGCGTGATGGGCAAGGCCAGCTTTGCGACGATCCAGGATCTTTCAGGCCGTATCCAGATCTTCGTCAGCAACGACAAGACCGGCGAGGAACTGCATGCGGAATTCAAGCGCTGGGATAACGGCGACATCATCGGCGTGGTCGGTACCCTGTTCCGCACCAAGACCGACGAACTCACGATTCAGGCCAGCGAAATCAAGCTGCTGACCAAATCGCTGCGGCCGCTGCCCGAAAAGTTCCACGGCCTCACGGACGTCGAGCAGAAATACCGCGCCCGCTATCTCGACCTGATGACCAACGAGCAGACGCGCTTCACCTTCGTCGCCCGCAGCCGCATGGTCCAGTCGATCTGCAACTACATGGCGAACCACGGCTTCCTCGAAGTCGAGACGCCGATGATGCACCCGATCCCCGGCGGCGCCTCGGCCAAGCCGTTCAAGACCCACCATAACGCGCTCGACATGGAGCTGTTCCTGCGCATCGCGCCCGAGCTGTACCTCAAGCGCCTGGTGGTCGGCGGCTTCGAGAAGGTGTTCGAGGTCAACCGCAACTTCCGCAACGAAGGCATCTCGCCGCGTCACAACCCCGAATTCACCATGATGGAGTTCTACGAGGCCTACGCCGACTACATCATGCTGATGGACTTCACCGAAGGCCTGCTGCGCCATTCGGCGCGTGAGGCGCTCGGCACCGAGGTGTTCGAATACCAGGGCCGCGCCCTCGACCTGTCGAAGCCGTTCGCACGCCTGACCATCGTCCAGGCGATCCAGAAATACCATCCCGGCTTCCATACCGAGCAACTCAACGACGCCGCCTGGCTCAAACAGAAGATCAAGGACTTCGGCGAACCCGTCAAACCCGGCGGACTCGGCTCGCTGCAACTGCAGCTGTTCGAAGCCTGCACCGAGGCCGAACTCTGGGAACCGACCTTCATCATCGACTACCCGGCCGAAGTCTCGCCGCTGGCGCGCCGCAATGACGCGAATCCGGAAATCACCGAACGGTTCGAGCTGTTCATCGTCGGCCGCGAAATCGCCAACGGCTTCTCCGAATTGAACGACGCCGAAGACCAGGCCGCGCGCTTCCTCGAACAGGCCAAGGCCAAGGACGCCGGCGACGAGGAAGCCATGTACTACGACGCCGACTTCATCCGCGCCCTCGAATACGGCCTGCCGCCCACCGGCGGCTGCGGCATCGGCATCGACCGCCTGGTGATGCTGCTGACCGACAGCCCCAACATCCGCGACGTGATCCTGTTCCCGCAAATGCGGGCGGAATAGCCCTCCCCCCCTCGCCCGCTCGCGGTGACCGCAGCCAATCCCTGCGGGAGAGAGGGGCCGGGGGAGAGGGAGGTTTACATCATTGCCCTCTCCCTCTCCCTAGCCCTCTCCCGCCTGCGGGAGAGAGAACAAATGTGCGTCTTTCATGACTGCAGCCCCGCCCCTCACCCCCGCCTGCCTCGCTTGGGCCGCCGACGGCACGCCCTACTCCGCGGCCTACGACGACATCTATCACTCCAGTGACGGTGGCCTCGGTCAGGCGCGCCACGTGTTTCTGGACGGCAATGGCCTGCTGGGCGAACAGGCGCGCTGGCGCGGTCGCGAGCGTTTCGTCATCGTCGAAACCGGCTTCGGCCTCGGCCTGAATTTCCTTGCCACCTGGCAGGCCTGGCGCGCCGATCCGCAACGCTGCCAGCGCCTGCATTTCGTCTCGTTCGAAAAACATCCCTTCAGCAGCGCCGACCTCGCCACGCTGCATGCCCGCTGGCCCGAGCTTGCTGAATTCGCTGCCGAGCTGCAAGGCGCCTGGCCGGTCCTGGTGCCGGGTGCGCATCGGCTCGGTTTTGACGACGACCGCGTCGTGCTGACGCTATTCTTCGGCGACGCGCTGGAGATGCTGCCGAAACTGCGCGCCCATGCCGACGCTTTCTATCTCGATGGCTTTGCCCCCAGCAAGAACGCCGACCTCTGGTCGCCGCGCATCTATTCGAGTCTTGCGCGTCTGGCCGTGACCGGCGCAACGCTGGCGACCTGGACTGTCGCTGGCCCGGTACGCAAGCAGCTGGCCGCCGCCGGCTTCCTGCTCGAAAAACGCCCCGGTTTTGGCGGCAAGCATGAAATGACGCAAGGCGTCTTCCGTGTCGAGCGCCAGTCGCCGCAGCGTCCCGGCCGCCGTACGGCAATCGTCATCGGCGCCGGGATCGCAGGTTGTTCAGTCGCCGAACGCCTGGCCGCACATGACTGGCAGATCACGCTGATCGACCGAGCAAGCGCACCGGCGCAAGGCGCCTCGGGCAACCATGCCGGCATTCTGCGACCGCTGCCCAGCCACGACGACAACCTGCTCGCACGCCTGACGCGTGCGGCTTTTCTGCATACGCTGCGACATCTGCGCCGCCTCGCAAGCACGCCTGCCGGCCACACATTGCGCTGGGATGCCTGCGGCGTATTACATCTGGCGCGCGATCCGCAGCATGAGCAGAACCAGCGCGAAACCGTGGCAATGCTGCAGCCGCCCGTCGATTACCTGCGCTACGTCGACCAGACAGAAGCCAGCCAACTGGCCAGCTGGCCGGTCGCCCAGGGCGGCTGGTGGTTCCCAGGCGGCGGCTGGCTGCGCGCCGCAAGCCTGTGTGCAACGAATCTGCACACGCAGGCCGAGCGGATCCGGACGCTGTTTGGTTGCCGGATTGCACGCTGTGTTCATGAGAATGGCGAATGGCGCGTGCTGGATGGCGCGAACAACGAAGTCGCCCGGGCGCCGGTGCTGGTATTTGCCAATGCCGGCGATGCAGGCGAGTTGCTCGCCGCTTCCCGACTGGTACGCCTGCCACTGCGCATCGCGCGCGGTCAGGTTACCCATCTGGCGGCCGACGCCCTGCCCGCCCCCGATGTCGTGGTCTGCCGGCTCGGTTATGTAACGCCGGTGGTCGATGGCATCCGCTCGGCGGGCGCCACCTTCATCGCCGACGATCCCGGCAGCGAACTGCGCGGCGCCGACCATCGCAACAACCTTGCCCGCCTCGATTACAGCCTGCCCGGCGCCAGCGCGCAAATGGCGCCGCAGCCAAAAAATCCGCCCACCTCACCCGACGAATTCGGGGAATTCGACGGCCGCGTCGGATTCCGCTGCATGACCCACGACCGCCTGCCGCTCATCGGCCCGCTGCCGAGGGTGATGGATGACTCGCGCGCCCCACCAACCAGCCTGACCGACATATCTCGCGAGCCTGGCCTCTACGCGCTGATCGGGCTCGGTTCGCGCGGTCTGGTCTGGGCCTCGCTGGCCGCCGAGCTGCTGGCCGCGCAAATCGAAGGCGAGCCGTTGCCGCTCGAAGCCGATCTGGTTGCGGCGGTCGATCCCGGCCGCTTCCTGATGCGTCGCGCCCGGCGCCAGATCGGTGCGCAAGCGATTGCCGCGCGAGCCCTGGAAAACGGCGCAGACTAGCCGGCTCCCCGGCCGCAACCAATCCAGGATAAGCGATGCCCGCCGCTGGCCGATGGCTTCTCTTATCTGCGCTTTTGTTTGTAAAAATTCGTTGCCTGCGTATGCTGTAGAGCGGGTTGCGCGTTTATGTTTATGACAGCATCAGATATTGCCGCACACTATTCCCACCATCCAATTCCGGAGACTTGCGGTGGTCACGGT
>JBPOIN010000124.1:0-8102 GCA_052034445.1 Pseudomonadota bacterium | reverse complement strand
GCCGCGCGGCAGAAGCGCGCGGCGAAATCGTCGAGCGGCATCAGGCGCTGACGATATTTCTGCGGCAGCGTCTTGAGCAACTGACGCACCTTCTCTTCGAGCATGCCTGGCGCCAGCCATTCGCAGCGCTGGGCGGGAATCTGATTCAGTTGCAGCAGCGGCAGCGTCAGCGTCACGCCGTCGTCGGCCGCCCCCGGATCGTGGCGATACGCCAGGCGCAGGCCCTGACCATGCGCGGTGAATACATGCGGAAAGGCTTCGGTGGTAATGCCGGCCGCCTCGTGGCGCATCAGCTGTTCGCGTTCGAGGAACAGGCACTTCGGCGCCGCGGCGTCCGGCGCTTCGACCGTGCGGCGCCAGGCCTCGAAGGCCGCGAGGTTGACGATGTCGGGCGGCAACAGGCTGTCGTAGAAGGCGAAGATCAGTTCGTCATCGACCAGCACGTCGGGCCGCCGCGATTTGTGTTCGAGTGCCTCGATATCCTTGATGAGCTTGCGGTTGTGCTGGAAGAATTTCGCCCGCCGCACGAAGTCCTCGGGCAGCTCGCCATTCACCAGCGCTTCACGGATGAACAGCTCGCGCGCCAGACGCACATCGGCGGCCGGGCTGCCGCGCCGCACGAAAGCCACGCGCCGCTTGGCATACAGCAGGATGCCGTGCAGCGTCGCGCGCTCCCAGGCCGAAACCTGGCCGGTGTTCTTCTCCCAGTGCGGCTCATACACATGCTTGCGCACCAGATGCGCCCCCACGCGCTCCAGCCATTCGGGCTCGATGCGCGCCACGCAGCGCGCGAACAGGCGCGAGGTCTCGACCAGCTCGGCGGCCATGATCCAGCGCCCGGCCTTCTTGACCAGCGTCGATCCGGGGTGGATATGAAACTTGACGCCACGCGCGCCCAAGTAATGTCCCTCCTCCTCGCTCTTGAGACCGATATTGCCCAGCAGGCCGGTCAGCAGCGCGCGATGCAGCGCGTCAAACGTGGCCGGCAGCTCGCTCTCCTTCCAGCCATGCTCGGTGCATAGCGCATGCAACTGGCCATGCACGTCGCGCCATTCTCGCAGGCGCAGCCAGGAGATGAAGTTCTGCTTGCACCAGGCCTTCTGTTTGGAGGACGACTCATGTTTCCACACCTCGGCGGCGGCCTGCCAGAGCTTGACAAAGAACAGGAACTCGGACTTCTCGTCCTTCCATTTGGCATGCGCCTGATCGGCGCTGCCGGTCTGTTCGGGCGGCCGCTCGCGCGGATCGGGAATCGACAGCGCGGCGGCGATGATCAGCACTTCGCGCAACGCGCCCTCGTCACGCGCGGCGAGGATCATGCGGCCGATCTTCGGATCAAGCGGCAACTTGGCCAGCTCGCGGCCGATCTTGCTGAGTTCGCGGCCATCGTCCGCCAGCGCGCCGAGTTCGCCGAGCAGCTGGTAGCCGTCGGCGATCATCTTCGGTTGCGGCGCCTGCAGGAACGGGAATTCCTCGACTTCGCCGAAGTGCAGTGACTTCATGCGCAGGATCACGCCGGCCAGCGAGGAGCGCAGGATCTCGGGTTCGGTGTAAGGCGGCCGCCCGGCGAAATCCTGTTCGTCATACAGGCGGAAACACACGCCGCTGGCCACGCGGCCGCAACGTCCGGCGCGCTGGTTCGCCGCGGCCTGCGAGATCGGTTCGACCTGCAGCTGCTCGACCTTGTTGCGATGGCTGTAGCGCTTGAGGCGCGCGGCGCCGCTATCGACCACGTAGCGGATGCCCGGCACGGTCAGCGAGGTCTCGGCGACGTTGGTCGCCAGTACCACGCGCCGGCCCTGATGTCCCTGGAACACGCGTCCCTGTTCCTGCGCCGACTGGCGCGCGAACAACGGCAGAATCTCCAGCCCGGCGCCACCGCTGCGCGTGAAGGCATGCTTGCGCAGCGCCTCGGCGGCCTCGCGGATCTCGCGCTCGCCGGGCAGGAACACCAGCACGTCGCCCGGCCCGTTGCGCTGCGCCTCCTCGACCGCATCGACGATGGCATCGCACAGCTGACGGTCGCGATCACGCTCGCCGCGCGCGCTGGCAGCAGGATTGGCGCCGGGGGCAACCTTGTCGGCATCCTGCAACGGCCGCCAGCGCATCTCGATCGGATACAGACGGCCCGAAACCTCGATCA
Source organism: Pseudomonadota bacterium (assembly GCA_052034445.1). Lineage (GTDB taxonomy): Bacteria > Pseudomonadota > Gammaproteobacteria > Burkholderiales > Rhodocyclaceae > Sterolibacterium. The sequence goes on along the minus strand of JBPOIN010000124.1, from coordinate 5,959 downwards.
CCGGCGCATGATTGAAATGCTGCGCGAAACGTTGCGCATCGAGCGTCGCCGAGGTCACGATCAGTTTGAGTTCGGGGCGCTTCGGCAGCAGCTGCTTCAGATAGCCGAGCAGGAAGTCGATGTTCAGGCTGCGCTCGTGGGCCTCGTCGATAATGATGGTGTCGTACTGGCGCAGCAAGGGATCGCCCTGCGTCTCGGCCAGCAGGATGCCGTCGGTCATCAGCTTGATGTAGGTCTCGGGCGAGGCGCGATCCGTGAAGCGGATCTTGTAGCCGACGTAGCGCCCCAGCTCCGACTTGAGTTCCTGGGCGATGCGTGCCGCCGTCGCGCGCGCGGCGATGCGGCGCGGCTGGGTGTGGCCGATCAGGCCGTGGCTGCCGCGTCCGAGTTCGAGACAGATCTTCGGCAACTGGGTGGTCTTGCCCGAGCCGGTCTCGCCGCAGACGATGATGACCTGATGCGTCTGGATCGCCTGCGCCAGCTCGGCGCGGCGCAGATTGACGGGCAGCGCCTCGTCATAGGCAATCTCTGGCCGCGCGGCCAGGCGCGCTACGGGATCAAATTTCATGCGCGATTGAGTTGCTGCACCGTCCACACCCCGAGGCCGGTCATGAGCAGCGAACCGAACAGATGCAGCGCCGCAGCACCCGCCGCCCAGCCGAACTGCGCACGCTGGATCAGCGCCACCACCTCGGCGGAAAAGCTCGAAAACGTCGTCAGGCCACCGAGAAAGCCGGTGATCAGCAACAGCTTGATCTCCGGCGGCAGGGTGGCGTTGACGTGGAACACCGTGACCGCCACGCCGACCAGATAGCCGCCAATCAGATTCGCCGCCAACGTGCCGAGCGGCACCGTCGGGAACAGCGGATTCAGCAGGATACCCAGCCCCCAGCGCAACCACGCGCCAAGCGCAGCGCCCAGGCCGACGCAAATAAATCCGGACAGGTTCATGACAGTGCCGATTGCAGGGAAAGCGCGATTTTACCTGCGCGCCAGGCGGGATGGCGCATGGCTGATCGCTCCTTGCCGCGCCTCAATCCTCGAACTTCGGCTTGCGCTTGTCGCGCCGGGCGCGGATGGCTTCCTCGAAGTTGCGCGTGGTCATGCGCATGAACAGCTGGGCGTGGCCTTCGTGATTCATGTGCGTGTGCAGACCACCCGCATCCAGGCCGGCCCACAGCAGCTGCTTGGTGAGTTCGACGCCGAGATGGCTGTAGCCGATGATCTTCTCGGCCATGTCGTAGCAGGCGTCGAGCAGCTGCTCGGGCGGCAGCGTACGCGACACCATGCCGATGCGCTCGGCCTCGGCGGCATCGACATCGCGCCCGGTCAGCATGATCTCGAAGGCGCGCGAGGAACCGATGGCGCGCGGCAGGATGAAGCTCAGGCCCAGCTCGGCGGCGGTCAGGCCGTTCGAGATGCCGGCGGCGCGGAAATACGCTGTCTCGGACGCCAGGCGGATATCGCAGGCCATCGACAGGCAGAAGCCGCCGCCGATGGCCGGGCCGTTGATCGCGCCGATCACCGGCTGATGCATATTGCGTACCGCGAGAATCACGTCGTCGAGCACCTTGAGCGCGCGGCGCGAAATGCCCGGCATGGTCAGGCCTTCGAAGATCGGCAGGAAGCCCGGATCGACCAGATCGGCACCTGAACAGAAACCCGCGCCGGCGCCCGTCAGCACCACCACGCGGCACTCGTTGTCGAAGCTCACCTCCTCCAGTGCCTCGCGCAGCGGCACCATGACATCGAAGGCCATGGCGTTCATGCGCTCGGGGCGATTCAGGGTGATCTGGGTGACATGGGGACGCGGATGGTCGATCTGGATGAATGACATGAAGACTCCTTAACGTGAAAGTCGCACCAGCGACTCTGGAAGCGCCCCTCTCCCGCAAGCGGGAGAGGGGTTGGGGGAGAGGGAAACGGCCATGACTTTCATGCTTCGGGGTATCTTCGTCAAAGTCATGTCCGTTAACGTGAAATACTCAATTTGAAGCAGGGAAAAACGGTCGCGCGCAGCACATGGTCCAGCTGATCTTGCTTTGTGGAAAAGCCCGTTTAACGGGACAGGACAATCACGTTTTTCCTGGAAATCCGTGACGGTTGTTTCGCGGCCATCACAACCGCTCCTCAATCCAGTCCCAGCGTTTGTCCTTGGTCATCACAAACCGGCACCGCCCTTCCGAAAGATTCGCCCACAGTCCGCCAATCACGCGGTCATCATCGGCATTCAGCCAGCCATTGGCTCCCTTGTACTCAACGGCCAGAATCGGACCAGAATGACCACCCGCAGCGGGCAACTGGCACAGGAAATCGGGATAAAACCGGCCGTCGGCCTTCTGCAGGAAAAACGAACAGCCTTCGCGCCGCACGAGATTGCGTACCCAGAACTGGATGCGCCCCTGCTGCGCCCAGATATCCAGCTGGCAGGCGCACTCGAACTCTTCCTTGCTATCAAAATCGCCGATGCGGCCATAAAAATGCTTGCGGAAATCGAAATGCCCGAAGCGCCCGTCGTAGTCGCGGCTGGGTGCGTAGGCCTGCGCATTGAACTCGAAGGCGAACTGATCGCTCACTGCCACGCGCGAGGCCACATCATCACCGAACAAAACCTTCTGGAACGCCTTGCCGACCGCCTGTTTGCGCAGTTCACGAATACGCGTCTCCAGTAAATTGCGGATCAGGAATTTCTGCAGATTGGCGCGCGCCAGGGTAAAAGCCTCGCGGCGCAGCAGTTCGCCCAGCCATGCCGCGACGAAGGCCTGCTTGCTGGCATGGGTCAGCGTCGACTCAGGCAGATTGCGACACAGCCAGGTGGCAAGGCGCAGCTCATCCCAATTTTCCGGCTGATAGACAAGGCCCAGGTCGCGTTGCAGATCCGGCAGAAAACGCGACACCATGTGGCCGCCGTCATCAATGTCGATTTCACCGCCTTCCGAAACCTTCAGCGCGAGTCCCAGCGCCGTCAGGTCACCCGTCGTCGGCGCTGCATCGTAGGGTGACAAATCCCACGGGTAGTCCAGCACCTCCGGATCATCGAACAATGCGAGTTCGCCCTGCAGGCGCAAAGCCAGCTGCGGCACGCGGAAACGCTCGCCCAACTCTGCTGGCGTCTGGAAGAACTCAAGCGCCGTGGTGCGGCTGACTTCGGCGGCCTCCACAATCGCCGCCACAGCGGTTTCCGAAGTGACCGAAGCCTTGAGGGCTTCGGCCTCATCCGCAGTCAGCGGCGTGCTGATCGTCAACGTGTTGAGCTTGCCGTCCCAGCTGACCTTGTCGCGCACCGGTTTGGGTACGCTTTTCAGATCGGGCTTTTCGGACAACATAATTGCCACTGGCCGCACCACCACGCGCCCGGCATGCCCCTCCAGATCCAGTCGCGCTTGCTCGGCCTTGGCGGCCGTCACGAACTCCGTCACTTCGCGGCGTTCGAAGCCAGCGCCAGCCACCAGCCGGTCGCGCAGGGCCCCTGCCGTCTCGGCAAAGTTACGCGACACCACGAAAGCATACGACTGATTCAACGCACGCGCATTGCGATGCGCGGCATTCGGCTGACGCAACACCCGCCCCAGCAATTGCTCGACAGCCGTGGCCGACGACAGCGAGGCCATGCTCACCAGAATGTAGGCGAACGGACAGTCCCAGCCCTCGGCCAGCGCTTTCTGGGTGATGACGAACTTCACCGGGCAAGCTGGATCGTCAATGCCCAGCTTGTAATCGGCATCGATCTGCTCCAGCCCCTTTTCATCGCCGGTGGCGACGACGATCTCGCTGGCCGGGATACCGTGGTTGGTGATCAACTCGCTGCGCACCTTCTCGAAATCCAGCGTCTCCACGCCGGCCCGGCGCGGCTCTGACTGAATCAACACCAAGGGCCGCAGATACGGCGCCCCTGCGCGGCGCTCTTCGTCGGCCAGCTTGTGCAGAGCGTCGCGCCGACCGATGGCATCGGCCAGACACTGTTGCCAATTGGGCTCGGTTTCCAGCACCACCGGCAGCTTGATCATTTCTTCCGCCTTCAACTCGGCAGCCGAAACGCTGTGCAACACATTGCTGGGCGTACGCTCCAGATCGGGCGTGGCGGTCAGCTCCATCACGCCGCTGGGGCGGAAGCGCGCCAGCATGTCAAAGGCGAGCTCCGTGCGACTGTTGTGCGCCTCATCCACCACCACAAAGGGGCGACGCAGACGCAGCACGTTAGCCAGGGAACAAGGCGTGGTGCGCTCGCTGCCCACGCCATCGGTCAGCAATTCATCGCGCTGGCTGGGCGAAAGATTGTCGAAGTGGTGCATCAACGCACCGCTGTTCTGATACACCTTGCGGCACTCTTCCTCTTCGACCTGGAACGCCTGCCGGGTAGCGACAATCACCGTGGTGGCCGTATCCAGCGTGGCGCGGGTCACGCTCTTGGCCTCTTCCAGATCCATCACCACAATCGGACCGGCCGCGCGCAACGCGGCGTGATAGGGGTGAGCGCGATCTTTCAGCGCCTTGATCGTCTGTTCACGAATCGGCTTGCTGGGCACCAGCCACAACACCACGCTGTGCTCGCTGCGCAGCAAGTGGGTATTGACCAGCGCCACGCTTTTGGCGGCCAGCCAGGTCTTGCCGCCGCCGGTCGGCACACGCAGACAGAAATACGGCATGTCGGCCGGAAAGCCGGACAACGGATGGTACGGATTGCCGCGCCCCCACAGGCGCTCCGTCGTGGCAGTGAACGCAATCGAGGGCGAGGGCAGTTCATGGCAAGCCTTGAAATAGGCTTCCACGCTGTCGAGTACTTGCTGCTGATAAATTTTCGGCGCGAACACATTCATGTCGGATCACCGTACTTGGCGGCCGATTCCTGCAAGCGGTTCGCGCTTGCCTCCGGCTGCGGATACACATGTTCCAGCACACCGTTACGCACCACCACCAGCGCCGTGCCGGTTTGCGCAGCCAATTGCCGCGCACGCGCGGCGGCGCGCTGCAAGGCCAGCCAGGAGCCACGCAAATCGCCATTGTTGGCGGTTTCTATGGGTTGGGGTTGGTTCATGTTTCACTCCAATCCTGCAATTGCGGCACATCGCCTGAATTGTCATACAGCGCCCACGCATTCACCGCCGGGGCGTAATGGCGCGTGAAATTTTCCAGCCCGGCCTCGAAGCGACGGCGAATCACCGCCTCGGGAATATGGTGCCCACCTTGCTTGACCCGCTGCGCCACACGGGCCACGGCTTCATCCGCGCTGGCCAAACGCAAAAAGATCAACTCCACCTGATACCCCACCGCCTGCCATTGGGCGATATGGCGCAAATAGGCGCGCCCCGACAACGTGGTTTCAAAGGCAAAGTTCTGCCCTGCCAAAAAATGCCGCGTGAGCTCGGCCAGCATCAGGCGGCCGGCTTGCAGCGCCGCCGAATCTGGCGCAAACGGGGCCAAACCGGCCGCGATCAAATCCGCATTGACAAACACCGGACACGCCGCCTCATGCGGCAAGAATTCGCGCGCAAAAGTGGTTTTGCCCGCCCAGTTGGGGCCGGCAATGATGATGACTTTACGCGCCGGGGTTTGCATTACACCTCCAGCGCATACGGAGTTTGCTTGAACACGATGCCCTCGCGCGCAGCGCGGGCGCCCATGCGGTTGGCGGCGGCGTAAATCACTTTCGGACCGGCAAACTTCGGCAGCACCTCGAACACCGGGCCGCTCAACCCATTGCCGCCCCCCACCGACTTGTCCTTCAGGATGCCGTTGTAGAGCAGGTAGATGGCGCGGCCTTCGTGGATGCCCAGTAGCGGCGAATCGGCAGTGCCGGTGAAACCCGTGCCGGTTTCGGCAAACCAGACGAACTCGGCCAGTTGCGCGAATTTCACATCGCTGCGGATCTGGCCGTCGGCGGCGAACAGCGGTTCGGCGGACAGGCGACAGAACTGGAACCCGCCGCCGAGGCCTTCGACAGCCTGACCTTTGGCATTGG
>JBPOIN010000162.1:0-10322 GCA_052034445.1 Pseudomonadota bacterium | reverse complement strand
TCGGGTTCGGCGATTCGGCGGCGATGATGCCTGGCTCGGTAAAGCCCAGATAGCGGCCGGTGTTGATGCGCTGCTTGGAGTGCGCGATGGTGGCGCCCTTCAGGGGGCCTTTCATGGCGCCGGGGCCGCAGCCGGTGCAGATGTCGAGGCCGCGCAGGCCCAGTTCGTAGCCGACATCCTTGGTGTAGTCGTATTCCTCGCGCGAGATAGAATGGCCGCCCCAGCAGACGACGATGTTGGGATTCGTCATCGGGTGCAGGATGTCGGCATTGCGCAGGATGTGGAATACCGAATCCGTGATGTCTTCGGATTTGCTCAGGTCGAAACGCGGGTTGCCGATGATCTCGTCATTGACGTAGATCACGTCGCGCAGCACCGCGAACAGATGCTCCTGGATGCCCTTGATGATTTTGCTATCGACAAAGGCGCGCGCCGGCGCGTTGCGCAGATCGAGCTTGATGCCGCGTTCGCGCTGGATGATGCTGATGTCGAAGGCCTTGTAGCGTTCGAGCAGTTCCTTGCCGTCGTCGATGTTGTTGCCGCAATTCAGTACGGCCAGCGAGCAGTTGCGGAACGTGGAGTACAGGCCGCCATGGCTGGTGTCGAGCAGCTTGTGCACTTCGGCGCGCGAGAGGATTTCGAGCCGGCCCTCGGGAGAAATCTGGGCGTCGGCGACGGCGTATTGCTTGGGTTTTGCGGCGGCTTCCATAATTTTCCTGAAAAGTTTCCCGGTGTGTTGCTGAACGTTCAGCCCTTGAGCCGGTCGGTCAGATGCGGCGCGATGGTCTGCAACAGTTGCGAGAATACCTTGGGATTGCCGGCGACGAAATTACCGTTCTTCAGGAAATTCGGCTCGCCTGTCAGGTCGCCGACCAGGCCGCCGGCTTCGGTGATCAGCAGCGCGCCGGCCGCCATGTCCCACGGGCTGAGGCCGAATTCCCAGAAGCCGTCCAGGCGGCCGCAGGCCACATAGGCCAGATCCAGCGAGGCGGCGCCAGGGCGACGCATGCCGGCGGTCTTCTGCGCGAGTTCGCGGAAAATCGCCAGATAGGCGTCGATGTGCTTGAAGCTGCGATACGGGAAACCCGTGCCGATCAGCGCTTCGTCGAGCCGGCTGCGCTTCGACACGCGGATGCGTTTCTCGTTGAGGAAGGCGCCGCCGCCCTTGCTGGCCGTAAAGATCTCGTTGCGCGTGGTGTCATAAACCACCGCATGGGTCAGCACGCCGCGATGGGCGAGGGCGATGGAGACCGCGTATTGCGGAAAACCGTGGATGAAATTCGTCGTGCCGTCGAGCGGGTCGATGATCCACTGGTACTCGGCCTCTTCCTGGCCGGATCTGCCGGACTCTTCTGCTAAAATCGCATGATCCGGATACGCCTCGCGCAGCAGATCGATGATGGCGTTTTCGGCCATCTTGTCGACTTCCGTGACATAGTCGCTTTGCTGTTTGGAACTGACCTTGATCTGGTCGATGTCGAGGCTGGCGCGGTTGATGACCTGGCCGGCGCGACGGGCAGCCTTGACGGCTGTTAAGAGCATGGGGTGCATGAGAAAATTCCGCAGTCGATACGCCATCGGCGGGCCATCCGGGCATCAAACCGGTGCGCCGCGCCATTTCGGCAAAACCTTAATTCTAATATGAACAGCACCTCACCGCTCGCGCAGATCCGCATTGTCCTGTCCCACCCCAGCCATCCGGGCAACATCGGCGCCGCCGCGCGGGCCATGAAAACCATGGGCCTGTCGCGCCTGGCGCTGGTCGCGCCGAAGAGCTTCCCGCATGAAGAGGCCACCGCGCGCGCCTCGGGCGCGGCCGACATTCTCGAACAGGCGCTGGTCTGTTCGACGCTCGACGAAGCGCTGGCCGGCTGTGTGCTGGTGGCCGGCATGACGGCGCGCCGGCGCGATCTGGCCGCGCCGTTCTGCTGGGCGCGCGAAGCGGCGGGGCAACTCGTGGCGGCTGCCTGTTCTGCCGCGGCCGATGCGGCAACGGATCAGCCGCGCGTCGCCTTGCTGTTCGGCAACGAGACCGCTGGCCTGTCGAACGAGGAACTGTCGCGCTGTCAGCTTGGCGTCATGATTCCCGCCAATCCCGGGTATTCGTCGCTGAATCTCGGTTCTGCGGTGCAGCTCATGAGCTACGAACTCAGCTTGGCGGCGCAGGATCCCGGCGCGGCGCCGAGCGCCGCCGCCGACTACGCCACGGCCGAGGAGGTCGAAGGCTTCTACGCCCATCTCGAACGCGTGGCGATTCTCAGCGGCTTTCTCGATCCGGCCCAGCCCAAGCGCCTGATGCCGCGCCTGCGCCGCCTGTTCGGCCGCGTGCGCCTCGAACACGACGAAGTCAGCATTCTGCGCGGTCTGCTGTCGACTTATGAAAATCCCAAGTTGCGCAAATCGGCACAACAATCTGCCGCAGTGACATCGCCCAACCTGGATGCATCCTGAATCTGTCATGGTCAATCGTCCCGCTTGGCAATTGCGCTTCAGCGCCGTCGTGCGCGAACGAATGGTTCTGTGGATTGCCCTGCTGCTTTTGCTGCTGACCGGTTTTGCCCGGGCGGCCGAGGGCGGCAGCCGCAACCTGGCTGTGCGTCCGGGCGGCGACGAAGCGCGGCGTGTGGCGCTGGTGATCGGCAACGCCAGCTATCCGAATGCTCCGCTCAAAAATCCCGCCAACGATGCGCGTGCGATGGCGCGCGCGTTGCGCACGCTGGGGTTCGATGTCACGCTCAAGGAAAACATTGCGCTCAAGGAGATGAGCCGCGCGGTGACCCAGTTTGGCGAGAAGCTGGCGACGGGTGGCAGCATGGGGCTGTTCTATTTTGCCGGGCATGGCATCCAGTCGAAGGGCAAGAACTACCTCGTGCCAATTGACGCGCAGATCACGGGCGAATCCTCGGTGCGCAGCGAAACGCTGGACGTCGATGTGGTGCTCGAACAACTGGCCACATCGCCGCTCAATATCGTGATTCTCGATGCCTGCCGCAACAACCCGTTCGAGCGGCGCTTCCGCGGCAATGTCGGTGGCCTGGTGCAGATGGATGCGCCCAAGGGGACGCTGATTGCCTACGCCACCGCCCCCGGCAAGGTCGCGCTCGACGGCGAGGGCAAGAATGGTCTGTACACGGCTGCACTGCTCAAGGTCATCAGCGAACCCGGCCTCAAGGTTGAGGATGTGTTCAAGCGCGTGCGCGTGAATGTCGCGACGTCCACTGCCGATCAACAGGTGCCTTGGGAGTCTTCGTCGCTGACCGGCGATTTTTACTTCAGTCGCTCGGCACGCCTGGCCGCGGGCGCGGCGGAACCGCCTGCGGCGAGCGCTCCACCCGCGAGTGCCGCTTCGGCCAGTTCCGGCGCAGCCATGGAGCTGGCGTTCTGGGAGAGTGTCGAGCGCAGCAACACGGTGGCTGATTATTCCACCTACCTCGACGAATTTCCCGACGGCCAGTTTGCCGCCCTGGCGCGCAACCGGATGACCAAATTGGCATCGGGCGCCCAGCTTGCTAGTCTCGCGCCGGGGCCGATTCCGAGTCGCGGCGCAGTCGTCGCGCCGCCCACGCCGCCGAAGGTCGGCGATTACTGGCGCTATCGCGGCAGCAATCAGAATGGCCCCGATGCGCCGGATTATCGCGTTACGCGCGTCGATGAGAACGGTATTGAGCTGCGCTATGTGTCGAACCGCAATGAGCAGATGACGCTGGTCGTCAACCGCGACTGGAATCCCATCGTGCAACTCGGCCAGCAAGGCGCCGAGGATATCAAGTTCGTGCCGTTCGCACCGCAATTCCAATTTCCGCTCGAACCGGGCAAGAAGTGGCGCGCCAGCTACAAGGCCGACTGCGGCATGCTGTGTGGCTTCGAGAGCGAATATGAAAGCGAAGTGCGCGGCTGGAGCGCATCACGGTGCCGGCCGGCACCTTCGACGTGTTGCGTATCGAAAGCCGCGAAACCTACAGTTTCGGCTTCGGTGTCACGGGCGTCGGCACGGTGACGATCTGGTTCGCTCCGGAAATCAGGCGTCCCGTAAAGTTCGAATACATCTACGGCGGCAAGCGCATCAACGATTACGAACTCGAAACCTACCGACTCGCCAAGTGATCCACCAAGTGATCCATTGTGAGGCCCGAGTGCTGGCGAAATCGCGCGGCAGGGCGCCTCAAAACAGCGTTTCGCGGTAACGCGGCTGACCGTCGAACAGCAGTGCCTGTATGCCGGCCTTGCCGCGCGCGTCGATGGCGATCTGCACCGCGACCTTCTCGCCGCCAGCCGGGCGCTCGATCTGGCGGCCGCTGCCTTCCTGCACGTAATACTGTTCGATGCCGTAGCGCACCTGCAGCGTGCGCTGTTGCAGCATCTTGCGGCTTTCGCGATCCCAGTCGCTCTGGCTGAAGTATTGCACCTCGCCCTTGAGCGCCAGCAGGCCGGGCGCAATTGCGCTGCGCTGGTGATGCACCGAGACGGCCTGGGCGCCTTCGGGTGCGGCCTTGATGGCGACCCAGACCGTGTCGTGGCGCTTGAAATCCTTGTCGCCGCCGAGCGCGTTTTCGCCATCGAGGCGCAGCCGGCTGATCTTGTAGTTGAGGCGCGCGTAGTCGCCCATGAACAGCGAGCGTGGGTCGACCGGCTCGGTTTGCAGCACCACGGATGTGCCGGTATTCAGCGTCCATTGCTTGTCGGCGATCATCGCCGCGAGCGCGGCAAGCTGCACGACGACCAGCAGCGCGATCTTGAGCCAGAGTTTCATGCCGGCCTCCGTTCGCTGAAGTCGCGCAACAGCGCGCGGCGTCGATGTTCAAGCCAGCCGCCGCCGGCCAGCAGCAGAATGCCGCCGGCCATGAAAAACAGCGAACGGTCCATGAGCGTCCAGAAAGTGTCGAAATAGCGCGCCAGCACCCACAACGAAAAGCCCGCAAAGGCGCGATTCACCAGCAGGCGATCGCCCTGGCGCATGCCGAGGTCGCCGATCCAGTACAACAGGCCGAGGAATAGCGCGTTCCAGCACCACGCCAGCAGACTGCCGCTGCGCGGCGCAGCGATCTCGACCAGCAACAGCAGCAGGAAGCCGCCGGCCAGCGCGATGCCGATGCGCAGCCGTTCGGGCGCCAGTGGGCTGCACTGCACCAGACGCCAGATGCCGGCCAGATACAGCACGCTGCTGATCCCCAGCGCCGGCAGCCAGGGCGCGAGGTCGGCCGCCGGCTTGGCGTGTTGTGCGGCAAAGCGCGGGAAAGTGAAGGCGAAGGCGCCGATCAGCGCGACGAGCAGGAAGTCGCCGCGCACGGCGCGGGCGAACGGATGCACGCTGGCCTGCGCAAACGCCCAGCAGCCGGCGATGCCGAGCAGCTGCACGCCAAACAGCCGGATGTGCGCATGCGCTTCCCAATCGCTGCCGAACCATGGCTGGGCATGCCAGCCGAGCAGCCAGAGGATCAGCAGCAAGCCCCAGGCGCGGCCGGCAAGCGTCCAGTCGTGACGCCATAACGGCAGCGCGGCGAGCGGCAGATAGCCCAGCAGCGGCCAGTTCACGGCCTGATAATCGAACTGCTCGTACCAGGTCCACAACGCCGCCAGCGCCAGCGAGGCCACGAGCGCCGGTTGCGAGGCGAACAGCAGCGCCGTGAGCAAGCCGCCGGCCGCCCACAAGGCGATGCCGTCGGGAAAGTGGGCGTCGATGTGGTAGATCTGGCCGATCAGCATGATCGCCGCGCCGAAGAACAGCACCGACAGCAGCGCCAGGCCCTGCGCGAGCTTCGGCAACGCCGCGCGGTTCAGGCACAGCCCATGGCCGACATGGCTGGCCGTCAGTGCGCCGGCGATCAGCGCCAGTTTCATGAGCTTCGACATCTCGTTCCAGTGTGCGGCGAACCAGGTGATGACGCCGATGCCGAGCAGCAGGGCGCCGATCAGCGCCAGCGTGGAGGCCCATAGCGGCGCCGCCTGGCGCGCGGCCAGATCGGCCAGGATCGCCTGGCTGTCCGCGGCGCTGACCCAGCCTTGCTGCTGCCAGCGCGGTAGTTCCTGCATCAGACGTTTGGTGAATCCGCGATTATTCATGGGCATCCTCGGAAAATGGCGGGGCAGCGGAGCAGGGCGCTGGCAGTTGCTGCAGTTTCACTGGCGACTCTTGCGCTGCTGCTGGCGCCAATACTGGAACTCTTCGGCATGCACTTCGACGTCGATCTCGGCGACCCGCGCGTGCAGGCGCTGCTGTACTTCGGCGACGGCCTGGTTGTAGATGCTCGGGCCGATTTCGGTGACGAAGAAGTTCAGCAGCGCCCCCGCCGCGATGTTGCCGATGGGCTCATCCATGTTCTCCTGAAAATAGCGCTCGATCGACTTGATCGCGGCGTTGCGGGTTTCCTTGGGAAGTTCGATGGTCATGCGGAGGTGAAAGTCATTTTTATGAAAACCGGATTATATGGCGATTGATTCGGCAGGCTTGCGCGGCGTGCTGTCTTGGTTGTCAGTACGATGCGCTGCTCAGCGTGGCCTGGTCGTGCATCCGGCCGGGCTGGCCGCCAGCCCTAGCAGGCCAGCCCCGCCGGCGGCCAGCGAAGCGAGCAGAATCGCCATTTTCGAGGCGTTGATGAGGTCGGGTGTGGTGGCAAAGGCCAGGTTGGTGATGAAGATCGACATTGTGAAGCCGATGCCGCCGAGCAGGCCGGCGCCGATGACATGCCGCCAGGTCAGATCGCCCGGCAACCGGCACAGCCCGGCGGCGACCGCCAGGGCGCTGAAGAGTGCAATGCCGAGCGGTTTGCCGAGCAGCAGTCCGGCGAGGATGCCGAGGCTGTTGCTGGTGACGAGGGTTTGCGCCCAGTCGGTTGCGAACACGACGCCGGTGTTGGCCAGTGCGAACAGCGGCAGGATCAGCAAGACAACCGGCCGGTGCAGCAGGTGTTCGAGGCGGTGCGAGGGCGAATCCGCGCTGCCGTTGCGGCCCGAGAAGGGAATGGCGAAGGCCAGCAGCACGCCGGCGATGGTGGCGTGCAGGCCGGAGCGGTACATCAGGTACCACATCAGTGCGCCACCCAGCAGATAGGGCGTTAGCGCCATGATGCGCAGGCGATTGGCGGCCAGCAGAACAAGAAATACCCCGAGTGCGCCGAGCAGGTGGGGCAGGGAAAAATGCGTTGAATAGAACACTGCGATGACGACGATGGCGCCGAGGTCGTCCATCACGGCCAGTGCGGTGAGGAATATCTTCAGCGAGGCCGGTACGCGGCTGCCCAGTAGCGCCAGAGCGCCGAGCGCAAAGGCGATGTCGGTCGCCATCGGAATGCCGGCGCCGGGTTGGGTCGGGGTGCCGGCGTTCAGTGCGTAGTGAATCCCGGCCGGTGCGACGATGCCGCCCAGCGCGGCGACGATGGGCAGCAGGGCATGGCGGAAATTGGCCAGTTCGCCGACATACAGTTCGCGTTCGATCTCCAGGCCGATGAGCAGGAAGAACACCGCCATCAGGGCATCGTTGATCCAGTGCTCCACTGTCAGGCCGGCAAATCCGGTTTGCCAGAATCGCAGGTAATCCGGACCGAGGGTCGAATTGGCGATGCCGAGCGCCAGCAGGGTGCAGCCGGCCAATAGTGCGGCGCCGGATTTTTCTGATTCGAAGAATTCGACAAAGGCGCGTGTCAGGATCATGGGTTAACTTTCATCATCGCTGGGGCGACCAAGGAGGGTGTTGTAAAGCGAGCGCACCGGGCGCGCCGAATAGCTGACGATCAAGAGTGCGCAGAGGGCGATACTGACGAGCACTACCATATAAGTCGTATCGCGGATCAGTTCTGCCCCCGGCACGCCATATTGTAAAGGCACGCCGGCAAGGACTGCGGCGGCGAGGCCTTTGGGCGCCAGCATGGATACTATGGCCAGATCGCGACCGGAATAGACCGGGTCGCGCAGGGTGCCGCGTGTCAACCAGACTCGCATGACGAACACCAAGCTCATCATGCCGGAGGCAACCAGGATGGGCATCCAGCCGGTAAAGCGGATTGAAATGCCAAGATAAACGAAGAAATAGGTCTTTAGCAGGAATACCGCCTCGCGATAGAAGGCTTTGTCAATGGAGGTCAGCGCTTCCACTTTGTGCTGGAATGGCGCGAATCGACGGACCCCCATCTGCTCAAAGTTGGTCAGCGTGATGCCCAGTGACATGGCGGCAATCGCCCCCGAAAAACCGAGAAATTCACTGGCGCCATAAACAATGAAGGCGTAGGCAATGGTGGATGAGATGGTGTTCGGAAAATCCCGCACCTTGCCCAGTATCAGCAACCAGCCGAGTCCGCCGAGAATGCCAATGATCGCGGCGAATACCAGCGAGGAGAGGACGCCGCCAATCAATTTTCCCGCCTCGATTTCTCCTTGTGTGAATATCTGCAACAGCGCGACCACGCCGACGATGCACAGCACGTCGGTCAGCGCTGATTCCAGCACCAGGATGGTGCCGGCTTTTTCTCCCAGGCGCAGGGATTCGACCATCGGAATGACCACGGCGGACGAGGTTCCAGCCAGAATTACGCCAAGGATGGTCGCTGGCAATACATCGAGTTGCAGCAGGAGCACGCCACCGCCAGCAATGATGAGGGCAGTTAACATGAAACAGCCCATGGCAAAAATGCTGGTGGCGCGCAGGGCGCCGCTCATGACGTCAAGCCGGAGCGACGTGCCGCCTTCGAAAAGAATGACGACCAGTGCAATGGTTGCGATCACCGGGCCGATTTTGCCGAAGTCAGCAGCTTCGACCCAGCCCAATAACGGGCCTAACAGCAGACCGATTCCCATCAGAACCAGGACATCCGGTATGTTGGTTTTGCGGAACAGCAACGAGAGGAAATGGGCGAGAAAAATCATTGCGCCAGTGATGAGAATGATCGTGGACATGGGTATTGGGCAATATGAGTTGATTACCGAATCCGTCGACTGGTCTGCGGCTTGTGTTTGCCGGAGGATGGTATGCGAGCAGTCGAGGCACTGCGAAATGTCATATACAACCGCAAAGTGTCGCATGAATTGTGGCAAATTGGGTTGTAAAAGTTGACCAAAATTGCGGGGAATTTTATATTCCCGCAGTTCGATATTCTGGAGTCCTGCCCCATGTTCAGCCGTCTGCGTGAAGACATCGCCTGCGTCTTCGACCGCGACCCTGCCGCGCGTTCGGCCTGGGAGGTGCTGACTTGCTATCCGGGCCTGCACGCCTTGCAGATCCATCGTTTGTCGCACTGGCTGTGGGGGCAGCGCTTGCGCTGGCTGGCGCGCTGGATTTCGCATTTCACGCGCTGGTTGACGGGCATCGAGATCCATCCCGGTGCGACGATTGGCCGGCGCGTGTTCATTGACCATGGCATGGGTGAGGTGATCGGCGAGACCGCCGAAATCGAGGATGAATGCACGCTGTATCACGGCGTCACGCTGGGCGGCACTTCTTGGAGTGGTGGCAAGCGCCATCCCACGCTCAAGCGCGGCGTGGTGATCGGGGCCGGCGCCAAGGTGCTCGGGCCGATCGTGGTGGGCGAGGGGGCGCGCGTGGGCTCGAATGCCGTGGTGGTGCGCGATGTTCCAGCAGGCGCGACAGCGGTCGGCATTCCAGCGCGCATCATCGAGACGGCGCGCGAGCAGGCACGCGAGGAGAAGGCCGAGAAGATGGGCTTTTCGGCGTATGCCGTGACGCGTGCCGAGGATGACCCGCTTGCCAAGGCGATCCATGGGCTGCTGGATCATGCCGTGGATACCGACCGGCGCATCGAACAGTTGCTGCAACGCCTCGAAAACGCCGGCATCCATCTGGTGCAGACCGAGACGGACACCGCGACTGCCGACCAGTTCGATCCGAATTACCTGAGTAAAATAGTTAACTAATTAGTTGACTGTTTTTGTCGGGATTTGTATAGTTGCTTCATTGAGCCTTGCCCCCAAAGTCATAGCCTGAACAGCCAGCGGGCGGCGATCTCATCAACTACCGAGGCAGACCATGAAACTGACGACCAAAGGCCGCTTTGCTGTCACCGCGATGATCGATCTGGCGCTGCGCCAGGAAGATGGCCCCGTGACGCTGGCGGGCATCAGCGAACGGCAGAAGATTTCCCTGTCGTATCTCGAACAGCTGTTCGGCAAGCTGCGACGCCATGCCCTGGTGGTCAGCGTGCGCGGTCCCGGCGGCGGCTATTGCATTGCCAAGCCGCTCGTCGAGGTGTCGGTGGCCGACATCATCCGCGCCGTCGATGAGCCGCTGGACGCCACGATGTGTGGCGGCAAGGCCAACTGCCACGACGATGAGCCCTGCATGACCCACATCCTGTGGACCACACTCACGCAGCGCA